>JBBQXD010000015.1:0-61469 GCA_038209995.1 Candidatus Limnocylindria bacterium | reverse complement strand
TAGCGGCCGACGATCTCGCGGCACCCCGCGAAGTAGCGGTCGAGCAGCTCGCGCACGTCCTCCGCGTCGCGCTTCTCGGAGATGGTCGTGAATCCCACCAGGTCGGCGAACAGGACGGTGACGAGACGCCGCTCGGCGACCGCCTTTTCCGACACCTCAGCTGACGGCGCGGCCGAAGTCTGGAGGGGCTGGCCGCAACTGGCACAGAACCGTGCGTCGGGGCGCGTTTCCTCACCACACGAGGGGCACGTGGCCGCGAGTGCGGTGCCGCAGTCCTCGCAGTACCGCCCGCTCGCCGGATTGTCGAAGCCGCACGACGCGCAGCGCACAGAGCCCTCCCATTCACGATGCGCTGGGACTGTACTCCCCAATCGCAATCATCGGTGCTAGAGCCGCCTGGTGAAGGATCGCGGTCCGACAGCTTCGACATGCACGGCGGCACAGGCGTGCCAATGCCATTTGCGCAGGCTGCCGAGCTGCGGTCAGGCTCGTTTCGAACGTACCCGCTTGCCGGCGGCAGTTGCACGCCCTGGCGCCGTGCGAGGGTTATCGGAGATTGCGGCCAGCAGGGCCTTCACCTCGAACGGTGTCAGCCCCGGGTGCTTGGAGACGATGCGCGCCACCAGCCCCGCCATGTGCGGCGCTGCGAAGCTGTTGCCGGTGGCCACCGTGCTGCCGCCGTCCTTCCAGGCGATCGGGACATTGACGCCCCAGGCCCCCCATTCGACGGGAGGGGTCGGGTTGTAGTAGAAGCGCTCCGGGTCTGGCTCGCTGTGCGCCGCGACGCTGAAGACGCTGCTGAAGAGCGACGGATAGCTCGGCCCGGGGACGTTGTTCGCGGCGCTCACCAGGTTGACGTTGTGGAAGTAGGCCTCGTCGGCCAGCTCGTGGAAGACCGGATACATCGTCTCGCTCTTCGAGCTCAGCGAGAGGTTCGCCACCTGCACGCCGCGCTGGATGGCCCACTCCAGGCCGGCGGCGAAGGCGATCCCCTTGCCTCGCAGGTCGGCGCCCAGAACGCGGATCGAGATCAGATCCACGTCCGGGGCCAGGGTGAGGACGATCCCGCCGCAGGCGGTCCCGTGACCGAACATGTCGCCGGCCGTATCGGGGACGACCTTCGGCTCTCCGTCGTCGTCGATCTCGACCGCCACGCTCTCGACGACACGGCCGTGAAGCGCCGGATGGTCAACCTCGAGGCCGGAGTCGATGATGGCGACCGTCACCCCGGCGCCGGTGGCGCCACCCCATGCCCATTCACGATCCAGCGCACCGACGGCGATGCCGCGCGTCAGCCGAACGTGGTTGGTCCCGGTGAACGGCTCCGACCACGCGGGGAGCTCGTCGTCGACGCTCACGGAGCGATAACGTCCTCGTCGGCTGCGGCCCGTCGTCGACGGCCGCGACGGCCCGGACGCCGGTCGGCCACGTCGGCGGCAGCGCCGAGGATCGCGCCCAGGAGGATCTGGGCCTCCTCCCCCAGGCCGCGGATGCGCTCGACCTGCTCGACGATCGCCCAGAGGGGCGTTTCGTCATGGCGGTCCAGGCCGCTCGCCGCATCCGCGACGAGGGCATCGACGTCTGCGGCACTGACCCCGTCACTGCCGACTCGGCGCAGGACGGCGCGCAGCAGCGCCTCCATGTCGCGCTGCACCCGGGAGGCACTGATGGCGGCGGCCGCCTGCCCGGCGAACACCGCGAGCAGCTCCATGTCACGAAGGGAGAAGGCTGCCGATCCCTGCTTGTCCAGCACCTGGAGCACGCCGACGACGGCCGAGTCGTTGACGAGGGGGACGGCGGCGATGGAGCGCGGGATGTAGCCGGTCTTCTCAGCGGCCTTGCGGTCAAAGCGCGGATCGCTGGCCACGTCGCTCAATGCGATCGCCTGGCCGGTCGAGAAGACGAAGCCCACGATTCCCTTGCTCGGTGGAACCGACAGACCGATGGCGCCGGCCCCCTGCGGGCCGGCCGCGACGCGGAAGACGAGCCGATCCGGATCGCTCTCGAACAGTGCGATCGACGACGCCTCGGCGTCGAACAGGCGAACCGTTGCGTCGACGATGGATTGAAGGAGCGTCTCCTCTGCGCCCTGGCTCAGGTGCTGGGCGACAGCGCCACGCCGCGCTGCGGCCTTGAGGGCTCGCAGCGCGGCGTCGGTGCCTGGGCGACGGGATTCAGTCACTCGCCCCTCGTGCAATCTGGTCCTCGACTCCTCGACCTCCTCGTCGCGGGTCACGCCCGGAAGTTGCGGTCCCCGCTCCGCGCGATGTCACGGGCGATGTGGCCCTCGACATCGTCATCGATGTCCTTGGCGGCGCTGCGGGCGATGTCCTTGGCGGCGCTGCGCGCGATGTCCTTGGCCGAGCTGCGTGCGATGTGGCCCTCGACATCGTCGTCGATGCGGGCGATGTCCTTGGCCGAGCTGCGTGCGATGTCCTTGGCGGCGCTGCGCGCAATGTCCTTGGCCGAGCTGCGTGCGATGTGGCCCTCGACATCGTCGTCGATGCGGGCGATGTCCTTGGCCGAGCTGCGTGCGATGTCCTTGGCCGAGCTGCGTGCGATGTCCTTGGCCATGCTGCGTGCGATGTGGCCTTCGACATCGTCGTCAATCTTGGCCGCGCTGCGGGCGATGTCCTTGGCAGCGCTGCGCGCAATGTCCTTGGCGGCGTTTCGGGCGATGTGGCCCTCCACGTCCTTGTCGTTCTCGATACCCATGGTATTTGCTTCCTTTCGTCGCCGAACCGCGATGGGAGTCTGGATGTGGGACTTGATGAGCCCAACTGAAGTGCTGCAAGCCTACCGCCGTCTGCAAGCAGGTCGAATGACCCGGCGACAGCCGGCGTGTCAACCTTCCGACAGTGGTCGTCAGCGCGCCGCGCGCCGCGCGAGCCCGTCGCGATCGAGGATGACGAGGCGATCCCGGTCGACACGGATCAAGCCGTCGTCGACGAGCAGGCTGAGCAGCTTGTTCACGCTCTGGCGCGTGCCCCCGATCATCGCCGCCAGATCGGACTGGGTGTAGGGCCATTCGAGGCTCACCTCGGCCTCGGGCGGCCCCGTCTCGTCGGCCAGGCGAACGAGCCTCATCGCGAGACGCCCTGCCAAATCCAGAAAGTGGAGCTCCTCCACGTGGCCGGTCAGCCGCCGCAGCTCCGCGGCGAGCCCGCGGAGCAGCGCGTCACGGAGTCCGGCTGAGCTGCCGAGGAGGTCAAGGAACGCATCGCGCGGCAGCGTCATCGTGGTCGTGGCCTCGACGGCGGTGGCGGTCGCCGAGTGGGCTCCGCCATCCAGGAGGGCCAGCTCCCCGAAGAAATCGCCCGGGCGCAGCGTCGCGATGATCGCCTCCTCCCCCTCCTGCGATGGGAGGACGATCTTGATCGCGCCCTCGGCGATCACGTGGAGCGTGTCGCCGGGATCCCCCTGGTGAAAGATGACCTCGTTCCGCCGATAGCGTCGTTGCCGCAGCCGTCCCGCCAGCTGATCAAGCTCTTTGGCCTCGAGGTGCGAGAAGAGGCGGCAGGCGCGCAGGCCCTCCGTGGCGAAGGCGCGATCGGTCTCCACCGGTCAGCTCCCGGTGGCCGGCGCGGGTTCGGTTGGGGCCTCGACCATGCCGCGGTTGAGGCCGAGCAGCTTCGAGGAGACGCCCGGGCCCGAGTTCACGAGATCAAGGAAGTCGCGCCCCTCGAGCGCGAGCAGCCGCCCGGGACCGATGGCGGTCACGGTGGCCGTGCGCGGCACGCCGGATAGCAGGCCGATCTCGCCGAACACCTCGTTGCTCGTCATGCGGCGCAGCTCCTTCCGCGTTCCGTCTGCCTCCTGGGTGACCGCGAAGATGCCCTCCAGGATGACGTAGAACCTGTCGGCCTGGTCACCCTGCCGGATCACCACCTCGCCATCGGCCGCGCTCCGCGCGGTGGCTCGCTGGGCAGCCGTCTCGAGCCGTCCGGGCTGTAGGCCGGTGAACGCCGGCACATGGAGCAGGCGAGCCTGCTCCTCCGTCATTGTCGGCACAACGATGGCCGCCGAGCCGATCAGCGCGACGCCGACCACGGTCGCCACGACCATCAGCAGGCCGGTGACAACGAGGATCGGCAGGATCGAGAAGATGCCCGCGAGGACGGGCAACGCGAGGGATCCGGCGGCATAGAACGCGAGCGCAACCGTATTCAGGATGCCCAGCGTGCGGCCCCGGATCGCGTCCGGCACGGTGCGCTGGAACAGCGTCGTGCTGATCACGTCGATGAGCAGGCTGCCGCCGGCGGCGACCCCGGTCGCGATGAGCGCCGGGACGAGTGAACCCGCCTGCCCGAGCAGGATGACGCCGAGGCCGAGCACGATGCCGCCGGACAGGAGCGGCGGCGCGAGGCGCCGGCGCAGGATGAGGATGCCGGAACCGAGCGCTCCGACCAGACCGCCCACGCCGATCGCGGCGTTCAGGTACCCGGTTGCGGCGTCGCCCTGCTTGAGCACATCGACCGCGATGACGACGGTCAGGATGCTGAGTCCGCCGAACACGAACCCGCCCACCGCATTGATGAGCGTCATGCCCGTCAGCGGCCGCAGCATGCCACGCAGCTGCTGCATGAACGGGGCCGCCGGGGCAGGCTCCTCGCCGTCAATGCTGGCCGCTGCTCGTGCCCGTCCGGGAGGCAGCCGCCACAGGACGAGCGCGATGACGACGAACGTGGCCGCATTCAGGATGAAGGCCAGCGTGAGGCCACCGACCGCAATGAGCAGGCCGCCGATCGCCGGACCGATGACGAACGCGAAGTTGTCGAGCGTTGCCCAGGCGGAGTTGGCCGGCCCAAGCTCGGATTCGTCCCGGGTCAGGCTCGGCAGGTATGCGCCGATGGTGGGACCGAAGAACGTCGAGAAGCAGGCCGCCACGATCGTCATGGCCGCGATCGCCAGCAACGAGCCCTCGGTGGCCACCAGCCAGGCGAGGATGAGCATGACCGCACCGCGTGCGAGGTCCGTCACCAGGAGGACCATGCGCCGGTCGAAGCGATCCGCGATGATGCCGGCCGGCACGGAGAGCAGCACGTAGGGCAGGATGCGAGCGCCACCGATGAGGCCGAGCAGGGCCGGCGACTTCTCGCGCTGGTAGACGACCACCAGCAGCGCGACGAGGTAGAGCCAGTCTCCGATGGAGGACACGAACTCCCCGACGAGGAGGCGGGTCAGCGGCCCGTTCTGGAGGAGGCGCCGGTAGGTTGCCAGGACACCCAAGGTGATCTCCCCGCCGCACCCCCGGATCGTCGCCGCAGTGTACGCGCCCCGTTGCGCGAAACGCGAGCTCCCGACGCCGACCGACCGATCGGCGGACGCGACCAACCGCTCCGTCGTCGGTCGCATGACGTAGCGGCTCAGCGATCGCGCGACAGCTCCCAGAAGCCGCCGATCTCCTCGAAGCCGAGCCGCGCATAGAGGTGCCGGGGCCAGTCGTCGACATCGGCGACCAGGAAGACGAGGTCGTGTCCCTCCGCGCGGGCCGTCCGCGCCCCGTGGAGGACGACCGCACTCGCGTAGCCGCGGTTGCGGAACGGCTCGAGCGTGTTCACCGACTCGATCTGGGCGGTGGCAGCGTCCGAGTAGAGGTCGGCGTACGAGCCGATCTCCGCCGGCGGCGCCGGCGCCACCAGGTGTCGCAGGTGCGTGGCGCGCGCCACCGCCTCGCGGCGGTCGGTCAGCTGCCGCGCCATCGCCTCGTCGCTCACCTCGACGTTGGCCCGCCAGCCGGCGAGCACGATCGGTCGCAGAACCTCCCATCCCACGATGGCGGCTGGCACGTCCGGGTCGCGGCGCGGGGCATGCCGCCACGCCATGGTCACGATCTCCACCGCCTCCCATCCGGCCGCGCGCATCGGTGCTGCCAGGTCGGCGACCGCGGCACGATCCTCGACGATGGCCTGGAGATGCGAGCGCCCGACGGTGTCCATCGACTCGCGGACCGCGGCGTCGAGCTCTTCAGCCGTGAGGCCCGGGCGCTCGCCCTCGACCCGCAGGAAGTTCATCGAATGGCTGTCGGGATAGTCGTCGTTGGCGATGATCGCCCCGAGCGGATGCAGGAGCGCCCGCGTCGCGACCCGCTCGTCCATGGCGCGTGTGAAGGCACGCGTGCGCGCGAACGTGGCCAGGTCGGGGGTGGGTGGCATCGGTCCGGGCATTGTGGCGGCTAGACTCCCACGATGTCCGCGCCGATCCCGGTCATCGCCTCCGATGCCCACCTCACCCACGACGGCCTCGTGGAGCTCGTCGCGGGACGCGAGGTGCCCTGCTTCGAGTCGCCGGCACGGGCGGTCGAGATCCGGCGCGCGCTCGAGGCACGCGGCGGATACGCGTTCGCCGAGCCCACCGAGCGCGGGCTGGAGCCGATCCTCGCGGTCCACGATCACGCGCTCGTCGACCTGCTGGAGCACGCATGGACCGATGCGATGGCCGCCGGTCTCGACGCTGGCCGCCCGCTCATCCCCGACACCTTCCTGACCCGCGCCTACGACGGGGAGATGGGCGTGATGACGCTTCCCGTCCCCCGCCACGAGCGGCTCGGGGCGTTCTGCTTCGACACCGCCACGCCACTCGTCGCCGGCTCGTACGGCGCGGCACGCGCCGCGGTCGACGTGGCGCTGGACGCGATGGACCGTGTCCTCGGGGGCGCCGCGCTGGCCTACGGCCTCTGCCGGCCGCCCGGCCACCACGCCGCGCGCGCGATGTTCGGCGGCTACTGCCTGTTCAACAACGCCGCCATCGTGGCCGAGCGGCTCGTGACCCTCGGCGCCCAGCGGGTCGCGATCCTCGACATCGACTACCACCATGGCAACGGCAGCCAGTCGATCTTCTGGGAGCGGCCCGAGGTGCTCTACGTGAGCCTCCACGCCGATCCGCGCGACGCCTACCCGTACTTCTCCGGTGCCGCCGACGAGACCGGCGGTGGCCGCGGGACCGGCTTGAACCGCAACCTGCCCCTCCCGCGCGGGACCGATGGCGCGGCATACGCGACCGCGCTCGCTGATGCCTGTGCGATGGTCGACGCCTTCGACCCCGACGCGCCGCTCGTCATCTCGCTCGGCTTCGACACCCACGCCGCCGACCCGATCGGCGGGTTCACGCTGCTGACCGATGACTACGCGACGCTCGGCTCCCTGGTGCGTGGCCTCGGACGGCAGGCGGTGGTGCTCCAGGAGGGCGGCTACGCGATTGAGGCCATCGGCGCCAACGCGGTGGCGTTCCTCGACGCCCTCGGCGGGCGCGACGCTCAGGCCGCGACGTCCACCTCGTCCGCGTCGAGCGCCGCGACGAGCTCCTCGGCGAGCGCGACCGAGTAGTTCTGCCCCCGATCGTGGGGGTAGACGCCGAACATGTTGGCCAGCCACAGGCCCGGGATCGGGGTGCGGAGCGGCGGGATGTGGTCCCGGTAGTCGACGGTGACGATCGGCTGCGCGAAGGGAGCGGCGTGAACCCAGGCCTCGCCGATCCACGAGCGTTCGAACGCCGGGTTGAGCCGTCGCAGCTGGGGGACGACCGCCGCCACCAGGTCGTCGCGGCTGGTCGCGAAGAGCGGATCGTCCATCGGCCGGTAATTGCCCAGGTAGAGCAGGTGCCGGCCGCCGTACTCCGCCGGGTCGCGGTAGTTCGTGTGCTCGACGAGCGCCATGAAGCCGAAGCCGGGGTCGTTGACGTTCACCCAGTAGGCATCGGTCAGTCGGCGGTCGAGGGCCAGGATCAGGCAGTGGGCTCCGAGCGCCCGCCCCCAGTCATGTCGTGCGCGCCACGCGTCGGAGAGCTCGGGCACCAGCCGCGCGGTGAGCCGCGTGGGGAGCGTCGAGACCACGCGACCGAACGCGTCCTCGCTGCCGCCGGCGCTGATCCGCAGCTGATCCCCGTCGTGCCGCACGCCCTCGACGCGGGTCCCGAGGCGCAGCACGCCGCCGCGTTCGGCGATGCTCCGCGCCAGCGCGTCGTAGCCGCGCTGGAAGCCGCCGCGCAGGTAACCGAGCTCGGCGGAGCGATCGTGGACCCGAGCCCAGAACCACGGCATCGCGACCTCCTCGCCCGCGACGCCGAACTTGCCGCGCAGCAGCGGTCCCCACACCACCTCGTGCGCCCTGCGGCCCATCCTCCGGCGAATCCAGGCCGACGCCGTCATGCCCTCCAGGCGCTCGGGGTCGGGCAGGGCCCGGAGGTAGGCGAGCGCTGCCCCCATCCGGACGCGGTCAATGAGCGACAGCGGCGTGAAGCGCAGCAGCGAGGCCGGCGAGTCGAGCTGGTGGAGCCGGCCGCCGCGCAGGGTGGCGGTCACCGGGCGGCGCCATTCGAGCCGCTCCGCGAGGCCCAGCTCGCCGAGCAGGGCCGTGATCCTCCGGTCCGAGCGGAACAGGTGGTGGTAGAACTTTTCGAGCCACATGCCCGGCTCGATCTCGAAGCCCGCGGCTAGGCCACCGGGCAGCGACTCCGCCTCGTAAACGGTGACGGCCTCTCCCCGTCCTGCCAGCCGATGGGCGACGGTGAGACCCAGCGCCCCGGCGCCGAGGACCGCGGTCTGACGGTGTGCGCCACCGTCAGGCATCGGCGCCACCGAGGATGCGAGCCAGCTGCTCCAGATCGACGTTGCCGCCCGACAAGACGATCACCCGCGCCGTGTCCTCCGGCCCCTGCGTCGCGGCGCCGGACAGGTGGGCGGCCATGCTCGCTGCGCCCGATGGCTCCACCACGAGCCGCGCCCGGGTCGCCAATGCCCGCATCGCGTCGGCGATCTGCGCCTCGCTCACCGTCACGATCTCGTCGAGGTAGGCACGCAGGTGCGCGAACGGCAGCCGTCCGACGGCAGGCACCCGCAGCCCATCGGCCATCGTTCGGGTCGTCTGCGCCGACGGCCAGTACACGATCTCGCCGGCCGCCAGGGAGGCCTGCGCATCGGCCGCCAGCTCCGGCTCGACCCCGATAACCCGCGCACGGGGGGCGAGCGCCTTCACCGCGGTGGCGACTCCCGACGACAGGCCGCCGCCCGACACGGGGACCACGACGCTCGTCACATCCGGCAGGTCCTCGACGATCTCGAGTCCGCACGTCCCCTGGCCCGCGATGATCGCCCGATCGTCATACGGCTCGACCATGACGTACCCGTGCTCCTCCGCGAGCGCGAGAGCGCGCTCGTGCCGCTCCTCGCTGGCCGGGCCGGTGAACACGATCTCGGCGCCGTCACGCTCCACCCCCTCGACCTTGATGCGCGGTGCGTCGGCCGGCATGACGATCACCGCGTGGAGTCCCAGCAGCCGCGCCGCGCGCGCCACTGCCTGCGCGTGGTTGCCGCTCGAGTACGTGATCACGCCCCGCTGCCGCTGCTCGCCGCTCAGCGAGGCGATCCGGTTGTAGGCGCCGCGGATCTTGAAGGCACCGATCGGCTGCAGGCTCTCCGCCTTCAGCCAGGTCCTCTCGTCCCAGCGGAGCAGCGGCGTTCGCACCGCCACGCCGCGGATCCGCTCCGCCGCGCGCCGGATCTCGTCGATCGTGACCAGCTCATCCATGAGCCGATCCTACCCGGCGGCCGCGTGCCGCCGTCGGGCGCGACTGTTCTGGTTACCAACACAGTTGCGAATGGAGGTTGCGGAGCCGCCGCATCGGTCCGTGGTGAGCTGCCCGGGGAGCGGCCTCCGCCCTAGAGGTTGCCGCGCCGCGCCTGCTCGATCTCGATCGCCTCGAAGAGGGCCTTGAAGTTGCCGACCCCGAAGCCACGCGAGCCGTGGCGCTCGATGATCTCGAAGAAGAACGTCGGCCGGTCCTGGATGGGGCGCGTGAAGATCTGGAGGAGGTAGCCCTCCTCGTCGCGGTCCGCCTCGATCCCGAGCTCCTCGAGCGTCTCGATCGCCACGCCGACGTCGCCGACGCGCTCGGGAAGCGATTCGTAGTATGCATGCGGCATGCCGAGAAACTCGACCCCGCGCTCGCGCAGGGCGCGCACGGTGCCGACGATGTCCTCGGTGCGCAGCGCGATGTGCTGCGTGCCGGCATCGAGGTAGTAGTCGAGGAACTCCTGGATCTGGCTTTTCCGCTTTCCGGCCGCCGGCTCGTTGATCGGGAACTTGATGCGCCCGTTGCCGTTCGTCATGACCTTGCTCATCAGCGCCGAGTACTCGGTGTGGATCACCGTGTCGTCGTAGTGGATGAGCTGGGCGAAGCCGAGCACGTTCTTGTAGTAGTCGACGAATCGGTTCATGTCGCCGAGCTCGACATTGCCGACGCAATGGTCGACCTCGAGCAGGACCTGGCCGCTCGCCGCGGGCGGCGGACTCGTCACCCGGTGGTAGCCGGGCGCGAACGTGCCGTCGTAGTCGTTGCGGTCGATGAACGAGTGCACGACGTCGCCGTAGGCGTGGATGCTGCTCCTGCGGAGCACGCCTCTCTTGCCCGTCAGCTCGGTCGGCTCGAGGGCCGACGCCGCTCCCCGGGTTGTCGTCTCGCGCCAGGCGCCCTCGACGTCGTCGACCGCGAAGGCGATGTCCTTCACCCCGTCACCGTGCTTCGCGACATGCTCCGCGATCTCGCCGTCCGGAGAGAGCGGGGCGGTGAACACGAACCGGATGTCGTTCTGGACCATCACGAAGCTGGACCGATCGCGCACGCCTGTCTCGAGGCCCGCGTACGCAACCGGGGTGAAGCCCCACAGGGTCCGGTAGTAGTGCGCAGCCTGCCTGGCGTTGCCGACCCAGAACTCGATATGGTCGATCCCCTTCAGGGGAAGGAAGTCCTGCGCCTCGGCCTCGGCGTTCTTGTTGATGTGGGCACCGGCCTGGTTGGCAGCCCCGCGCTCGACGAGATCGGTCATGTCGCGAGTCTACTCCGCAAGTCCGAGGCCACTCGCCCCGAGCGCCAGGTCCACCATACGGTCGACGGCCCGCGCAAGCTCCTCGGGGGCAAGGTAGCTCTCCTCCGACGTGACCTCCTCCGAGAGGACATCGCTCACCACCAGCGCGCACGCCGCCTGCACCCGGTTGCGGGCGGCCAGGTAGAACAGCGCCGATGCCTCCATCTCGAAGGCGAGCACGCCGCGGTCGCGCCAGCGCTGCGCGTGGTCCCCATCGGGGTTGTAGAAGACATCGACCGATGCGACGAGCCCTGCCGTGACGGGGATCCCCTGCCGCTCCGCCGACTCGACAAGCTCCCGGGTCAGCGCGAAGTCCGCGGCCGGCGCGTACGGCTCGCCGTGGAGGTAGGTGTGGGTTGCGCCATCCACCGGGCAGGCGGCGGTGGCGATCACGAGGTCGCCGGTCTTCAGCCCCGGCCCGATGCCGCCGCAGGTCCCGACCCGGATCAGCCGCCGCGCGCCCAGGCGCAGAAGCTCTTCGACGACGATCGACAGGCTCGGCGTCCCCATCCCGCTCGTCTGGACGCTGACCGGGCGCCCGTTGAAGGTGCCCGTGTAGCCGAGCATCCCCCGATGGTCGTTGACGAGCCGCGTCGTGCCGCCCTCGAGTCCTCCGTCGAATCGCCCGGCGATCGCGCGCGCCCGGTTCGGGTCGCCGGGCAGGAGGACGGTCGGCGCGTAGTCGCCCTTCTCGGCGTGGAGATGAAGCTGTGGCATGGCGACTAGCCTACCGCGGCCGCCTCGCGCCGCACGATCCGCCGCGCCAGTACCGCCGCCGCCCCGGCCTGGCCCTCGTCGACGGCCAACGCCAGGTCCATGTGCAGATCGTGGAGCTCCGTGTCGGCTACGAGCCGGTGAATCCTTGCGCTGCGCCGCCGCCGCAGGCGGTCGAGAATCGCCGACCCGATGTGCGCTGCCGCCGCATGACCGTCGCCCCCGAGGCGGCACAACTCCTCGTGGAACTCGGCGTCGAGGCGGAGCCACGCGTCCGCCCTCCCATCGTGGCGCCACTTCAGTGACCATGCGAACTCCGACATCGGGACGGGACGCATTGGTCCGTCGCCTTCGTTGGCTGAGCGCCGAGCGGCGCGGGACGCAGCACCTCCCTCGATGAATCGACGCGCCCCGTCGAGCTCGGCGTCGGTCGCCGAACGCATTGCAACCTCGGTCATTCGCCGCGGCCGCCGCGCCGTCACGAACGTCCCTCGGCCCTGCCGCGTCATCACCAGCCCCTCCGCCACCAAGATCGCGATCGCCTCACGAAGGGTCGCTACGCCAACGTCCATGTGTTGGGCGATCTCGCGTTGTCCAGGCAGCTTGGCGCCCCGGCGAAGGGCGTCGGTCAAGATCTCCCGGCGCAGTCGATCCGCAATGCGCTGCGCTGCCGAGCGCCGATGCAGCTCCGGGAAGAGCACTGCGTCGGTCCATGATTGGGGATATCGGCGACCTTGCGCCACGGCTGCCTCCGAGTGTGTGGGTATTCGACACAGTGCCTGGAGGGCCCTTATCCGAGAGTTAGCAAGGCGTTAGTGCGTTCGCGAGGGTAGGATCGCAGCGATGCCGACGACGAGATGGGCCGAAGAGCTGCGCTTTGCCAGGGAGACGGCGACCGTGGCCGGCGAGATCCTGCTCGGAAGCTACGAGCGACTTGAGCGGATCGACTACAAGAGCAAGCGGGATGTCGTGACAAATGCCGATTACGCCTCGGAACGCGCCGTGATCGAGGCGATTCGGCAAGCATTTCCGGGTGACGCCATCCTTGCCGAGGAGTCGGGTTCGCACGCGGCCCGCGTGCTGGGGCGACGGAATGGTGGCGCTCAAGAACACGTCGATCGGGAATGGGTCATCGATCCACTGGATGGGACCGTCAATTACGCGAATGGCATCCCGTACTACTGCGTGAGCATCGGTCTGGTGGCTGGTGGGCGGCCAGTGGTGGGCGTGGTCCTCGACCCGGCGCGAAGGGAATGCTATGACGCGGTGGCGGATGGGGCCGCGCGGTTGAACGAGGTGCCGGTCACGGTTTCGGACAAAGAGACGCTGTCGGACTACGTTGTCAGCCTGGCGGTGATCGGCAAGGGTGGCCTCAGCCGCGAGCGGCGCATAGCGCCTCGCATCCGCATTCATCGGCGCATGGGCAGCGCTGCGCTGGCGCTCGCGTACGTTGCGAACGGGCGCTTCGACGCCTTCATCCAGAACGGCGGCCTATCGTCATGGGACGTCGTGGCGGCCGGGCTCATCGCCCAGCGAAGTGGCGCCGTCGTGACCGATGTCGTCGGCGGCCCATGGTGGAATCCGCGCATTCGGGGACCGCGCCACAGCGTGGTCGCCGCGCCGGCCGCGCAGCACGCGGCGCTCATGGAGCTCCTGGCGTCGGTGAAGATGCGGCCGGCGCCGCGCCGCGCCGCGCCGCCGGAGGCCTCAGACGGGGAAGGGGCACGGACGGCCGCCGCAACCGCAGCGAGCTAAGCGAGCCCGGCCTCGGACAGTACGGCGGCGAGCATCGCCAGCGTGCGTGCCGTCGCTCCCCAGACGCGCAGATCGGCGTGGCGATAGGCGGCGGCCTCGAGCCGCCATTCGCGGATGACGAACGTCTCGAGGGCGACGGCGTCAGGCTCGAAGAGGCGGCGCAGCGGGAGGTCGACGATCGCCGCCACCTCGCGCTCATGCGGCGCAAGACGGGGCGTGCGGTCCGTGGTCGCCACCACGGGGAGCAGCTCGTAGTTGCTCACCGGAATCCAGATCGGATCGAGCGTCCCGGCAACCGTCACACGCTCGGCGGCCGCATCGAGCCCCACCTCCTCGGCCGCCTCGCGGAGGGCGGTTGCGGCGCGGTTTGTGTCGCCGGCATCGACGGCGCCGCCGGGGAGCGACACCTCGCCGGCGTGGGCGCGCAGATGTGCGTGGCGGACGGTGAGCGGTGTCACGAGTCCAGAGCCGTCGGAAGCCGGATGGAGGAGCAGGAGCGTCGCCGCCGGGCGCGCGGGTGGGAACGATGCGCGGTTGTATCGGTCGGCGGTGCCTCGGCCACCCGAGACGCGCGGGGCGAACCGGGGGTCGACGCGGATCGGGCGCGTCGCGGACTCGAGCGCGTCGCGGACCGCGAGCTGCCAGCCGTCTGGAGCGGATACTATGCCGCCCATGAGCTCCACCTCACCGCACGCCGCACTGCCGACCGCCGCCGCCGACCGCGACACGCAGGTCCGTGATGCGCTGCGACGGGTCCGGATCGTGGCGAATCGTACGCTGCACATCCCAAAGGCGGCCCGGCGCGAGGCAAACCGCGCGCTCGACCTGCTCGAGGGCCAGGTCTCCCTGAACCGGGTCAACGTCCCGGACGCCAGCCGCGCCCTTGAGCTGCTCAACCGCGCGCATCCGTCGATGACCTTCGCCCTGCTCCGCGACGCCGGGTTCGTCGATCGCTTCGGAGCAGCCCTCCGCCACCTCGGGCTGCGAGGCATCGGCCAGCGGCTCGACGAGGTCCCGCATTCGCTCATGGCCGAGCCGATCAGCGGCCCGACCGGTCGACGCGAGCATCGCGACGACCTGGAAGCCGACGATCGCACGGACCAGTTCGGGAACCCGCTCCCGCCCCCGCCGGGGAGCTACACCGGCTACTGAGCGCCGGCCAGCGCCTCGAGCAGGCGCGCGTCGGTGGGGGTCGACCCAAATCCGAGCCGCTCCCCGACGAGCGCGGGCAGCGGCGGCTCCACGTGCGTCGAGCGCAGCGTCCCCCAGCTGGCGGCGGCGAAGGCCTCATCGGTTGGCGCGTCGATGACCACCCGTCCATCGCGCATCACGACGACCCGGTCGAAGGCCTCGGCCGCGAATCGCATGTCGTGGCTGACCGCGATCACGGTCCGGCCGGCGTGATGCGCCGCCTCGATCACCGATCGCACGCGCTCGACGCCACGGACGTCCTGGCCGGTGGTGGGCTCGTCGAGGACGAGGACCGGCGTGCGCATGGCAAGGACCGATGCGAGTGCCAACAGCTTGCGCCGCGAGCCGCCGAGGTCGTACGGATTGACCGATTCGCTGCCGGCGAGACCGGTGGCGGCGAGCGCCTCATCGACCGCGGCGCGCAGCTCGGCGCCCCGCAGCCCCACGTTGCGTGGCCCGAACTCGACCTCGCGGCGCACCGACGGCGCGAAGATCTGGCGGTCGGGATTTTGGAAGACGAGCCCGACGATGCGCGCCAGCCCGGCGACGGAGCGCGTCGCCGCGTCGGCGCCGTCGATCGTGACGCGCCCCGCGGTCGGCCGCAGCAGGCCGTTGAGGTGGCGGACCAGCGTCGTCTTGCCGGAGCCGTTCTGACCGATGACCACCACCCGCTCCCCGGCGCCGATGTGGAGGCTGACTCCGTCAACGGCACGCACGGCGCCCTCGGCGTAGACGTGGACGAGGCCCTCGACCGCGAGGTCGCTCATCGGTCCGCCGCCGCCAGGTCGCGGATCGCGCCGGTCAGCCGTTGCGAGGCGCGATCGGGCAGCCGGGCCTCGCCCGCCAACCGAGTGAGGCGCACGCCCGCCGGCTCGGCGACCCCGAGATCCCGGAGCCGGGGATCGGCGAGCACGTCGTCGGCTGCCCCCTCGAAGGCGAGGCGACCGCCGTCGACGACCACGATCCGTTCGGCGAGGCGCGCCAGGAGATCGGTCTTCTGCTCGACGATGCAGATGCTGGCCCCGGCGCGCGCGATCGCCGCCAGCGCGTCGGCCACGAGGCCCGTGCCGGCCGGGTCGAGCTGGGCGGTCGGCTCGTCGAGGACGAGGTGGCGGGGCTCGAGGGCAAGCAGGCCGGCGATCGCGACGAGCTGTTGCTGGCCTCCTGACAGGCGGGCGGGATCGCGCTCGGCGAGCGGCCCGATGCGCAGGGTGGCGAGGGCGTCCCAGGTGCGGGCGATCACCTCGTCGCGTGGCACGCCCAGGTTCATCGGTCCAAAGGCGACCTCCTCGAAGACCGTCTCGGTCACGCCGGAGAGCTGGGTGCCGGGGTCCTGGAAGCCGATCCCGACCTGCCCCGCCACCTCGTGCATCGGCCGCCCCGCGAGGTCGACGCCATCGAGGTGCACGGTGCCGCCCAGCGTGCCACCGATCGCCCGCGGGGCAAGCCCGGAGGCCACGAGCGCGAGCGTCGTCTTGCCGGCCTCCGACGGCCCGATGATCCCGACCACCTCGCCGTCGCGCAGCTCGAGCGAGACATCGCGCAGCGAGGCGCCGCGCGCGCCGGCGTAGCGATAGCTGACCGATTCGAGGGTGAGCATCAGGCTCTCTTCAGCGCAGCCAGTCGAGCCAGCCGGCGATGCGCGCCGCGAGGAGGGCCGGCACGGCGAGCACCACGAGCCAGCGCGCGATCCGCTGCCGTCCCGAGTCGGCCGGCCACCACAGGAGCGAGCGCCGACCGGGTCGGGTGAAGCCGCGCGCCTCGAGTGCCATCGTCCGCTCCTCGACCTCGCCGATCGCCCCGAGAATCACCGGGCCGACGATCGGGATCAGGCCTCGCGCCCGGCGCCAGGGGTTGCCCTCGGTGTCGAGGCCGCGCGCCCGCTGGGCGGCGGTGATCTGGGCCGCCCGCTCGACCATCGCCGGGACGGTCTGGACCGATGCGTTGGCCACGAACGCGACGCGCGGCGAGACCCCGCGCCGCTCGAGGTCGACGACCAGCTCGGCGGGGCGGGTGGTCAGGTAGAAGAGCGTGATGGCGCCGCTGATGGCGAGGATGCGGACGAGGATCTCGAGCGCGAAGGCGAGGCCCTCGGCGGTGGCGGTGATCGGTCCGAGGGTGAAGAGCACGGTCGAGGCGCCGGGGAAGAGGAAGACGTTGATGAGCACCGCCGAGATCGCGATCGGCAGGCTGAGCAGGAACGAGAGGCGCAGCAGGCGGCCGAGGACGCCGGCCAGGACGGCGGGAATGATGACCGCGACGGCGACCAGCACCAGCGGCCCGATGACGCCGCCGATGACCACCGCCGCGATGGCGGTGGCCGACGCGATCAGGAGCTTGGTCAGCGGGTTCAGGCGGTGCCACGGCGTGGGGCCAGGCGCCCCGAGCGACGTTGGCAGATCGGTCAGGCCGGGGCCTCCTGGGGCGCCGGGGCGTCGAAGTCGTCATCGACCGCGGTGTCGCCGCCCTCGAGCAGCCGCTCTCCCTGCGGGAAGCGGGCCTTCGTTCGTCGCGCCATGGCGTTGAGGATGAGGTACACGGTGAAGAAGGTGACCATCTTGTCGACCGGGTCCGAGAGGAGGCCCTGCTGGAGGGTCGCGGTCTGGATGTCGGAGCCGGCCTGCCGGAAGGCGGCGACGAGGAAGTCGGTGCCGGAGCCGGTGACGCCGCTGAACACGTTCGCAGCGATCGGGGCGCTGATCAACGCGGCCACGCTGCCGGTGAGCACACCGGCCACGACGACGTACGCCACGGTGAGGTCGCGCCTCAGGAACAGGAGAGCGACGAAGCCGACGACGAAGGCCACGAACAAGAGCACGATCAGCCAGCCGAGGATCGTGAACAGCAGGTTCGCGTTGTCGGGGTTGAAGAGCGAGAACGCCTTCCCGTAGAAGCGGGTGTAGGCGTAGAAGGCGAGGAAGCCGACGATCGCGAGTGCGACCACGCCACCCGCGAAGAGCTGGCCCATCGGCCGGTCAGGGCGGGGCCGCAGCCAGCCGGCCCGCGCGAACAGGCCGGCGAGGATGCCGATCACCGCCGCCACCACCGCGAAGGCGCCCGCGATCCCCGAGTTGAAGGGCGGCGGCACGACGTAGGTCCACAGGATGTTCGAGAGGAAGCCGGTCAGCGCCCCGGGAATCGGCCCGGCCAGCGCGCCCACCAGGATGGTGCCGATGCTGTCGAGGTAGATCGGGATCTTCAGGGCCGCGCCCACGGCCTGCCCGAGGATGATGTTGAACGCGATCGCCAATGGCATGAGGACGATCGTTCGCGTGTCGAACTGGCTCGAGATCGACGCGAAGCCACCGGTCTGGAGATATTCGACGGTCGCGTAGGCGGCGAATGCGACGATCACCGCGATCGCGAGGATGAGCGCAAACGAGTTCGCACCCTCGCGGTCGAAGATGTTGCCCGGGTCGATCCCGGTCGCGAAGTTGCCGAACAGTGCAAGGCCGATGACGGCCACCACCACGAACGCCACTGCGGCGCCGATCCATCGCATGATCATCTGCCCTACCGCCTCCGTCTGTCGCTCATGAGCGTCCCGCGGCGACCGCGCGAGCAAGGCGCTCGAGCAGCTCCACCTTCATCCCCTCAGCATCAATCGCGACCGCGGCATTCACCGCGTCGCGGCTCGCATCATCGATTCGCTGCAGCGAGCCGGCCCGATGAGCGTCCGAGCTTGTGTCGCACGCCAGCTGCACGTCCACCGCATCGGTCACCAGGTCTGGCCGCAGCAGGCCTGCGATGAGCGCCACCGGGTCGTGGAGGTAGGCGCCGTCGATGCCGTCGGCCTTGCGGTGGAAGCCGACGTAGTAGCGCACCGCGTCGCGAACCACGCTTGCCAGGTGCGTCTCGGGGAGCGCTTCGAGATCCGCCATGGTGAAGATGACATCCTGGGTGGCGTCGAGGGGGAAGATCCGACGCAGCACGTTCCGCGACAGGCAGGCCTCGACCGCCTCCGGGTCCACGCACGCGTTCCACTCCCCGGTCTCGGTCGTGTTGCCGCGCTCCTCGAGCGTGCCGCCCATCCACACGCAGTCCCGGAGGCCGGTCGCCAGGTCGGTGCCGTTGATCGCGGCCTGGGCGAGGTTCGTGAGGGGACCGAGCGCCAGCACGGTCACCTCGCCGGGATGCCGGTTGACATGCGCCGCCAGGTACCGCGACGCCGGGATGGCGGTGTACTCGGTCGTCCCGAGCAGGCGGTCCTCTCCCCGGAGCTCGACGTAGCCGGTCCCCGTCGGGCCGTGCGTGTCCTGCGCGGTTCGCAGGCGACGCTGGAGCGGTCGTGATGCGCCGATGCTCACCGGGACATCGCCGCGGCCAGCCATGCGGAGCACCTTGCCCGTGTTGCGTGCCACGTGCTGGATCTCGACGTTGCCCGCCACGCAGGTCACACCGCGCAGGTTGATCTCGGGCGAGGTTGCCGCGATGAGCAGCGCGATCATGTCGTCGATCCCGGTGTCGACGTCCATGATCAGCGGCAGCGCGTCGGCATGCTGGGCGGTCATCGGTCGCTCATGGTACCCATCGCCTCAATGCCGATGCCGCCGTAGCTCGCCCGGGCTCGGCTGGGCTGCCGGGCCCATTGATGCGCGACTGTTCTGGATACCGAAACAGTCAGCGGCTGGCGGAAGGTGGAAGCGGGGGCCAGCGTCCGGCGCGTCCGACCTTGCTCGCCGGCTCGGCGCCGAGCTCGCCAGCGATGAACCTCGCCGCCGCCAGGGTCAGCTCGAGGTCGACCTCGGTGCGCACGCCCTCGCGGTCGAGGAGGTAGACGAGATCCTCGGTGGCGAGGTTGCCCGCTGCGCCCGGGGCGAATGGCGAGCCGCCGGTGCCGCCGGCGGCGGCGTCGAACGAGCGCGCCCCGAGGTCCATGGCGGCCAGAACGTTGGCGAGCGCCGTCCCGCGCGTGTCGTGGAAGTGAAAAGCCAGGGCGTCGACGGGGATCGCGGCGTGGCGCAGCGCGCCCATGACCCGGGCGACGTCGGTCGGCGCGGCAACTCCGACCGTGTCGGAGATCGCGAGCTCGTCGACGCCGAGCGCGAGCAGCGCGTCGGCGACGCGGACGACCGCGGCCGCGTCGATCTCCCCCTCGTACGGGCAGCCGAAGGCGCTCGAGACGTAGCCACGCATCCACCAGCCGCGGCGTCGGGCCTCCTCGGCGATCGGCGCGAAGGCCGCGAGCGACGCGTCGATCGACATCCGGATGTTGCGGAGCGCGTAGCTCTCCGACGCGGCGGTGAAGAGGCAGATCGCGTCGACCCCGGCGGCGACCGCGCGCTCCAGCCCGCGACGGTTCGGGACGAGGACCGAATAGCGCACGCCCGGCCGGCGTTCGAGCCGGCGCAGCAGCTCATCGGCGTCCGCGAGCTGCGGGATCGCGTCCCGCCGCACGAGGCTGGTGGCCTCGATGTCGCGCAGGCCCGCGTCGGCGAGGAGGGAGAGGAAACGCAGCTTGGCCTCGAGCGACACCGTGGTGTGCTCGGCCTGCAGCCCATCGCGCGGGCCGACCTCGTAGATGCGGACCTCGGGCTGGCTCATCGTGACCGCATCCTAGGCCGATACCTCCGCCAGCACGTCGCCGCGCTGCACCTGCGCTCCCTCGGCAACGGCGATCCGCGTGACCGTCCCGCGGATCGGCGATGCCACGGCATGCTCCATCTTCATGGCCTCGATGACCACCACCGGCGTCCCGGGCTCGACCGTGGCGCCCGCCACCGCGCGCACGGCGATGACCCGGCCGGGCATCGGCGCGGTGAGGGTCGCGTGCCCTTCGGTCGCGACCGCCGCGTGTCGCACCGCCTCCTCGACGGTCGGCGGGGACGCGACGGTGATCGCCACCGAGCGCCCGTCGAGGTCGAGGAATGCCGTATCGCCATCAACGACCGCCGGCTCGACGCCAGCGGCAAGGTCCACCGGTCGCTCCTCGTCGCCCGATCGCAGGCGGAGGAATGCACGCCCGTTCAGCCGCCACGACCCACCCCACGGAGCATCGGCATGCACGGCTCCGAGGGCCGCCCCCGCCCGCTGCCAGTGATCCTCCTCGAGCCGCGGCAGGTCGGGGACCCCCAGCGCGACGAGCGTGTCGGTGCGCATCTCGCCGCTGCGCATCGGTTCGCTGCGCAGGAGCCAGCGCAGGTAGCGGAGGTTCGTCGTCACGCCGAGGAGCCGTGTGGCCTCGAGCGCCTCGCGCATGCGTGCCAGCGCTGCCGGCCGTGTGGGGGCGTGCACGATCAGCTTGGCGAGCATCGGATCGTAGCGATCGCTCACCACGTCGCCGGCACGGATGCCGGTGTCGACCCTTGCGCCGGTGGGCCAGGCGAGATCGGCGATCCGCCCGGTGGCGGGCAGGAAGCCACCCTCGGGGTCCTCGGCGTAGAGGCGGACCTCGATGGCGTGGCCGGTCAGCCGGGGCGCCACCGTGGCGATCGGCTCGCCGGCGGCGATGCGCAGCTGGTCCGCGACGAGGTCGCGGCCGGTGACCATCTCGGTCACCGGGTGCTCGACCTGGAGGCGGGTGTTCATCTCGAGGAACGAAAAGGAACCGTCATCGGCGAGCAGGAACTCGACCGTCCCGGCGTTCACGTATCCGACCGCTGCCGCCGCCGCGACGGCCGCGGCGCCCATGCGCTCGCGCAGCGTGGCATCCACCGCCGGCCCGGGCGCCTCCTCGATCACCTTCTGGTTCCGGCGCTGCGCTGAGCAGTCGCGTTCGCCCAGGCTGATCCCGGTGCCGTGAGCGTCGAACAGGACCTGGATCTCGACGTGCCGCGCATGCTCGACGTAGCGCTCGAGGATCAGCCGGTCATCACCGAAGGACCGATGCGCCTCGCGCCGGGCCGATGCGAGCGCCTCCTCCAGCTCCGCCGCCCCACGGACGATTCGCATCCCCTTGCCGCCACCGCCCGCGCTCGGCTTCACGAGCAGCGGGAACCCGATTCGCCGTGCCGCCTCGGTGAGCGTGAGGTTGTCCTGCGCCTCCCCGTCGTAGCCCGGCGCGACCGGCACGCCCTGGGCCGCCACGCGGCGCCGCGCGGCCGCCTTGTCGCCCATCGCCGCGATCGCGCCGGCCGGCGGGCCGACCCAGATCAGCCCGGCATCCACGACGGACTGCGCAAATGCCGGGTTCTCGGCCAGGAACCCGTAGCCGGGATGGACGGCGTCGGCGCCGGTGGCGGCCGCGACCCGCAGCAGGGCGTCGCCGTCGAGGTACGAGTCGATGCGGCGCGCGGCGTCCATGCCTTCCGGCACTCGCTCGTCGGCGGCGTGCACGCCGATGGTTCGGATGCCCAGCCGCCGAGCGGTGCGGGCGACGCGGACGGCGATCTCGCCGCGGTTCGCGATGAGCAGGGAGCGGACTGGCCGAACGCCGTCGGTCCGCGGCCCCTCGCGCACCGCCGCGAGCGACGAACGCGACACGCGCACCCGGGCGCCTATCCGCTCTGCCTCGAGCCGGCCGTCTGCGATCCAGCGCTGCACCGTCCGCACGGTGACGCCGAGCTCCTCGGCGACCTCGCGCGGCGTCAGGGATCGGTCTGGCATGTCGCGATTGTCGCAGCCGATACCGACGCTCGCTGCGCGGGTGGCGCTACTCGGCCCAGGGCGGTCGCCGTTTCTCCAGGAACGCGGCCAGTCCCGCCTGGCCCTCCAGCGACGTCCGCTGGCGGGCGATGGCACCGACCGTCAGCGCCCGAGCCTCCGCCGACGACAGACCGCGCTGGTCGCGGACGAGCGCCTTGGCCGCGCGGAGCGCCGTCGGGCCGGCGGTGCGCAGCTCGTCCAGCAGGGCGTCGAGGCGCGCATCCAGCGCGGCCTCGTCGGGGAGCACCTCGTGGACGAGGCCGATCCGCCGTGCCCGCTCGGCGTCGAACCGCTCCCCGCTCGGGAAGAGCGCGCGCGCTGCCGATTCGCCGATCTTGGCGAGGACGAACGGCGAGATGACGGCGGGGATGATGCCGAGCTTGGTCTCGGTGAAGCCGAAGGTCGCGCCGGCGCTGGCGACCACCACGTCGGCCACGGCGCACAGCCCCATCCCGCCACCGAGCGCCGCCCCGGTGACACGCGCCACGACCGGAACCGGGCACGCGTCGATGGTCGCGAACATCTCCGCCATCGCCGCCGCGTCGCGCTCGTTCGCCTCGACCGACAGGCCGATGGAGGCACGCATCCACGCGACGTCGGCGCCCGCACAGAAGGTCGGGCCGTCGCCGGCCAGGACGACGCCCCGGAGCGCCTCCGGCGGCTCGGCCGCGAGTGATTCGAACACGGCCCGCAGCTTCCCGATGAGGGCGGCGTTGAAGGCGTTGCGCACCTCGGGCCGAGTCAGCGTGACCCGCGCCACCCCGCTGCTCCGCTCGACGCGCAGCAGGTCGTTCACCGATGCCGCCGCCCCGGTCCCGTGAAGAACGGCCTGGCCACGGCGCGGACCGATCCGAGCAGCGGTTCCTCGAGCCAGGTGACATCGGTCCCGTCGGGGACGTCGACCGTGACCGATGCCCCTGCATCGCCCACCAGCCCGAGCATGAGCCGCGACCGCCCGTCCGACTCGGACTCGACCAGGTATGCCTCGGTCACTCGCGACCCGCCGAGCGCCTCGCGCAAGCGGTCCTCGAGCGCCAGCGTATCGGGGCCAGGCAGGCGCAGGCGGAGGGACCTCCGTGCCCCGGTTTCGAAGAGCGGTTGATCGGTCCCCGGCAGCCGCCCGTCGGCCAAGGCGGTCAGCTCGGCGACCTCGAAGCGGTACGGGATCGGCCCCGACGGATCCATCACCGCCGGCAGCCCGGCCGCGGCCAGGTTCGCCACCGCCACCCGCGCCGGCAGCGGCAGCGACCCGGTGCCGCGCGGTGCCCAAGCGGCCATCGCGCCAGTCGAGGCGAAGCAGACGCTCACCGCCTCCCCGTCCCCGTCGCGCGCCAGCATGACGCTGATCTCGACCTCGTCCTCGTCGTTGATGGCGCTCGCCAGCGCCGCCTTCGCCTCCTCGCCGTGGTCAGGCGGCACTGGGAACAGGAGCGACCCGCTCATGAGCGTGCGGTAGAACGTCCGCAGCGGTCCCTGGTCCCTCCGCCCCTCCGCCTCGCGGGCGGCGAGCATCACCTCGAACAGGTTGGCGGCGCTCGTCTCCAGGGAGCCGGACGGCGTCGATCGGTCGTGGGAGCCGGGCGCCGGGCGCTGGTCGGTGGTCACGCGCGCCAGCCTAGCCGATCACCGGTGCGACGATCAGCGGCATCATCAGCGGCATCGATCACCTTGTGATCGCGGTGCCCGAACCGGATGCAGCGGCCAATGAGCTGGAATCGGCTCTCGGGATCGCCTGCACGTCCGGTGGGCGTCACGATGGGGCCGGCACCTTCAATCGCATCACCTGGCTGACCGATGGTGCCTATCTCAAGCTCATCGGCGTCGACGATCGCGCCGCCGCCGCCGACAACCCGATCGGTGCCGCGGCGCTCGGGATCCTGCGGTTCATCCCCGCGGAAAACCGCGCCAGACGGGGCGTTATCCACAACTGTTCTGGTAACCGATACAGTCGGTCGCCGAGCGAAATCGGCGGCGGCCGGGGCTACATCCGGAAGACGCCGAAGCGGGTCTCGGGAATGGGAGCGTTCAGCGCGGCGCTGATGCCCATCGCGAGCACCCGCCGGGTGTCGAGCGGATCGATCACGCCGTCGTCCCAGAGCCGCGCGGTCGAGTGGTAGGGCGACCCCTGGCGGTCGTACTCGACCAGGATCGGTGCCTCGAAGGCGTCGCGCTCGGCATCGGTCTCGAAGCCGCCACGCACGGTCGAGAGCACACGGGCCGCCTGGGCGCCGCCCATGACCGAGATGCGCGCGTTGGGCCACATCCAGAGCTGACGGGGCGAGTAGGCGCGCCCGGCCATGCCGTAGTTGCCCGCCCCGAACGAGCCACCGATGACGACGGTGAACTTGGGAACGCTGGTGGTCGCGACGGCGGTGACGAGCTTCGCACCGTCCTTCGCGATGCCACCCGCCTCGTAGTCTCGGCCGACCATGAAGCCGGTGATGTTCTGGAGGAAGAGGAGGGGAATGCGGCGCTGGCTGCACAGCTCCACGAAGTGCGCGCCCTTGAGCGCGGATTCGCTGAACAGGATGCCGTTGTTGGCGATGATGCCGATCGGGTAGCCCTCGAGCCGCGCGAAGCCCGTGACCAGCGTCTCGCCGTAGCGGGCCTTGAACTCGTGGAGATCGGAGCCGTCGACGAGGCGCGCGATCACTTCGCGCACGTCGTACGGCTGGCGCGCGTCGCCGGGAATGACCCCGTACAGCTCGTCAACGGGGACCGATGGACGGCTCGGCTCGGCGATCCCCCAGGGCGGTGGCGGCTTGTTCCAGGCGAGGTTGCGGACGATCGAGCGACCGATGGCCAGCGCGTGCTCGTCGCCGAGCGCGTAGTGGTCGGCCAGGCCGGAGAGCGTGGTGTGCACCTCGGCGCCACCGAGGTCCTCCGCGCTCACCTCCTCGCCCGTGGCCGCCTTCACGAGCGGCGGCCCGCCGAGGAAGATCGTTCCCGTCCCCCGCACGATCACCGTCTCGTCACTCATCGCCGGCACGTACGCTCCGCCGGCTGTGCAGCTCCCCATCACGAGCGCGATCTGCGGCACGCCGCGCGCCGAGAGCTGCGCCTGGTTGTAGAAGATGCGCCCGAAGTGATCGCGATCCGGGAAGACCTCGTCCTGGAGGGGAAGGAACGCCCCGCCTGAGTCGACGAGGTAGAGGCACGGCAGCCGGTTCTCGAGCGCGATCTCCTGCGCCCGCAGATGCTTCTTCACCGTGATCGGGTAGTACGTGCCGCCCTTGACGGTCGCGTCATTGGCGACGATCACGCACTCGACGCCCTCCACCAGACCGATGCCCGTCACGATCCCCGCCCCCGGCGCGTCCCCGTCATAGAGACCCTCCGCAGCCAGCGCGGAGAGCTCGAGGAACGCGGACCCGGGGTCGACGAGCCGGTCGATCCGCTCGCGAACGGGGAGCTTGCCGCGCTCGCGATGCCGCGCGATGGATCGCTCGTCGCCACCCGCGCCGCCCGCCGCGATGCGCGCGGTCCGCGCGCGAAGCTCGGCGACCAGCTCGGTCATCGCGGCCACGTTGGCGCGGAAGGCGGCGGAGCCCGGGTCGAGCGACGAGCGGAGGACGGCCATGCGGCGAGATTATCGCCGCTCCGCTGCTACCCTCGACCGCGCATGGACACCGACGCGCGGCGGATCCTCCTCGAGCGCCTGATCGACGACGCCGGCCTCTTCCCGCCGGCGCGGCTCGGCATGGTGGACGCGCTCGCGGCGCATGCCGCGAACCGCATCGGGCCGCTGGCGTGGATCCAGGGTCGATTCGTGTGTCCGGCCTCGCGGCTGGCGGAGATCGGGCCCGCGTGGCCGGACGGGCTGTCCAGCCTGCGGCTCGCCGTCGTCTGCGATCGTGCCGGCGCGGCCGACGCACCCGGGTTCGGCGCCGCGCTCGCCGCCGACCTCGCCGATGCGGCCACGATCGAGCGCGGCCGTCACGCGATCCGGGTGGAGCTCGTCGAGGCCCGCGTTTTCGCGCCCGATGTCGCTGCCGAGGTGACCGCGGCCGTGCGCGTGGCCGACTTCACGGCCGCAGTCGCCGCCATGGCGGAGGCACCCGACTCGACCGATGCCGCCTCGCTCCGTGAGACGGTCGCTGCCGTCGCCGCGGCGCGGGCAGCCGGTGCCTCCCGGCTCGGCGCGAAGATCCGATGCGGCGGTCTCGAGCCGGAGATGATCCCGTCCGCAGGCGTCGTGGCCGCCTTTCTCGCCGCGGCGATCGCGGAGAGCGCGCCGTTCAAGGCGACGGCGGGCCTCCACCATCCGGTCCGCGGCATCGACCCGGCGAGCGGCATGCGGATGCATGGCTTCGTCAACCTCATCGTCGCGGCCGCCATGCTGCGCGCCGGGGCCACTGGCGAGCCCGATGCCGTGCGGATCATCGACGAGGAGGATCCGGCGGCCTTCACTGTCACCCCGGAGCGGATCGGATGGCACGGTCAATCGGTCGAGAGCGCCGCGCTGCGAGCGGTCCGCGAGCAGGCGATCACCGCCTACGGCTCCTGCTCGTTCGACGAGCCGACGGCGGACCTTGCGGCACTCGGATGGCTCCCGTGACCGACCCCACCAACGACCCGGCGCTTCGGAGCTGGGTGCCCGGCGCGGATGGATCGGAGCGGCCGATCCAGAGCCTCCCGTATTGCGCGTTCGCCCGGGACGGCGGGGCGCCACGGCTCGGTGTCGGGATCGGCCCTGCCATCGTGGATCTCGGCGCGGGTGCCGAAGCCGGCCTGTTCGATGGAGCGGTCGCCGAACCGCGCGCGACGCTCGGCGCGGCGACGCTCAATCCCCTCCTCGCCCAAGATC
Source organism: Candidatus Limnocylindria bacterium (assembly GCA_038209995.1). Classification (GTDB taxonomy): domain Bacteria; phylum Chloroflexota; class Limnocylindria; order QHBO01; family QHBO01; genus JAICQM01. The sequence goes on along the minus strand of JBBQXD010000015.1, from coordinate 34,557 downwards.
GCCTGGCGTGGCGAGCGCTGCGGGCCCGCGTCTCGGAGCTGCTGCGCACCGACGCCGACCCCGCGCTGCTGCGGCCTCACCTCGTTACCGAGACCGAGGTGACGTTCCACCTGCCGTTTGCGCCGGGCGACTATGTCGACTTCTACAGCTCGCTCGAGCATGCCTCGACCGTCGGCCGCATCTTTCGCCCCGACGAACCGCCCCTGCTGCCGAACTGGCGGTGGATTCCGATCGGCTACCACGGACGCGCGGGCACGGTCGTCGTCTCCGGCACGGAGGTCCGTCGGCCGCGCGGGCAGCGCCGCCCGCCGAAGGACGCTGCCCCCACCTTCGGGCCGTCGCGAACTCTCGACATCGAGCTCGAGCTGGGATTCGTGCTCGGAGATCCGACGCGGCTCGGGGAGCCTGTCCCGATCGCCGAAGCGGAGGAGCACCTGTTCGGGGTGGTGCTTGTGAACGACTGGAGCGCCCGCGACATCCAGGCCTGGGAGTACCGGCCGCTCGGACCGTTCCTCGGCAAGAGCTTCGCGACCAGCGTGAGCGCGTGGGTCGTGCCGTGGGATGCCCTCGCACCGCACCGCGTCGCCGCCCGCGCCCAGGATCCGCCGCCGCTGGACTACCTGCGCCTCGCCGGGAAGTGGGCAGTCGACGTCGAGCTGCGCGTTGACCTTGCGCCAGCCGACCACCAACCCACCGAGATCGCCGCGGTCAACGCGCGCGGCCTGTATTGGAGCGCGCCCCAGCAGGTCGCCCATCTCGCCTCCAACGGCGCGAGCCTGCGGGCCGGGGACCTCGTCGCGTCGGGGACGATCTCCGGCGAGCGGCCGGAGCAGGCGGGGTCGCTCCTCGAACGGACCTGGAACGGCGAGCGGCCGCTGCGCTTGCCCGGAGGGGTCGAACGGCGGTTCCTGGAGGACGGCGACACGGTCACCCTCCGGGGCTGGGCGGGGGGCGATGCGCCGGGCCAGCCGCGGATCGGCCTCGGCACCGTCGTCGGCCGGGTCGTGCCCGCGAGCTGACCTGCGGCGCCAACCGGTGGTGCTAGGCGAGCGTGACGAGGGAGGCGAGCGAGGTCACATGCCGCATGTTGACGATGACCACACTCACCACGTGCTCGAACGGCGGCTCGTCCACGTGGAGCAGGTAGGCATCGGTCAACGGCATGAACGACGGCCCGCGAGCGAGGAGATGCGGGCCGGGCTCAACGCCGGGGTGCAGATGGAGGTTGCCGGTGACGCTGAACGGGCCCACGGTCATGGCGACCCGTCGCAGCCGGCGGTGGAGGCGCAGCTGACGGGAGGAGCGCCATTCGGGCGGCATGGCCAGCAGCACCGTTGCGGCGGGCACCGACTGCCACTCGCCGTTCTGCTCGCCGGGGTGCGGCGTCTGCTGGGTGGGCAGCCCGGTCTCCTCGAGCGGGCCGGGCGCCGGGCGCCACAGGCGCAGCTGGTCGTGGTGGTTCAGCAGATCGGTGACCCGCTCGCCGCCGGCCGCGACCCAGCCGACGATGCGCGACTCGGTGGTGTAGAGCTCGATCGGAGCCAGGTCCGGCGCGTGGGACAGCGCCGCGGTGCCGGAGCTCGCGGTCGGCGTGCCCCGTCGCCAGTTCCAGAAGGTCACGAAGAATCCTCGCAGGGGCGGTCGCGCGGCAGCCGCACGACTCGCGGCAATCACGATAGGGAGCGGCCACCTCGCATCCAAGCGGACTGGAGTACTACGCTCGGCCTGTTGCCTCTGGGCACCGGTACTGCCGCCATCGCGTGGGACGCGGGTACGCCGCACCGATGATCGGCTTCGATGAGTTCGCCCGCGTCGACATGCGCGTCGGCCGGATCATGGCGGCCGAGCCGCTTCCCGAGGCGCGCAAGCCGTGTCATGTCGGCTGCGCATCGGCGAAGGTCAGCTCGGCGCAGCTGACGCGCACCTACCCGGACCCGGCGACGCTCGTCGGTCGCCAGGTCGTGGCGGTCGTGAAACTTCCCGGCCCGCCGCATCGCCGGCTTCGCCTCCGAGGTCCACCTCCTCGGTGCGATGGGCGAGGGCGACGACGCCGGCGAGGTGTGGCTGCTGGCTCCAAATCCGGCCGCGCCGCTCGGAGCCCGCATCGGCTGACCGATGGCGTGGCTGCACGTCGAAGCGCGACGCGTCAGACTGGACCGCCACCCATGACCGACCCGATCGAGACCACGCCCGCGCCGCCGATGGTCGGCCCCGTCCCCGACGGCATGCCCGCGGCCGACATCGCGCCGCCGCAGATCGCCCGCTCCGGCGACCCGTTCGCGCGGCTGCGGATCATCCATTTCCTCTCGCGGCTGCGGCGGAACACGACCCTCCAGCTTCGCGATGTCGTGGCGGCGCTGAATGCCGCGTTCCTCGACTGGTCGTTCAGCGAGCGGGTGGTGCTGGCGGAGCTGGTGCAGCTCCAGGCGAACTGGGGGATCAGCTTCCACGGCGACGATCGGATCGTGCTCGACCGCAACGAGCGAGGTCACACGCTGCTCATCGTCGACTCCACGAAGATGACGCCGTTCCTCGTCGCGGAGGCTCGTCGCGCGGCCGACGCCGCCGACGAGGAGCTGCGCAGGTTCACGCTTGGTGACGGGCTGACGACCGACAACTGATCACAGCCACTGCTCACCGCAACGGCTGGAGTGCGCATCTTTCTCGGTCCCGCAGTCCCAGAATCGTCCATCACCCCGAGGACGGGCACACGTGCGATGTCACGGCACAGAGCCCACGCATTGGTCGCCGCATTGAGCGTCGCGCTCGTCGCCTGTACGGGCTCGACCATGTCGGTCTTTCCGACCCGGTCGAGCGCTCCCCTTCCAAGGCCACAGATCGTCGAGATCTGGCAACCGGGCAATATGGCCCTCGGGCGGGACGGGACGATCTACGCAACCGACGGCGCCCTCGAACCTTCGCTGGAACGGGAAAAGCGGGCTATTCGGGAGACGACGGCCCCGCGGTCGACGCGATGATCGCCAACCCGGTCGAGGCCGTGATCGACCCGTCCGGGGACGTCGTCTTCAGCAGCGAATCTGTACATCGGCGACAGCGGAAACCACCGCGTGCGGATCGTCACGCCCGACGGTGTCATCTCGTCGTACGCGCCGCGCCATCGGTAAGCGATCGATCAGACCCGGTCGGCGTCTCCGGCGGACTCACTGGCCACCGTCACCGGTCGCGCGGGCACCGTGGCGTCGTCGACGACCGGCACCGGCGTGCGGCGTGGCTTCGGGCGGAACGGCGACGTCTCGGGGACGATCGGTCCATTGGTCTCGACCAGCTCGGTACCGCCGCGATAGGCATCCCAGACCGCCATCACCGTGTCGCGGTGCGGTCGAATGCGGCAATGCTCGTCGCGGTTGCCCATCTCGTCGCAATAGCCGAGTGGCACGCATTTCGGTGCCAGGAACGACCCGAAGAACGGTGACACGCGGAAGATCTCGTGCCGGATCTGCTTGAAGAGCTGGCGAATCTCCCACTGCGCCATCGTGCACAGGCGCAGCCCGCTCATGTGGATGAGCTGCCGGAGGTTGACCGTCATGATCAGGTTCGTCTGCATCGCGTTCGGGAAGATGAAGCGCGCGTCCTCAGCGGGCACCTCGGCCTGCAGCAGCTGCCCGTAGAGGTCGAGGTTGTCGTCGATCGCGGCCTGGAAGCGGCCGGCGAGATCATCGGGCAGGTCGCCGTTCGCGATGCTGTCGGGGATCGTGTAGTTGTCGCGCTTCTTGAAGCTCACGTAGCGCTGCGACTGCTGATCGAACGCGGTGCCGGCACGGTGGCGAACCAGCTGATGGGAGAGGGTGCGCGTCACGCCGCTGATCGCGAACGTGAAGTTGACGTGCTCGATGGTCGACCCGTGGCCGGACTCCATGACCTTGTGGACGAGGCTCTGCTGCTTCTCGTCGGCCACCTGGCGCGACACCGCCTTGTCCCAGATCTGGTCGGGGACCTGCTCGGAATAGCAGGTGCGGCACGCGGTGTAGATGATCGGGAGGTAGTACTCCTCGACGATCTCCTTGGTCGGGAAGATGAGGCGCGCGGAGAGCGCGGCGGAGGTCGACGGCATGGGTTGCGATGGTACACCCGCTCAGGCTCCGATGTGTGCCCTTATCCACAACATCTTGGGGTGTGGAGAACCAGCCGACGGCTATGTTGTGCTGTCAGCCGACGTCGAGATCCGGCTCCGAGGCCTGGTCGGCCTCTTCGCGACGCCGCTCCTCGAGGCGCGCGAGGCCGTGGCGGCGGTCGAACGCGATCCGGTTGCCGCCACCGCGGCGCGCGCTGGCCAGCGCCTCGTCAGCGGCGGCGAGGAGCTCCTCGGGGTCCAGCTCCATGCCGGGCGCCATGAGCGCGATTCCCAGCGAGAGGGTCACCGTGATCGGCCCCGCCTCGGTCATCACCGGCCGTGTGGCGAGGCGCCTGAGCACCGACTCGGCAAAGTCCGCGGCGCCCCGCTCGTCGGTGTGCGGGAGGATGGCGCAGAAGCAGTCGCCGTCGATGCGGCCGATCGCGTCCGCGGCTCGCATCCGCAGCCGCAGGCGCAGCGCAAGCTCACGGAGGACCGCATCGCCGACCTCGATCCCGGAACGATGGTTGAGCTCGGTGAAGCGGTCGACGTCAATGACGACGACGACCACCGGGTGGGCATAGCGGCGCGCCTGGGCAACCTCGAGCGCCAGGCGCTCGAGGGTCGCGCGCCGCGATGCGACGCCGGTCAGCCGATCCGTCGTCGAGGCGCGTTCGAGCTCGGCGCGCTGGAGCTCGACGGTGCGGCGCGCCTCCAGCAGCTCCTCGATCGTGCCGCGCAGCTCGCGCGTCAGGCGCGCTGCCTCCGTCGACTCGTCGCGCTCGAGCGAGAGGTCGCGAATGACAAGGAGGGCCGTCCCGTCCTCGCCGTGGATGAGGGTGAGCTCGCGCGGCGCCTCTCCCTCGAGGGTCGCATGGCTGCGGATCGCCTCGCCGGCCTCGCTCGGCATCGTCGTCCACGCCAGCCCACCGAGCAGCGGGTCGAGCAGCTCCGTCAGCGGAGCGTCCCGCGGATCGGTGCCGAGATCGAGGAGCGCCACGGCGGCGCGGTTCCAGTCGGCGAGCCTGCCCCGGCCGTCGAAGAGCAGCGTCCCCTCGCCGAGGTCCTGCGCCATCTCCGGGAGCCTGGGCGACGGGGCGTTGCCGGGCACCGCGTCGGCGCCATCCGCGGCCGCCGGCGGCTCAGCGGCAAGGAGTGCCCCGGCCGCGATCAGCGGCCCGAGCGCCACGACCCCCTCCACCGAGCCCGGCCGCGCGAGGACCAGCGCCGCACAGCCAGCGGCGAGCAGCGCCAGGGCACCGGCCGCCGTCGCGCGGCGCTGCGCTGCCAGCACGGCGGCCGCACCGAAGCCCGCTGCGGCGAGGCCGGCGACGTACGGCGCGCCTCGCTCGGTCCACGTGATGAAGAGCGACGCCGCGACGACCGCGTCGAAGGCGAGGAACGCGCCCAGCGCCACGATGCTCCGATCGAGGCGACCCACCGAGCCATGGCTGGCGAAGGCGATGAGCCACCCGACGCTCGCGGCGGCCAGCCCGGCGAGGAGCGGCAGGACCGGCGCGTCGACCGCGCCGCTGACGACGGCGGTCAACGTGCCAGCGAGGAGCATCGCGCCGGCCGCGCCGCCGATCGACGTCGTGATCGATCCGCTGCGCAGGGCGCTGACGAGCCAGCGCGCGGTGCCGGCAGCGATCGCGGCGGCCGTGAATCCCAGGGCGGCGACCGGGAGCCACGCGGCCCCGGTGGTGGGGAGCATCGGCATCGCGCGCAGCGCGGCCACGAAAATCGGCCCGCCGAGCACGGCGGTGATCCACGCCACGATCGTTCGGGCGCGGATCGGCCGCGGGCGGCGGGGGAGGGTCATGGACGGCGGCGTGCGAACGTGCGTGCGGTGCGGCGAGTCTGGCGATCGCGCTCGGAGGGCCGCAATAGTACGCGTGGCATACTCGGCGCCCGTGCGCCAGCGCCCGATCATGTCACGCCGCGCGTTCCTCGCCGCGACCGACCGGCTCATCGAGACCGGGGACGCGCTCCTCGGCGATCCCGACTGGAATGGCTTCCGGATGTGGCTCCTCAACAGCGACGAGCTGCTCGAGCGGGTCTGGGGCCGCATGGACCGATACCATCTCGCCTGGCTGAACGTGGGACGGGGCTCGGCTCCCACCGGTGCCGATCTCGACGAGGCGGCGACGCGCCAGTTCATCGTCGAGGTGGCGCGCGCCAAGCTCGCGGTCCTGCGTACGATGAGCGGCAGCGTCGAGCGTCAGGGCTGGACCCGGCTCGGCGACGACGATGACAACGAGGACGAGGAGCAGCGGTGACCGATCGCGCCTGGGGTGCCCCGTTCGAGACCGGCGGCGTGGCCGCGGTCTTCGCCCACCCCGACGACGAGACGTTCGGCTGCGCCGGCGCGCTCGCGCTGGCCGCCGACGCCGGTCGCGTGACCAGGCTCCTCATTGCGACGCGCGGCGAGGCCGGCACGCCCGACGGAGCGCCGGACCCGGCGATGGGCGACCAGCGCGAGGACGAGCTGCGGTGCGCTGCCGGCAAGATCGGCCTCAACGAGGTGAGCGTCCTCGAGGGCTACCCTGACGGCGGCGTCGCCGATGAGCCCTTCGAGCGCCTCGTGTCCGAGATCACCGCCTGGCTCGCCGAACGGCGACCGAACGCGGTCATCACCTTCGGGCCGCACGGCGTCACCGGCAACCCGGACCACATCGTGGTCGGCAGCGCGACGCGCTGGGCGGTGGAGCGGCTGGCGGAGACGGGCATGGCGCCGAGCGCCGTGTACGTCGTGTCGCCGGTCTTCGCGCCCGGGCATAAGCGCTTCGACCTGTCGGGCGAGGAGCAGTCCGCGAGCCATCGGATCGACGTCACCGCGGTGGTCGGACGGAAGCTGGCGGCGCTCGAATGTCACGCCAGCCAGGCCGATGCGAAGCAGGAGCTCGCCGACCTGCGCGCCCAGCTCGAGGGTGATGGGGTCGTGTATGAGGGCTACACGCGCGTCCGCCCCCTCGTCCCGGCGCCCCACCCCAAGTTCGACGCGCGCCTCCTGTAGGGCTAGACTCGCGGCATGACGATCGACGCGAACCTCGGCAGGGCCGACGAGGTGATGACCGCCCTGTACGAGATCCACGACCCGGAGATCGGGATGAGCATCGTCGACCTCGACCTCATCAAGTCGATCGAGATCGGCCAGGGCGATCGGCCCACCGAGATCAAGATGGTGCTCACCACCCCCTTCTGCCCATGGGCCGGAGACCTCATCACCGAGGTCAAGGCGAAGGCCGAGGAGGTCGTGAGCGGAACCGTCAAGGTGACCCTGCTCGCCGACCGCTGGGAGCCGCCCCCCGGCCTCTTCTAGGCAGCACCGATGCGGTGAGGATCGGGCCGATGCGCATCTACACCCGCAAGGGCGACGACGGCACGACCGGCCTCCTGTTCGGCGGTGCCCGGGTCAGCAAGGCCAGCCTGCGGACCGATGCCTACGGCACCACCGACGAGGCGGTCTCCGCACTCGGCGTGGCGCGTGCCGCGTTCGGGACGCGTGCCGGCGGCACCGCCAGGCGGCTCGCGGCGCTGAGCCTGCGCCTGCAGCGCGAGCTCTTCGTGGTCGGCGCCGAGCTGGCGACGCACGCCGACCGACGCGTGCGGCTGGTCCCTGGGACGACCCTCGTCACGGCGGACATGGTGGCCGCCCTCGAGCGCGAGATCGACGAGCTCGAGCTGCTCGTCGCGCAGCCGAAGGAGTTCGTGCTGCCCGGCGAGACGGTGGCCGGCGCCGCGATCGACGTGGCGCGCACCACGGTCCGCAGGGCGGAGCGACGCGCGGTCGCCCTCCTCGACGCCGGCGAGCTGGCCGCGGACTCGCAGGTCGTGCACTGGCTCAATCGGGCCGCGGACCTCCTGTTCGTCATGGCGCGGGCCGCGGACGGTGGCTTCCTGCCGCTCCACGAGCGCTGAGGTCGCGGAATCCGACACCGCGACCAGCGGTCGTCGCCGATTCCGTTGCCGGGGCGGGTAGAATCGGTCCAGATCGGTAGACGAGACGTGCCGGCCTCTCCGGCGCGTGACCCCGAGCCCATCCTGCTGAGGAACGCACGCGCTCATGACGCTCACCGCCACCCGCCATCAGATGTTCATCGACGGCGCATGGACCGATGCCGCCTCCGGTGAGACCGCCTCGGTCATCAACCCGGCCACCGAGGAGGAGATCGCCCAGGTCCCGAAGGGCGACGCCTCCGACGTCGACCGCGCCGTCGCCGCCGCCCGCACCGCGTTCGAGACGTGGTCGCAGTCGACGCCGCAGGATCGGTCGAAGGCGCTGCATGCGTTCGCGGACGCCATCGAGCGTGACGCCGCGACGCTGTCGGCGCTCGAGCAGGCGAACGTCGGCAAGCCGAAGGGCACCGCCGACTTCGATGTCGAGTTCACGGTCGACAACGTGCGCTTCTTCGCCGGCGCGGCACGGGTCGTCGAGGGCAAGGCGGCCGGCGAGTACGTGGCCACCCACACCAGCATGATCCGGCGCGAGCCGGCCGGCGTGGTGGGCCAGGTGGCGCCGTGGAACTACCCGCTCATGATGGCCATCTGGAAGCTCTGCCCGGCGCTCGCGGCCGGCTGCACGGTGGTCCTCAAGCCGGCCTCGATCACCCCCCTCTCCGCCCTCCGGCTCGCGGAGCTCGCAGCGGACATCTTTCCGAAGGGCGTGCTCAACGTCGTTACCGGCCCCGGCGGCGTGGTCGGGCAGCGGCTCATCAGCCATCCCGAGGTCGACATGGTGAGCCTCACTGGCGATACCGCCACCGGCAGGGAGATCGCGGCGGCGGCGGCACAGACGGTGAAGCGCGTCCACCTCGAGCTCGGCGGCAAGGCGCCGGTCCTCGTCTTCGACGACGCGGACATGGACGCGCTGGCCGAGACGATCAAGCTCGCCGGCTTCTTCAACTCCGGGCAGGACTGCACGGCCGCGACCCGCATCATCGCCATGGGCGACGGCTACGAGCGGGCGCTCGAGGCGCTCGTGCCGGCGGTTGCGTCGATCAAGGTCGGCGACCCCGCCTCGGACCCCGAGCTCGACATGGGCCCGCTTGTCAGCAGGGGGCAGCAGGAGCGCGTCGCCGGCTTCATCGAGCGGGCGCGCGGCTACGGTGCCGAGATCGCGACCGGTGGTGCCACGAGCGGCGAGCGCGGCTTCTTCTACCAGCCCTCGATCGTGACCGGCGTCGCGCAGGACGCGGAGATCGTGCAGTCCGAGGTCTTCGGGCCGGTGGTGACCGTCCAGCGCTTCGCCGACGAGGAGGAGGGGATCCGCTGGGCGAACGGCGTGCCGTACGGGCTCGCCGCATCGGTCTGGACGAATGACGTCAAGCGCGCCCTGCGTGCCGCCAAGGCGCTCCGCTACGGCACGGTCTGGATCAACGACCATCTCACCATCGCCTCGGAGATGCCGCACGGCGGCTTCGGGCAGTCCGGCTATGGCAAGGACATGAGCAGCTACAGCATCGAGGACTACACGATCATCAAGCACGTCATGGCGAAGATCGTCGACTAGGCCGATGAGTTTGGCGGCCTCCATCGGTCCATCCAGCTGACGCACGACCTGCGTCCACGGCGCTCGCAAGGAGAGGCTCATGGGATCGAAGCTCAACCCCTACCTCAGCTTCACTGGCAACGCCCGGGAGGCGATGGCGTTCTACCAGGGCGTCTTCGGCGGCAAGCTCGACATCCAGACCTACGCCGAGGGCGGCATGCCGCATGACCCGTCAGAAGACGACCGAATCATGCATGCGCAGCTCGACGCGGACAGGATGGTGAACATCGCCGGCACGCCCGGCTGAGCGCCTTTCATGGCCGAGACGCGGAGTGCCATCACGATCCGGCGCCCGATCGACGATGTCTTCGCGGTGCTGACCGATGTGACGAAGACCGGCCGCCGGGTCCCGACGCGCGTCGAGGAGCGCTGGACGTCGCCGCCGCCGCACGCCGTCGGGTCCACCCGCCGTGCCACGACCTGGATGCTGGGGCGGCGAGTCGAGAACGACGCCGTGGCCATCGGCCGTTGACCCACCACACCGCGCCGCGATTCGGGGCACGTCGCGAAACGCGCCTTCGATGCGACGCTGACCTTCGCGCCGCGCGACGACGGAACACGGGTCGAGGTGATGACGACGATCCGGCTCGTGGATTGCTCGCTCCATCGGCGCGCTCTTCGCGCGCTGGTATGGCCGCCAGTGGGACCAGGGCCTCGCAAATCTCAAGCGCCTCATGGAGGCGGGCGAGCCCTAGCTTCTCGAGCGGGTCAGGCCTCGCTGACGGTTGCCTCGCAGCATCGGAACCTCGTGCCGTCGTCCATGATGATCAGCCCGCTGCCGCTGATCGCGACGCCAACGTGCCGGAACTGGCCACTCGTCCGCCTCGGTGAAGTTCCTGCGCCCCATCACGCCTCCTCCTCGATGACGACCGCCTCGTCGGGCCCCAGCGACAGGTCGCCCGCCACCGGCGATCCCTCGCGCGAGCGATCGGTGCCGACGAGGACCTTGCCGCGCGCGACGCCCGAAAGCGAGAGCGGCGTGGCGGTGAGGTTGATGGCCACCGTCAACGCGCCATCGGCGGCCACGCGACGGAACGCGTAGCTGCCATCGGGCGTCGCGCCGAATGCCGCGAAGGCGCCGATCGCCAGCGCCGGATGCGAGCGCCGCAGCTCGATGAGCCGCCGCGTGAGGGTGAGGAGCGACCCGGGGTCCTCTGCCTGCGCGGCCACGTTCACGTGCTGCGCGTCGGGCGCCACGGGGAGCCACGGCTCGACATCGGGCGGACAGAAGGCGGCGTTCGGCGCGGCGTCCCACTGCATCGGGGAGCGCTCGGCATCCCGTCCTCTGCCCGGCTCGCGATGCTCCCAGGGGTCGCGCGCCAGCTCGTGGGGCACGGGGACGTCAACCATCCCGATCTCGTCGCCGTAATAGATGGTCGGCGTGCCTCTCAGGGTGAGGAGCAGCAGCATGCCGGCCTTCGCCTGCAGGCCTCCGGCACGGCTCGCGAAGCGCGGCTGGTCGTGGTTGCCGAGCACCCACGACGCCCACGCACCCGCGGGCAGGACGCCCTCGACGCCCTCGATCGCATGGCGCACTCCGTCCGAGGTCCAGGGCGCGTTGAGGAGATGGAAGTTGAAGGGGACGTGGATCTCGTCCTGCTCCTCGCCGTAGTAGCCGGCCCACACGTCGAAGTCGGGATGGTGGAGCTCGCCGACGCTCATCCGCTCGCGTCCGGTCCGGTCTCCGTAGCCATCGAGGAGGGAGCGGAACGAGCGGTAGAGCTCGTGCATGTCGGCGTGCGCGTGGTCGTGCAGGTGCAGCTGCCGGCTCCACGCCCCGAGCCGCACGAACTCGTCGTCCGACGGGTTCGGGGGGTTGTCGCGCAGGAGCGGGTCCTTCATGACCATCGGTGCCACGTCGATCCGGAAGCCGTCGACGCCACGATCGAGCCAGAAGCGCGCAACGTCGAACATCGCGGCGCGCACCTCGGGGTTGCGCCAGTTCAGGTCCGGCTGCTCCGGCAGGAAGGTGTGGAGGTAGTACTGCTCCGTCGCGGGATCGAGCGTCCACGCCGTGCCGTTGAACATGCTGATCCAGTTGTTCGGTGGACCGCCGTCCGGGGCCGGGTCGCGCCACGTGTACCAGTCGCGCCTGGCGCTCGACCGTGAGACGCGCGAGTCGGCGAACCATGGATGCTTGATCGAGGTGTGGTTCGGCACGTAATCGACCAGGACGCGGATCTCCCGCTCGTGTGCCGCGGCGATCAGCGTGTCGACGTCGGCGAGCGTGCCGAAGATCGGGTGCACATCGGTGTGGTCGGCGACGTCGTAGCCGAAGTCGGCCATCGGTGAGGGATAGAACGGCGCGATCCAGATCGCGTCGATCCCGAGCCAGGCGAGGTATTCGAGACGCGTGGTGATCCCGTGCAGGTCACCGATCCCGTCGCCGCTGGCGTCGGCGAAGGAGCGCGGGTAGATCTCGAAGACGACGGCGGTCTGCCACCACCGGGGTCGTGCGGCATGCATCGCAGCAGGCTAGCCCGATGCGCGCGTCGACGTCCGGTCCGACCCATGCGGACGCCGCGCAGCGATCGAGACGGGCGCCGCGACGCCGGCCTCCTGCTACGATCCGGAGCGCCGATGTCCGATCAGACCGCCGCGATCCCCACCGCCCCGACCGACCTGCCGCGCGGCCGGCTTCCCGCTCTCGACGGGCGCGCGGTGGATCGCCTCTTCTGGCAGGGTGTCGCGCACTTCAACGGCGCCCGCTACTGGCATGCTCACGAGGCGTGGGAATCGTTGTGGCGGTCCGCGCCGGACGACGAGCGTGACTTCTACCAGGGCCTCATCAAGGTCGCCGCGGGCCTCCTCCACCTGGAGCGCAGAAACCGGCGCGGGGCGATCAACAAGCTCGATGAAGGGCTCGCGCAATTGGCTCCCTTCGTCCCGGTGCACCACGGCGTCGTCGTCAACGAGCTGGTCGGCACCGCCGGCCGCCTCCTCGACGACCTCCGGGCCGGCGAGCTCCCATACCTGATCCCGCCGGTCATCAAGGAGGTCGAGCTCGAGGGACACCCGCACCTCGACCGATGAGCGAGACGCGCGTGGAGCACGATTCAATGGGTGACGTCGAGGTCCCCGCGACCGCCCGCTGGGCGGCGCAGACCCAACGCGCGGTGGAGAACTTCCCGATCTCGGGCCTCCGGCTCGAGCGCGCCCAGATCAGCGCCTTCGGTCGCATCAAGGCCGCCGCCGCGCATGTGAACGCCGCGCTCGGCGTCATCGAGCGGGACATCGCCGACGCGATCGCCGCCGCCGCCGACGAGGTGGCGCGCGGCGAGCACGACGCCGAGTTCCCGATCGACGTGTACCAGACCGGCTCAGGCACGAGCTCGAACATGAATGCCAACGAGGTGATCGCCTCGCTCGCCACGGAGCGTCTCGGGCGGCCGGTCCATCCGACTGACCACGTCAACGCCAGCCAGTCGAGCAACGACGTCTTCCCGTCGAGCATCCACCTCGCGGCCACGGAGGCGGTGGTGCGCGACCTGGTCCCGGCCCTCGACCACCTCGCCGCCGCGCTCGAGACGAAGGCGGACGAGTTCGCCGCGGTCGTGAAGTCGGGCCGCACCCATCTCATGGACGCCACGCCGGTCACCCTCGGTCAGGAGTTTGGGGGCTACGCCGCCCAGGTCCGCCGGGGCATCGAGCGGCTTGAAGGAACGCTGTCGCGCCTCGGCGAGCTGCCGCTGGGCGGCACCGCAGTGGGAACAGGCATCAACGCCCCGCCCGGCTTCGCCGCCGCAGTGATCGACGCGCTGCGCGACGCCACCGGGCTGCCGCTGTCCGAGGCGCGCGACCACTTCGAGGCGCAGGGCGCGCGCGACGGGCTCGTGGAGCTGTCGGGACAGCTGCGAACGATCGCAGTGAGCCTGACGAAGGTCGCGAACGACATTCGCTGGATGGGCTCCGGCCCGCACGCCGGCCTCGCCGAGATCAACCTGCCCGACCTGCAGCCGGGGAGCAGCATCATGCCCGGCAAGGTGAACCCGGTGCTCGCGGAGGCCCTCCTCATGGTGTGCGCGACGGTGGTCGGCAACGACGCCGCCGTGGCCTGGGGTGGCGCCGCCGGCAACTTCGAGCTCAACGTCACGCTGCCGATGCTCGGTCGCAGCGTCCTGGAGTCGATCCGGCTGCTGTCGAACGCGACGCGCCTGTTCGCTGACCGCTGCGTGAGCGGCATCACCGCCAATGTCGAGCGCGCGCGCGAGTACGCGGAGGGATCGCCGAGCATCGTGACCCCGCTCAACCGGTACCTCGGCTACGAGGAGGCGGCGAAGGTGGCGAAACAGGCCCTTGCCGAGCGCAAGACGATCCGCGAGGTCGTCATCGAGCGCGGGCACGTCCGCGACGGAACGCTCACCGAGGCCCAGCTGGACGAGGCGCTCGACGTGCTGCGCATGACGCGCCCCGCCGACTGAGCAGGACGCGAGGACGCCGGCTCGTTGCCGAAGCCGGCGCCCTCGGTGATCCATCGCGGTGGGAGTGCCACCACTTCAGCCCCGTATCACTACGAAACATTGACCCGCCGCGACGGTCTTCAGGTGTGAACCCATCCTGCGGCGCGGCCGCGGTGGCCGGCTAGGGTCAGATGTCCCGGCCGGGCCGGGAATCTGCGGCCGCGTACAATTCGGCCCAGCAATCGAACCGCCGGCGCATCGGTTAGGACCACATGCGGACCGATGCGCGCGCCGTGCGCGCTCACGCGCCAACCCTCCGAGGAGACCGATCGACGTGCCCACCACCACGTACCGCAACCTGATCGCCGGGGAGTGGCGCGACGCCGCCTCCGGCCGCACCTTCACCAGCGTCAGCCCTGCCAACCACGACGATGTCGTCGGGGAGTTCGCCGCCTCAGGGCCCGAGGACGTCGAGGCCGCCGTCGCCGCTGCGCTGAAGGCCTATCCGGCGTGGAGCGGGATGCCGGCGCCGAAGCGCGGCGAGATCCTGTTCCGCGTCGGCCGCCTCCTCGCCGAGCACAAGGAGGAGCTCGCGCGGCTCATGACGCGCGAGATGGGCAAGGTGCTCCCCGAGGCCCGTGGCGACGTCCAGGAGGCGATCGACGTCGCCTACTACATGGCCGGCGAGGGGCGGCGGCTCTTCGGGCAGACCGTGCCATCGGAGATGCCCGACAAGTTCGCGATGGCGATCCGGCGCTCGATCGGCGTGGTCGGGATCATCACCCCGTGGAACTTCCCGGTCGCGATCCCGGGCTGGAAGCTGTTTCCGGCGCTCATCTGCGGCAACACCGCAGTGGTCAAGCCGGCCTCGGACACGCCGGCCTGCCTCGTCCGCTTCGTCGAGCTGCTCGCCGAGGGCGGCATCCCCGACGGGGTGATCAACGTCGTCACCGGCTCGGGCGGCGAGGTGGGCAATGCGATCGTCGAGCACCCCGACGTGCGTGTCATCTCGTTCACCGGTCACACCGATACCGGCGTCGAGATCAGCACGCGGGCCGCGAAGACCCTCAAGCGCGTCTCGCTCGAGCTCGGGGGCAAGAACCCGATCGTGATCTGGGAGGACGCGGATCTCGACCTGGCGCTCGATTCGGTCATCTGGTCAGCGTTCGGCACGAGTGGGCAGCGCTGCACGGCGGCGTCGCGGCTTATCGTCCACCGCAACGTTCACGACGAGTTCGTGGGCCGGCTGCGGGACCGGGTGGCGAAGCTCGTGCTCGGTGACGGGCTCGACGAGGCGACCGACGTCGGGCCCGTCATCAATGACCGGGCCGTCGAGCGCATCGCGGCGTACGCGGTCATCGGGCGTGACGAGGCGCAGCTGGTGATCGGCGGCGAGGCGGCGCACGGCGGCAAGCTCGACAAGGGCAGCTTCTTCCAGCCCACGATCTTCACCGAGGTGCGTCCCGACGCGCGCATCGCGCAGGAGGAGATCTTCGGGCCGGTGGCATCCGTCATCCCGGTCAGCGACTGGGACGAGACGGTGCGCATCGTGAACGGCGTGAAGTACGGCCTCTCGACCTCGCTCTTCACTCGCGATATCAACCTCGCCTTCCGCAGCATCCGCGATTTCGAGTCCGGGCTGGGGTACGTGAACCACGGCACCATCGGCGCCGAGGCGCACCTGCCGTTCGGCGGCACGAAGGCCACCGGCAACGGGCACCGCGAGGTGGGCCAGGCCGCGCTCGACTTCTTCAGCGAGTGGAAGAGCGTCTACATCGACTACTCGGGCAGGCTCCAGCGGGCGCAGATCGACACCACCTTCGTCGACGAGGGCTAGGGGCGGTTGCGCCGGGGGGAGTCGCATGCCAGCATCGGCTGACCGATGCGCCTGCCGTTCTTCCCCCTCCACTCCGTCGTCTTCCCGCACCTGCCGCTGCCGCTCCACATCTTCGAGGAGCGCTATCGGACCATGACGCGCGACATCCTCGCCGACGGCTCCCCGTACGACGGTCGCTTCGTGGTCTCGATGCTCACCTCGGGCCAGGAGGCCGGTGACGCGACCGCCGTCGGCCGATCGGTGGGCACCATATGCGAGGTCCGCACCGCGGAGCAGCTGCTCGATGGACGCTGGGTCCTGCTGGCCGTGGGCGTGGCGCGGGCCGCGCTCGGCGAGGTGGATCGCGGCGGACCATACGCGCTCGTGGAGGCCGATGAGCTTCCGGAGCTGGCCGGGGCGCTCGACGCGACCCTGCTGCCGCGCGTGCAGGCAGCGCTCGACGGCTACATGACCACCGTGAAACGCTTCGTGGCGGCTGCGGCGTCCATTGGGCACGACAGTGACGAGGTGCAGCAGGTGGCCCGCTCCCTGGACGAGGTCCTCAAGCCGATCTCGCTTCCCGATGATCCGCTTGCCGCGAGCTACGCGGTCGGCGGCGTGCTCCAGATCGAGCTCGCGCGCAAGCAGGAGCTCCTCGAGCTCCCCGACGCCGGCGCTCGGCTGCGGGCCGAGCTGGCGCTCCTCCGGCGTGAGTCGCGGCTCCTCGCCGACGGCGCGATGCCGCCGGTGAGCACCACCGACCTCACCTACCACCCGAATTGAGCACCGGCCTGGCCCGTCCCCACCGGCGCGCGTGCGTCGGCGGCCTCCTCATCCTCGTCGCGTGCTCGAACGCCACGCCGACTCCCTCGCCGAGCAGCACACCGCTGGCCACGGTCACGCCGTCCGTCCCGGCGACCAGCTCGCCGACCCCAAGCCCATCGCCGAGCCCGGCGGTCACCACCTATCTCGTCGCGGGCGGCGACACCGGGTTCAGCATCGCGCGGCGCTTTGGCGTCAACCTGGCCGATCTGCAGGCCTGGAACGCCGACCGCTACCCATCGCTCGCGACCGATCCCGGCACCCTCGTGGCAGGCTGGACGCTCATCGTCGCGCTCGTGCCGGGGGTGACGCCACAGCCGACCTCCCGGCCAACGCCGCCCTTGAGCCCGACTCCTTCGGTGCCGCCATCGGTGAGTGACCTGCCGTGCAGTGCGGGCCATCGTGCGTCCGGTGGGGTCGCGACCTATGCGCGCATTCCGAACGCCGGCAACGAGGTGGCGCTCACGTTCGACATGGGCGGCCGCCTCGATCCGGCCCTCGACATCATGAGCTTCCTCGTCGCCAACAAGGTGTGCTCGACGATCTTTGCCACCGGCGCGATGAGCACCACGCCGATCGGACAGCAGGTGCTGGCCGTGATCCGCGCCCACCCCGGGCAGTTCGAGATCGCCAACCACACGATGTTCCACTGCGACCTGGTTCGCGGCGGCGGCGGATCGCCGACGACCGCGCCCTGCCAGACCGGTGGCGCGCCGACGGCCGCCTTCATCCGGCAGCAGCTGACCAATGCCGAGGCGATCCTGCGCGCGGGCACCGGCCAGGATCCCCAGCCCTACTGGCGTCCGCCGTACGGGTCGATCGACGCCGTCGTGACCGCCGCCGCGGCCAGCGTCGGCTACACCAAGACGTTCCTGTGGGACATCGACACCATCGACTGGAAGCCGCAGTCCGACGGCGGCCCGAGCGCACCGCAAATCGCGGCCAAGGTCATCACCAACGCGCAGGGCGGCTCGAACGTCCTGTTCCACATCGGTGGCTACAACACGCTCGACGCGATCCGGACCATCGTGCCCGGCCTCCGCGAGCGCGGCCTGGTGGTCACGAGCCTGTCGGACCTGCTCGACGGGCGCTGACCCGACGCGGAGCGGGCCGGGTCCGGGAGTCGTCGGTGGACGCCCGGGCCCGCGGCGATGCCCTAGCCGCCGACCTCGTCCAGGCCCGCTTCGGGCTTCGCGCCCGCGATGAGCGCCTCGGCGAAGATCCGCAGCGCGGTCGCGATGTCGTCCTCGGTGACGATCAGCGGTGGGGAGAAGCGCAACGACGCATCGCCGCACTCGAGCACCAGGAGCCCGCGCTCGAACGCCGCATGCTGGACCGCCTGTGCCGCCTCGTGCGAATGGAACTCGACGCCGAGCATGAGCCCGAGGCCGCGGATGTCGCGGATCGCCTCCGTGCCCGCCGCGGCCTCCTCGAGGCCGGCTCGCAGACGGGCGCCCATGCGCGCCGCGTTCTCACGGAGCTCGGCGTCGATGAGCTCCAGCGTCGCGAGGCCGGCGGCCGCGCAGACGGGATTGCCGGCGAAGGTCGAGCCATGGGAGCCGGGCGGCCAGGTCCAGACCGATTCGCGGGCGATGAAGGCGCCGATCGGCATCCCCGAGGCGATGCCCTTCGCGGTGGCGATGATGTCCGGCTCGATGCCCGCCTGCTCGATCGCCCACCACGTCCCGGTGCGTCCCATCCCCGATTGGATCTCATCGACGATGAGCAGGATGCCATGCTCGTCGCAGAGGTCGCGCAGCCCGGCCAGGAAGGCCGGCGGAGCCGGGAAGTAGCCGCCCTCGCCCTGGACCGGCTCGATGACGATGGCCGCCACGTCCGACGGCGCGATGATGCGGCCGAAGATGCTGGTGCGCAGCACGTCGAGCTCGGCCGACCCGTCGCCGCCGGTGCCCTCGCGCCAGGCGCGCACGCGCGGGAACGGTGCGTGGTGGACCATCGGGATCAGGGGGCCGAAGCCGGCCCGCTGCTTCACCTTGGAGTTCGTCAGCGACAGGGCGCCCATGGTGCGGCCGTGGAACGCGCCTTCGAAGGCGATGATCCCGGCGCGATGGGTGTGATGGCGGGCGAGCTTGATCGCCCCTTCGATCGCCTCGGTGCCCGAGTTCGTGAGGAAGACGCGCGCCTTCTCCTCGAACGGCGCAATGGTCGCGAGGCGCTCCGTGAACTCCACGTAGCGGCGCTCGAAGAAGTCGGTGGCCGCGATGTGGATGAGCCGATCCGCCTGCTCCTTGATGGCCGCCACCACCTTGGGGTGCGAGTGGCCGGTCGAGCAGACGGCGATGCCGGCCGCAAAGTCGAGGAACACGTTGCCGTCCACATCGGTGACCGTCATGCCGGCCCCCGACTCGGCGACGAGGGGATAGGCACGGGTGAGCGAGGGGCTGGCGACCGCCTGGTCACGCGCGATGAGCGCACGGGCCTTCGGGCCCGGGAGCTCGGTGACGATCCGCGGGGCGCCCGTGCGCGGGGCAGCCGCAACCGACGTGGTCGTCTCGGTGGTCATAACCATGCACTCCGAATCGGAGCGGCGCGTCCTGCCCGCGCCACTGGCTAGATGAGGTGCATGGTAGCAGCCATCACGCGCGGCTCCCCAATCTCGCGTCCGCCGATCAGGCGCTGGCTCGGACGGCCTCGCCGATGAGCCCCGGCCCGCGATAGACGAGACCGGTCCACAGCTGAACGAGGTCGGCGCCCGCATCGAGCGCGTCGCGCGTCGCGTCCGCGGAGCTGATGCCGCCAGACGCGATGATCACGAGCCGCGGTCCGGCAAGCTGGCGGGCGCGCTCGACCGCGCCGAGCATGCGCGCCCGCAGCGGGTCGCCGGAGAGCCCGCCGCGCTCCGCGGCCAGACCGGCCGCCGAGCGCAGTGCTGAGCGGGCCGTGGTGGTGTTCGCGAGGATGAGCCCGGCCGCGGGCGTGTCGAGGAGGGCGGTGACGACGGCGTCGAATGGCCCCGGCTCGAGGTCCGGGGCGAGCTTCACGAACAGGGGTGGGCGGGCGCCGCGCGCCGCCCCCGCCGCATCGAGCCGGGCGAGCAGGTCGGACAGGAGATCGACCGCCTGCAGGTCGCGCAGGCCGGGGGTGTTCGGGCTGCTGACGTTGATCGCCAGGTAGTCGGCGACCGGGGCCACGAGCCGATGGCAGGCGAGGTAGTCCGCGATGGCGCCCGCCGGCTCCGTCCCCTTCGCACGTCCGATGTTCACGCCGACGACGAAGCCGGGCGGCAGCGAGCGGCGGGCGAGCATGACGCGGCGGGCGAGCGCCGCCGCCCCGGCATTGTTGAAGCCCATGCGGTTGATGAGCGCACCGTCGGCGGGCAGCCGGTAGAGGCGGGGACGTGGATTCCCCGGCTGCCGGGACGGCGTCACCGTGCCGACCTCGACGAAGCCGAGGCCGAGTGCCGCCCAGCCGGCGAGGGCCAGCGCGTCCTTGTCGAAGCCGGCGCCCACGCCGATCCGGTTGCGGAATCGAAGTCCGAGGAGCCGGACCGGTGCGCCGCCGCCCCGCTGAACCCCGCCGGCCAGGGCGGCCATCGCCCGCCCGGTCGGATGCGCACCTGCGCCGCCGAGGAGGCGGATCGTCAGGCGGTGGATCCGCTCGGGGTCGAAGCGGAACAGGATCGGGCGCGCGAATCCATAGAGGACACCCCGCCAGTCGAGGCCCATCCGCGCTCAGTCGTCGCGGGCGCGGGGAAAGGCAAGGTCGGTCGGGCGCAGCGAGGGAAGCGCCTCGCCGCCCTCGCCCAGGGTGGTCTCGACGCCGGGTGGCGCCATGAACTCGTGCCACACCTCGGTGCCGGCCGCCGGCGGATCGTCGAGCTCCTTGAGCGCCACGATGCCCTCGAAGCGGATCTGGCCGGTCGCGCCGTCGCCGGTCTCGAACTCGTCCTCGTACTCGGGCGCCATCTCGACGGCGCGGCCGAGGGCCGCCTCCTCGTCATCGCCGTCGACGAGGATCACCCGGTCCTCCACGAGGTACGGCGCCTCGTCGGGGCCAAGGAGGTAGGCGTAGCGCAGCTCGACCGCGAACCAGCCGGAGGGATCAACGGCAGCTGCCTCGTCCACCGCGAGCGGCTCGAGGGCGGGGTCATCGGGGCTCGTCGCAGCCCGTCCGTTCGTGCTCACAGGGCGTTCCTCCAGCTATGCGTCGGGTGGCTCGTTCCCCATGACCGTCTGCGACTGCTCGCGCAGGAACTGCTGGACGTAGTACGGGCCGAGGCCGTTCTTGCCGGAGCTGCCGGAGCCCTTCCAGCCGCCGAAGCTCTGGATGCCGGGTCAGGCACCGGTCGTGGCGCCGGCGCGGCGGTTCACGTAGACGACGCCGGCCTGGATGCCGTCGAGGAATCGCTTTGCCTCGCCGGGATCCTCGGTGAAGATGCCGGCCGTCAGCCCGTAGGGGCTGCCGTTCGCCTGCTCGAGCGCCTCGTCAAGCGAGTCGACCTCGCCGACGACCACGAGCGGCACGAACAGCTCGTCACGGAAGAGGCGATGGGCGAGCGGCAGGCCGGTGACCACGGTGGGCGTCGGAAAGTAGCCGCGTTCGGTGCCCGCGTCACGCAGCACCTCGCCGCCGGCGGCGATGCGGCCGCCGTCGCGCCGGGCCTCGTCCACCGCGTCGGTGAACGTGCGGAGCGATCCCTCATTGATGACCGGGCCCATCCAGCTGTCGCGGCGCGTCGGATCGCCGACCCGGACCGCGTTCGCCTTGGCGGCCAGCCGCTCCACGAACTCCTCGGCCACGCCCCGCTCGACATAGACCCGGGAGTTGGCGCTGCACTTCTGCCCGTCGAAGCCGAATGCCGAGCGCATCACCCCCTCGGCCGCCATGTCGAGGTCGGCGTGACGGGTGACGATCGCCGGGTTCTTGCCGCCCATCTCGGTGATGATCGGCCGCGGGTAGTCGCGGGTGAAGCCCTTGTAGAGGCGCATCCCGACCTCGTAGCTGCCGGTGAAAACCATGCCGTCGATCTCCGGGTTCTCCTCGAGCTCGGCGCCGACGGTGTCGCCCGGGCCGGTCACGAGGTTGATGGCGCCGGCGGGAACGCCAACCTCTCGGAGCACGCGGCAGAAGAGGTACGCCATCAGCGGGGCGTCCGACGACGGCTTCATGACCACCGTGTTGCCGGCCAGCAGGGCACCGGCCGCCGGCCCACCGGAGAGGGCCATCGGGAAGTTGAAGGGGCTGATGACGGCCCACACGCCGTGCGGCTTGAGCACGCTCCGCGTGTGCTCGTCCGGCGACAGCGATCCCATCGGCTGCACGAAGCCGTCGTGCTGCTCCATGGTGTCGCCGTAATAGCGGATGAGGTCGGCCGTCTCCTCGACGTCGCCCAGCGCCTCGAGGCGGTTCTTGCCGACCTCGAAGCTCATGAGCGCCGCGTAGAGGAACCCGCGCTCGCTGATCAGATCGGCGCCCCGGCGCAGGATCTCGAGCCGCTTCCGCCAGCCGAGATCGCGCCACGCCGGAAAGGCCGCACGGGCGGCGGCGACCGCGTCGCGGACATCACCACGCGTCCCGACCGGGAAGCGGCTGACGACGATGTCGGCGTCGAGGGGGGAGCGGTCATCGAAGGTCGCGTTGGCCGCTCGCTCCTCGGCGCCGATGAGCATCGGATAGCTGCGGCCGAGCATCTCGCGCGCCTCGATGACCGCCTTGTCGTACGCGGCCTGCAGCTCATCATTATCGGCCGACAGCGTCGCGTAGGTGATCTTCATGCGGGGCGTGGTGGTGGCCATGCGATCGGTTCGCCTCCGGTGGCTGCGGTGATCGGCGCGGCGCGCGGACGGGCGCCGGCGGGTGGATCGACGGAGTTCGGGCGTCATTATCGCACCGCACCCGACGAGCGGCCGATCCTGAGCCGGACGACGCCGAAGGCCAGGCTCCGGGGGGAGAAGAGCCTGGCCTTCGGACGCAACGATCATAGGGCCACCGCACAGGGCGCGCAAGGCTCTTCTTCGCCCCCGATTCAGGACCGGATGGGCACCTTACGATCCGGAAACCGTCGCGCCTTCCCGCGGCCGGTGGAAGAGCGCGAGCTTCAGCTCGAGCGAGGAGCGGTGCGGTCCCATGAGGTACGCCCGCCCCCGGTCCCCGTAGAGGCGCGGCAGCAATTCGTGAGCCGTGGCCTCGTCGCCGAGGTCGAGCCGCGCGTGCACGACCTTGATCTTGAACCCATGGCGCAGCCACCATCCGGTGCGGCGTTGCGTCGCATCGAGCGCGTGGCGCACGACCTCAGGCTCGAGCAGCGCGGCGACGTCGTCGCGCCCGTAGTGGCCGATGACGACGAGCCGTCCACCGGGGCGCAGGACGCGCATCGCCTCCGCGATGGCGGGCAGCGAATCATCATCCGCGGCCACCAGGCCGGTGAGGACGACGTCGACCGCGCCATCCCGGAGCGGGAGCGACGTCGGCGACCCCGCGACGATGCGCAGGTTCGGCTGGTGCGCGGCGCCGACGCGGCGCCGCGCCTCGTCGAGCAGGGCGGGATCGGACTCGATGCCGTAGGTGCGCCCGGTCCGGCGGGCCAACAGCAACGGGTAGTGGCCGATGCCGGTGCCGACGTCGGCGACGCGCTTCCCGCCGAGCGGCACGATGCGCTCGAGCGCGGCCAGCAGGTGGCGGTCGGGGTCGATCGCCTCGGAGAGGCGGGCGTGGAGGTCGGGGTCGAGCTCGGCCCACGGCGGCAGGAAGGGATGGAAGCGGGTCATGGCGCCGTGACCCGGACCTCGGCCGGCTGGCCGTCGCCGATGGTCAGCAGCGCCTCGCCGGCGAGCAGCTGGAGGTCGAAGGCTACCGGGCCCGGCGCGTGCCGCGTGACCCACAGCGGGATCTCGAGCGTCATGCCCGGATCCAGCGGTCCATAGCCGAGCGAGGTCGTGCCCGCCGGCTCGCCGCTCTCACCGGGACCCTCCACCCATTTCGTCCAGTGCGTGGAGACGGTGAGCGGATCGCCGCCCTCGCGAATCCGCTCCTCGCTCGGGGCGAAGGGCGCGAGGAAGATCGTGTCGGCCAGCGCCGTCGGCCAGCGCAGCACGATCTGCTCGATCCGGCTGTCGCTCTCGTTCGTGATGGTGACCGTGATCGTGCCGCCGGTGTTGGTCAGCGCCGGCGCGACGGTGACTGCCACTCGGCGCGGATCCTGCTCGGCGGGCGGATCGAGCGAGAGGGTCGGCTGCGGCGTCGGCGTCGCGGCGACGCTCGGCGTGCCACTGGCCGGGCTGGCGGGCACGCTGGGGCTCGTCGACGAGATGGCCGACGGGCGGGGCGAGGCGAGGAGGCTGCACGCGGCGAGGAGCAGGCATGCGGCGGCCGGCGCGCCGGTTCGCATGGCGCGTTCAGCGCGCATGGCGCTCGCCCTCCGCCCCGAGATCGCGGAGCCGATGCCGGATCGCATAGCCGGCCACCTCGGCGCGGCTCATGAGCTCGAGCTTGGCGAGCACGCTCGAGACGTAGTTGCGGACCGTCTTCTCCGCCAGGTCGAGCCGGGCGCCGATCTCGCGGTTCGATGCCCCGCTGGCCACCTCGGCGAGCACGCGGCGCTCCTGGTCGGTGAGCTCGGTGAATGCCCCGGGCTCCTCGTCGCTCGCCGTCTCCCGCAGGCGCTGGAGGACCGTGCCGGTGACTGCGCTGTCGAGCATCGACTCGCCGGCGGCCACCGCTCGAACGACGTCGACGAGCTCTTCGGAGCCGATCCGCTTGAGGACATAGCCACTCGCCCCGGCCGCGATGGCCGCGAAGAGGGCGTCCGCGTCGGCGTAGCTGGTGAGCATCACCACCGGGGTCCCGGGCAGGCGTCGCGTGATCTCGCGGCAGGCATCGGTGCCGGAGCCGTTCGGATCGGAGCCGATGGCGCGGCGCGGCTCCCGCCGATCGGAATCGTCATGGTTCGCGGCGTGATGCCACGACCGGCATGGTAAGGGACAGACGCGTGCCATGCCCCGGAGCGCTCCGGGTGACGAGCCGCGCCCCGAGCAACTCCGAGCCTGCTCGGGATCCCGCGGCTGCGCCTGGTGGCGCCGATCGCGCTCGGGCGGCACCGGCGCCGGGCGGGTGGCGGTGCGCGTGGTGAGCAGCAGCTCGGCGCCGAACTGGAGGAGGGGGGCGAAGGCGAGGCCGCGCAGGCTGAGCTCGCTCCGCTTCCGGCTCTGGAGGGCGATCGCGAGGCCCATGAGAAAGAAGACCTGCCCGTAGATCGACAGGACGATGATCTGGTTCGTCTCGAAGAGATCGCGCAGCCACGCCACGCCACCATGCTAGCGGGACGCGCTGGCGGGCCATCCCCGAGCGGTCAGGTTCGAGGCGAGCGCGGTCCAGCCGGTCTGCGCGCCGGCGCCGATCCCCTCGCCGCTTTCGCCGTTGAGCGGCGGAGCGATCAGGGTCCCGACTACCATCGTCGCCATGACACCCGACGCGCGCGAACGTACCCCGTTCGGCGTGCTCCTCTGGTTCGGTTGGGCGTTCGCGCTGCTCGCGATCTCCGGCCTGCTGCTGCCGAAGATCATCGCCTTCGTGGACTTCAGCGAGAAGGCGCCGTTCAGCCTGCTCGGGATCTTCATCATGGCGGAGCTGGCGCTGGTGATCTTCGGGGTGACCGTCGCGCTCCAGCGGAAGCGGATCGCGCATCGGATGGCGATCGGCATCAGCCTGCTGCCGGTCCCGATCCTCGCTGGCCTGCCACCCGCGCTGCTGGCCATGAGCTCCGATGCCTCCTCCGGCTGGTACGTCATCACCGTGCCGCTGAGCATCCTGCTCACCATCGCGCTCGTCGTCGGACTGCTCCGGCCGGCCGCGCAGGCCTATTTCACCGAGGACTGATGCGCCCTCGCCGTGGCCAGCGCGGCACGGAGGCCGAGGGACCGCGTCCTATACTCAGCCCGATGACCGCGACCGCTCCGCCGCGCATGATGCGTGCGCTCGCCAAGACGCGGCCGGAGCCCGGCGCCGAGCTCGTGGAGCGCCCGATCCCGACCCCCGGCCCCGGTGAGGTCCTCCTTCGCATGGAGGCCGCTTCAATCTGTGGCACCGACTATCACCTCTATGCGTGGGACGCCTGGGCGCAGGACGTCATGCGACCGCCCACGGTGCTCGGCCACGAGCTGGCGGGACGGGTCGTGGCCACGGGCGGGGGAGTCACGCGGGTCAGCGAGGGCGACCTGGTCGGGGTCGAGAGCCATCTCGTCGACTGGACCTGCTCTGTCTGCCGTCGCGGCGAGCCGCACCTGTGCCGCAACCTGCGGGTGATCGGCGCGCATGTCGACGGTGGCTTCGCGGAATTCGTCGTCATTCCGCAGGAGAACGCGATCGAGAGCAACGGCCTCGACCCGGCCGTCGTCGCCCTCCAGGAGCCGATGGGCAACGCCGTCCACGCGGCCTTCGTCGAACCGATCGAGGGGAAGAGCGTGCTCGTCACCGGCTGCGGCCCGATCGGTTTGTGCGCGGTTGGCATCGCGCGCGCGGCGGGCGCGTCGGTCGTCATCGCCACCGACACCGAGCCCTACCGTCTCGACCTGGCGCGCACGATGGGCGCCGACCACCCGCTCGATGCGCGCGATCCCCTGACACCGTCACGGATCCGCGAGGCGACGAACGGCGAGGGGGTGGAGGTGGTGCTCGAGATGAGCGGCGCGGCCCCGGCGCTCGAGATGGCGCTCGAGGTGATCGACCGGGGCGGGCGGATCAGCCTGCTCGGCATCTTCAGCGAGCCGGTGCGGGTTGACCTGTCGGAGCGCGTCATCCAGCAGGGCGTGCGGCTGCACGGCATCTACGGTCGCCGCATCTACGACACCTGGGAGCGGACCCAGTCGCTCCTCCGCTCCGGCGCCCTCGACGTGTCGCCGATCATCACCCATCGCTTCGACCTCGCCGATTGGGAGCGCGGCTTCGAGCTCATCGCCTCCCGGCACGCAGGAAAGGTGGTTCTCCTCCCATGACCGATACGACCGCCGCGCCGACCTCGGCGCGGAGCCGCAACCCGCTCGCCTTCCTCGATGCGGAGCTCGACGAGCTGCGCGCGACGGGGCTGTATCGGCGCCTGCGGGTGGTCGAGGGCGAGCAGAAGAGCCGCTGCGTGATCGACGGCCGCGAGGTGATCACCCTGTCGAGCAACAACTCCCTCGGCCTGACGACGCACCCGCGGCTGAAGGCGGCGGCGATCGCCGCCGTCGAGCGCTACGGGGCGGGAAGCGGCGCCGTCCGCACCATCGCCGGCACGATGACTCTCCACGAGGAGCTCGAGGCCCGACTCGCCGACTTCAAGCACGTCGAGGCGGTGCTGACCTTCCAGTCCGGCTTCACCTGCAACACCGGCGTCATCCCGATCCTCGCCCCGGAGGGCGCCACGATCGTCAGCGACGCGTTGAATCACGCCAGCATCATCGACGGCATTCGGCTCACGAAGGCGGAGCGGAAGATCTTCCCGCACGGTGACATGGAGGCCCTGCGGGCCGCGCTGCGGGAGGTCCGTGCCGCGCCCGGCGGCGCCGATCGCACGATCCTCGTCGTCACCGATGGCGTCTTCAGCATGGACGGCGACATCGCCCGCCTGCCGGAGATCGTGGAGGCCGCCGAGGAGGCGAACGCGATCGTGTACGTCGACGACGCCCATGCCTCGGGCGTCCTCGGCCGCAATGGGCGTGGCTCGGTCGACCACTTCGACCTCCACGGCCGGGTCCACGTGCAGGTCGGCACGCTCTCGAAGGCGATCGGTGTGCTCGGCGGGTATGTCGCTGGCCCATCGAGCCTGCGGCAGGTCCTCGAGCACAAGGGCCGGCCGTTCCTGTTCTCGACCTCGCATCCGCCGGCCGTGGCGGCCGCCTGCCTGGCGGCGATCGACGTGCTGGAGAGTGAGCCCGAGCTCATCGATCGGCTGTGGGAGAACGCGCGCCACTTCAAGGCGGGCCTGCAGGCCCTCGGCTTCGATACCGGAGCGTCGGAGACGCCGATCACGCCCGTCATCGTCGGTGCCGGAGCGCTGGCCCATCGTCTGAGCGACCGGCTGTTCGAGGAGGGCGTGTTCGCGATGGGCATCGGCTTCCCGACGGTGCCCGAGGATCGGAGCCGGGTCCGAACGATCGTGACCGCCGAGCACACCCGCGAGGAGCTCGACGCGTGCCTGGCCGCCTTCGAGAAGGTGGGGCACGAGCTCGCCATCGTGTGACACGGTGCGCTGACGCTCAGGATCAGAGAACGGGGCAGAGGTCGGAACCTCTGCCCCGTTTCTGCCAGGGGGCTGGAGCCAGGGGCTCGCAGATGTGGATTGGGGGTTGGCCGGTGGGGAATGGCCGGGTCGGCCACCCCCACCGTATCTCTAGCGCGTGCGCGCCTGGGCGCGTCGCCGGGCGCTGACCAGGACCATGGCGGAGAGGAGCAGCACGGCCCCCCATGCCGCCGTCCAGCCACCGCCGGTGGTCGACGTGTCCGGAAGGCCGCCGCCGCTGGGGCCACCCTGGCCGCCCTTGACCGACTCCTCGGGCGTGTGGCTCGCAGGAGTGCTCGTCGGGCTCGCCGACTGGCTTGGCTTCACTGACTGCTCGGGCGACTTGCTCGAGGACTCCTTGGGGAGGTTGACGAACCTCGCGTCAGGGCTGTTGCAGTCCCCATCGTCATCGACCTCGACCATCTGGGATGCGGGATCGGCGATCTCGTAGCCGGCCGGAGCCTGGATCTCGGTCACCAGCCAGTGCGCATCGGCTGGCAGGCCGGTGATGCAGAATTTCCCGTTGTCACCCGTCGTGAAGGTCCCCTCCATGCCCTCGACGGTGAAGATCGCGCCGGCGAGGGGCTTGCCGTTGCCGTCGACCTTCTTGATGTTCAGCGCGGCGTGGTCCTCCTTGGGCGTCTCCTTGGGCGTCTCCTTCGGGGAGCGCGTTGGGGTGGCGCTCGGTGACTGGCTCTCCTCGTCGCACACCGCGCCCTGGTTGTACGTCCAGTCGATGAGGCGATCGGCCGGATGGCCGTAGGTCGCGTTGAGGTGGGCGATGACGTCACCGGTGTACAGGTCGACCTGCCATCGGCATGACGGAAGGTTGACGGAGATGCCGTGCGTTCCCGGACCGTACATGCCGGTCACGTTGTCGAACAGCACCTGGGCATCGAATGGATGGATCATGCCGCCGGGGAGGTCGTAGGAGCTGAAGCTGGCCTGGACGTCGCAGGAACCTTCCGGCACGACGAGCGTCGCATGCCACTGGACAGCGGTCGAGCCGTCGGCGACCTGCGGATTGTCGACGCCACTCCCTGCCGTCTTCAGCGCGTCGCGCAGGGCAACGCCGCTGAGGGTCGTGCACTCGGTGTTGGTGTTGGTCGCCAGCGCGGGCGACGCGAGAGCCGTCATCGACAGCCCCATGGTGAGCATTGCAAGCGCGGTGACGAATCGCCGCGACCAGCTAATCCGGGTGTGCATTGGTGAGTCCCTTCTCCGCGACGCGGGCAGCGATCGCGACTGATACCGCCGGAGATCGGGAGGCCAGCCCCCATGGATGGCTTGCCGATGCTCTCGGTCCTGCCGTCGACCGTACTAAGTCATGTGGGGGTTGACCAGTACTCTCGGTGGCGCGGTCCGCGGCGGATCTGGCGGGTGGAGTGAGGTCTTGTGAGCACGCGCAATCCGGTTCCGTTGCGCTCGCGCACCGATCCAACCCGGACCCGGTACCAGGTGACGCCGGTACCGATGGTTGACGAGAACCATTGAGGCCCGCCGGCTGGGGCGGGCCTCGGGGAGGGTTGAGCGCTCGAGCGCGTCAGCGGCGGCGGCGCACCATCACGACGTTGAGCGCGGCGAGGCCGCTTAGCGACACGAGCAGAAGGAAGGCGAAGGCGACGGCGGTCACGCTGCCGCCCGCGGGAGTCCCGGTGGCAGTGTCCGCCAGGCTTGCCTCCGGCGTGCCGGTGGCGGCCAGCACGGACCCCTCCGGCGACTTCGACGCCGCCGGGGTCCCGGTGCCGCCCTGGACCGACCCTTCTGGAGACGGTGACGATGCCGGCAGATTGACGAACTTCGCATCGGCGCTGTTGCAGTCGCCGTCGTCATCGACCTCGACCAACTGCGAGGCGGGATCGGCGATCGCGTAGCCCGCCGGAGCCTGGACCTGGGTCACCAGCCAATGCGAGTCGAGGGGCAGGCCGGTGATGCACGCCTTCCCGTCCGCGCCGGTCGTGAACATGCCGTCCATCCCCTCGACCGTGAAGACGGCGCCGGCGAGCGGCTTGCCGTTGCCGTCGATCGCCTTGATGTTTAACGATGCGATGTCGGTCCCCGGACTGGCGGCGCTCACGGTGCCGGCCAGCGAGAGTGACAGGAGGGCCATGGTTGCCGCCCCCGCGGCGGCGAGGCGGATGCTGGTGGCGGCGCGCCTCGATGTGATCGAAGACCTCACGAGTTGACTCCCCGGTGGATGTCGGACGGACGAATAAGGACAGCGCGCGCACGGGATGCGTCGGCGTGAGCAGGATACACAGAGGTACCGGCCTCGGCTAGTACCTTGTTTCGTAGTTTGGCCGTGCGCCGAGCGTCCGGGTTCGGCGTCAGCCGGTGCGCCCGCGTGCCTCGAGGAGGACGACCTGGCTCTCATCGGGCAGTGAGCTCGAGGTGACCGATGCCTTCGGCTGCCGGATCGGCTCGGAGGCCATCTCGTGGAGGAACGTGTCGGGAGGCAGGAGGTCGGTCGACCCGCCGTCGACCTGGAAGTGCATCGGAATCACGATCTTCGGGCTGACCTGCGCCACGACCTCCGCCGCCTCCACCGGCGGCAGGGTGAAGACCCCGCCGGCGGGCACGAGGAGGACGTCGACCGGCCCCAGCTCCGACAGCTGCTCCTCGGTGAGGAGGTGGCCGAGGTCGCCGAGGTGGGCCACGTGGACGCCGTCGAGCTCGATCGAGAACACGATGTTCTCGCCGCGCTCGGCGCCACGCGAGCCGTCGTGGAAGGTGCGCACGCCGGTGACGAGCACGTCGCTGTACTCGTACTCGCCGGGGCGGGTCAGCGTGAGGCCGGCGGTGATCGAGCGCGTGTAGCCGTGGTCGGCGTGGCCGTGGCTGATCGTCAGCAGCTCGACGTCGTGCTTGCCGGCGACGAAGCCGGTCGCTGGTGGGCAGGGGTCGGTGATGACGGTGGCATCGCGCCCCTTGAGGCGGAAGCAGGCGCGTCCGTACCAGGTGATTTCCATCGGTCGAGGAGATTATGGGGGAAACGCACGAGCGCCGGTGCCCGCCCAATGACACCGGCGCTCGAAGGAGGGAGGGTGGAGACGGAAACCCGTTGGATGGATCTCCATCTCGCAGGATTGAAGGTATCGGGCCCGCGTGAATCCCAAACACCGGCGCGCCTTAAGAAACGTGAACGTTTGGAAGTGGCATGACCGATGCGACAATGCGGCCGATGTCACCGGTCCGCCGGCGTGCCGCCGCCATCCTCGTCATCCTCCTGCTGCTCGGCGGCATTGCGCTCATCACGCTCCGCGCGCTGGGGGTCCCGATCGCGCTCGGCCCGCTCGCCAGCGCTTCGGTTGGGCCGCTGCCGACGGTCACGCCGAGCGGCGAATCGGCGAGCGCCGGTCCGTCTGCGAGCGTCGATCCGGCATCGGCGTTCGCGGCGATCGAGGGCGAGGTGCGCCAGATCCGGCTCCTGCCGGCGCCTGACATCGGTCCGGCCCAGCTCATCAGCCGCGACCAGCTCCAGTCGGTGCTGCGCGCCATGTTCGACGCGCAGTACCCGCAGGACCGGCGCGACGCGGACAACCTGGCCCTTCGCGCCCTCGGGCTGCTCAAGCCGGGGCAGGACGTCGCCGCGCTCCAGCTCCAGCTGCTCGGCGACCAGGTGACAGGCTTCTACGATGACACCCGGCGGCGAATGGTCGTCGTCTCGAATGCCGGCCTCGATGCGCAGGCGCGGATCACGTACGCCCACGAATACACGCATGCCCTGCAGGACGGCGCCTTCGGCCTGGATAGCCTACAGACCGATGCCGTCGGCGAGGACGACCGCAACCTCGCGCGCACGGGCCTCGTGGAGGGCGACGCGACGCTGACCATGGTCCTGTGGGCGATCCAGCACATGAGCCCCGAGGACCTCGGCAGGATCACGCAGACGCCGGTCCCCGACATGACGGGGATCCCCGACTGGATGGTCGCCCAGCTCGAGCTGCCGTACACCGCCGGCGCCGATTTCGTCGGGACGCTCTACGCCTCCGGCGGCTTCGATGCCGTGGACGCCGCCTTCACCGATCCGCCGGGGACCACCGAGCAGATCCTCCACCCCGAGAAGTACGCGAGTGGCGAGGTGGCCGTCGCGGTCCCCGAGGTGGACGTCGCGGCCGCGCTCGGGAAGGGCTGGACGAACGTGCCATCCACCACGATCGGCGAGGCGATGATCGGGATCTGGCTCGAGTCGCTGGGAGCGACGCACGCCGACGCCACCGATGCCGGGGCGGGGTGGGGCGGCGACCGTCTCAGCGTCGCCGGCTCCGCGGATGGCGGCCATGCGATGGCCTGGCGGATCGCCTTCGACGCGCCGGCGGAGTCGGTGGACTTCGCGCGCACCTATGGCGGCCTCGTCGACGGGCTCGCCTTCCCGGCGCGCCTGGTACGGACGGGAGACGCCGAGCTGCTCGTCCTCCACGCCTCGTCGGAAGCGCTGCTGGATCGGGTGGCGGCGGCTGCGGCCGGCTGAGCTTCCGCGGAGCCCTGTTGCGGCGTCGGCAACGTCCGCGGATGGCCTCGCTACATCGTGTCGGGAGCGGAGATCCCCATCAGGCCGAGGGCGTTGGCGAGCACCTGGCGCGTGGCGTCCACGACCGCCAGGCGGGCGCGGGTGAGCGGCTCGTCGTCGGAGAGCACACGGCAGTCCCGGTAGAACTGGCTGAAGAGGCTCGCGACCTCGTGGCAGAAGCGCGGCAGCTCGTGGGTCTCGCGCCGTTCGGCAGCCTCGGCGAGCACCTCGGGCAGGGCGACCATGCGCCGGATGAGCGCCTGCTCGGCCGGATGCTGCAGCAGGGCGCCACCATCGGTCCCATCTGGTGCGGACGGACGCTCGGCGGCGCGGCGGAGGATCGATGCGCAGCGGGCGTGGGCGTACTGGACGTAGTAGACCGGGTTCTCGCTGCTCTGGCTCGTGGCGAGGGTCAGGTCGAGGTCGATGCCGGTCGTCGTCGCGCGGGCGCCGAAAAACCACCGAGCGGCGTCGACCCCGATCTCGCTGAGGAGCTCGTCGAGCGAGATGAAGTCGCCCGCCCGCTTGCTGGCGCCGATCTCCTGCCCGTCGCGGATGAAGCGCACCCAGGCGATGAGGATCATGTGCACCGCCTCGCGGTCGAAGCCGAGCGCCGCGGCCGCGTTCCGCACCCGCGCCACCGTGCCATGGTGGTCCTCGCCCCACACGTAGATCAGCTCGTCGAAGCCGCGGCTGAACTTCTCGGCCACGTAGCCGATGTCGGACGCGAAGTAGGTCGGCTGCCCGTTGGAGCGGATGACGACCCGGTCCCGGTCGTCGCCGAAGGCGGTCGAGCGGAACCAGGTGGCGCCGTCGCTCTCATAGATGTGGCCGCCCTCCCGCAGCTGGCTGATCCCGCGCTCGACCCAGCCGGCGGCGTGGACCGAGCCCTCGCCCGTCCACACGTCGAAGCGGACGCCAAGGTTGGCGAGCGAGCGCTCGATGCCACCGCGGATCCGCTCCGCCGCCCAGCGGCCGAGCACCTCGCCGGCATCGGCGCCGTCCACGATGGCCGTCGCCCACACGTCATCGGGCACCTCGGACGCCAGCTCAGTGACGTAGGCCCCGTGGTAGCCGTCCTCGGGCAGCGCTGTCCCGTCGCGGCGCGCGCGCACGGAGAGGCCGAGGTTCCGCACCTGGGCACCGCCATCGTTGAAGTAGTACTCGCGCGTGACGTCGTGGCCGACCGCCTCGAGCACGCGGGCAAGCAGGTCGCCGACGAAGGCGCCGCGCGCGTTGCCGATGGTCAGGGGCCCGGTCGGGTTGGCGGACACGAACTCGAGATTGATGCGCTGCGCGTCGGGGGCGGTGACGCGTCCGAAGGCCGGTCCGGCGCGGCGGATCTCCTCGACCTGGGCGCCGACCCATGCCGGGTCGAGGTGGAAGTTGATGAATCCCGGGGCCGCGACGGTGACCGCGCGAACCGACGCCGGCCGCTCGAGGTGCGTGACGAGCGTCTCGGCGATGCGCAGCGGCGCCATCCGCGCGTGGGGCGCGAGCTGCATCGCCGCGTTGGACGCGAAGTCGCCGTGCTCGGGCCGCGCGGGATGCTCGATGACGATCGGCGGCAGCCCCGACGGGTCGGCCAGCGAAATATCACCGCCCGCGACCGCGCGATGCAGCGCGTCGGCGACCGCATCGCGGAGCTGCTCGCGGAGGGTGGCCATGGGCCCGGCAGTCTAGCAGCGGGCCGTCCGGCGGCGGCGTCAGCGGATGCGGACCGCCTGGCGTGCCGGCTGCGGAGCCGTGCTCCGGGTGCGAAGCGCGACCGTCAGAGTGTCGCCCGCGAGGAGCAGGGTGATGAGCGGGGCCTCGGGACGCTGGCCGGCGGGCCGGACGCGCGTTACGGGGACCGCGCCGCGCGACGTGGCGGGGGACTGCGCGGCCCGCGCCGGCGAGGCGACCGCGACCATCACGATGGCGGCTGCGAGCCACAGGCCTGCGACCGAGAGGATGAGTCGTCGGCTGGTCCCTCGGCATGGACGCGGGGCGACATGAGCGGTCGGATCTCCACAGCGGTTGTACCTAGCTCTAGTTCCCAATCAGGTTGTTGACGGGTTGAGGGCCCGTATCCTTCGGCTGTTGGCGTCGAAACCACAGACGAAGGAGGGGCCCTCAATGCCACATCCTAACGCCTGCCTTACGCCGCGCGGCAGGCAGGTCCTGGTCGC
>JBBQXD010000014.1:0-61736 GCA_038209995.1 Candidatus Limnocylindria bacterium | reverse complement strand
GTGATCGGCGAACATCGGGCAGCAACTGATCGGCGCCGACCCGTTGGGGTCGGCGCTGCGTGGTCGGCGAATCGAGTGGCTAGAGATACCGCAACGGGTTGACGATCACGCCGTTGACGATGACCTCGAAGTGGCAGTGCGGGCCGGTGGCCGCGCCGGTCTGGCCGACGGCGGCGATGCCCTGGCCGCGTGCGACCGCCTGGCCGGGCGACACCCAGATCGCATTCAGGTGGTTGTAGACCGTCTGGATCCCATTGCCGTGATCGATCTGCACGACGAGACCGCCGCCATTGTTCCGCCAGCCGGCCCAGGTGACGACCCCGCCGGCGGAGGCGACGACCTTGCTGCCCAGGGAAGCCGCAATATCCAGCGCCAGGTGGCCCGTGTGGTAGTACTGGGTGATCACCCCGCCGGGAACGGGCCACGCCAAGGCACCGCCCGAGGTCGGTCCGGTCTGCGCCGGGGCGGCCGGCTGGACGGCGCCAGTTGCCTGATTCGGTGCCGGCTCGGGGGTGGCGGGTGGCGGGGCGACCGGGGCGGCGACCGGGGTCGGCAGCGGGGCGGGGTTGGCGGCCACGAACTGCGCCGTCCTCTGGATCTGGAGTCGCCGATCGGCGGTCTCGGGGTTGAGCTGGACGGTGGTGGTCCGATCCTCGGCCGGTGTGCCACCGGCCGCGCTGACCGCGCCGATGAGCGAGAAGAACGGCTGATCCGCGGGGGCGCCCGAATGCTCGCGCGTCGCAGCAATCCCGAACGCGGCGGAGAACGCGACGAGCGCCACGACCACCAGGTGCGTCACGGCACGTGACAGGGGCCGGGCGGAGGCGATTCGGCGCAGCGTACGGCGCGGATCAGGCAATAGACCACTCCCGAGCGTGGCGAGGCGACTGGTTGCGCGGTCCCAACCAGGTATCAGCCAGGCACCTTGGGAGGCCGAAAAAGGACCGTGCAGAGGCAGCTTACCAGCCCGTTCGGCGTCGGGTCAACCTGACGAAGGTTTGACGTTCGCGAGCTGGAGCGCAGGCGAGCCGAGGTCGGCGTACGAGCCACCTGGACCTTCGAGCGAGGCCCACCACAGCGCCCGGCCCGCGCCACCGAAGGCCGGCAGGATGACGGTGAGCGTCACCGATGCTCCCGGCTCGAGCCGCGGGACGTCTGACTCCAGCGATGCCAGCGCTTCCGGCGCCGAGGGCAGATACGGCAGCTCGCTGGGCTGCCAGCCGGCGACGAGCCGCAGCCCAGCTGGCCAGGCTGCGGAACCGCGGTTGGTGAGCGTGAGCGGGAACTGGGTGCCGGGCAGGAGCGGGGCCGAGGCTGGGGGCCCATGAGGAGGCCCATTGGGCTGGCTCCCCGGCGCGTCGGCACCGGGGACGTCGTAGCGGACGGCCTGCTGACGGGAGCCGATGAAGGCGGCGAGGCCACGGTAGGCGCCCTCCGCGGCCGCCTGCTGGCCCGGGGCGCTCGACAGGAGATCCTGCTCGGCGCGCAACGAGATCGAGCCGACCTCGCTCAGCGTCCCGGGCATCTGGAGCGCGCGATGCGGCTTGCACCACGTGTCGCCCGCCACCTCGCAGGTGTCACCGTCCTGCCACTGGCGGCTGATGACGTAAAAGGCGACCGCCTCGGTGCCGCGGTCCTGGCGCTCGTAGGCGGCGAGCGGATCCATGGCCGCCACGACATCGGTCTGGACGTCGTCCGCCAGGACGCCACTGCCGTCGACGCCCCACGGCGACTCGTCGTCGTAGTAGGACTGGGTGGCGGCGATCTCGTAGCTGACCCCGTTCTGGGTGAGCGAGTTGATGTGGATGCTGACGAACGCGTCGGCGCGGGCGAGGTTGGCACGGTCGATCCGCGCCTGGAGCTCGTCGCGGGTGCGGACGCGGCCAGTCGTCTCGAAGCCGGCACGCCCGTCGCCGTCCACGTCCCGCCAGGCGGGCCCGGTGCAGCCGAGCTGCGGATAGTCATCGCCGGCCAGCGCCGAGTCATCGGTCCGCATCATGACCACGGTGACTCCCTGCGCCGCGAGGAGGTCGCGCAGGTCCCTGGCGATGCCGAGGGTCATCGTCTTCTCGCTGAACTCGACCCCGCGCTGCGATGGATCCGGCACGCCCCAGTCGAGGCAGCCACCGTGCCCGGGGTCGATCGCCACCACGATCGCGGCCGGGTTCGGCGCGTAGACCGCGCTGTCGGAACCCGGCGCCGGGACGACCTCGCCGTTCCCCGGCGTGGGGAAGGCGGTGACGACCGGGCTGCCCGATGTGGACGAGGCGGGAATGCTCGGCGTCGGCGACGCGCTCGAGCAGCCGGCCAGGCCGATGAGCAGCGCCACGACGAGCGTGGCGGCCTGGCGTGCCGTCCGTGGCCGGACGGCGGCGCGATGAAGGCTCACGAGATCGGGATCGGGGCGACGAGCGTCAGGCTCGCTCGGATGCCTCGACGCTCTTGCTGAGCGAGACGAGGAACTCGGCGTTGTTCGTCGTCTTGCCGAGCCGCTGCATGAGCAGCTCGATCCCCTCGTTGGGGCCGACCGCGGAGAGCATGCGGCGCATCGTCCACACCATTCGCAGGCTGTTCTCGTCGAGGAGGAGCTCCTCGCGGCGGGTGCCGGAGCGGAGGACGTCGACGGCCGGGAAGATCCGCTTGTCACTGAGCTTGCGATCGAGCGCGAGCTCCATGTTGCCGGTTCCCTTGAACTCCTCGTAGATGACGTCGTCCATGCGGCTGCCGGTGTCGACCAGGCAGGTCGCGATGATCGTCAGGCTGCCGCCGTGCTCGATGTTGCGCGCGGCGCCGAAGAAGCGCTTCGGCGGGTAGAGCGCCACCGGATCGACGCCGCCCGACAGGGTCTTCCCGCTCGCCGGCAGGGCGAGGTTGTAGGCCCGCGCCAGGCGCGTGATGGAGTCGAGCAGGATGACGACGTCGCGCCCGGTCTCGACCTGGCGCTTGGCGATCTCGAGCGTCATCTCGGCGACGCGGGTGTGGTTCTCGGTCGGCTCGTCGAAGGTCGACGCGTAGATCTCGCCCTTCACGCTGCGCTGCATGTCGGTGACCTCCTCCGGCCGCTCACCGATGAGGGCGACCATGAGGAGCGCTTCGGGGTAGTTGTCGGTGATGCCGGCGGCGATGTGCTTGAGGACCGTGGTCTTGCCCGCCTTGGCCGGCGACAGGATCAGGCCGCGCTGGCCCTTGCCGATCGGGCTGATGAGGTTGATGAGCCGCTGGGTGAGGTTCTTCTGGTCCGTCTCGATGTCGAACAGCTCGTCCGGGAAGACCGGCACCAGCTGGTCGAAGTACGGCCGGCGGCGGGCGACCTCCGGCTCGACCCCGTTCACGGTGTCGACGCGCAGCAGGCCCCAGTACTTCTCCTGGTCCTTCGGGGCGCGGGTCTGGCCGGTGACCCGGTCGCCGGTGCGCAGCGCGAAGCGCCGCACCTGGCTCGAGCTGACGTAGATGTCGTCCGATGATGGCATCACGCCGTGGACGCGCAGGAACCCGAAGCCCTCCTCGACGATCTCGAGGATCCCGTCGGCGATGCCGGGCTGGGTGATCCGCTCCGGCTCCCGCCGGCTGGGCGCCAGCGTCACCACGTCGAGCAGCTTCAGGACGAGGTCGGAGTGGTCGAGATCATCGGCGCCCTCGATCCCGTGCTCGCCCGCGATCTCCCGCAGCTCGTCGATCGGCTTCGCCTGCAGGTCGGCGAGGTTCATGCCCTCGTCATCGGCCTCGCCGGGGAACGGTCCCGCGTAGATCGACGAATAGCCGCCGGTCGCGAAGTCGTTCCGCCGGCGGGCATACGCCGGACGGGGTGCCTGCCGGCGCGCGCCACCGCCCTCGGAGCGGCGGCGGGACCGATTACGGCGCTGGGAGCGGGCTTCGTCGTTCATGGACGCCTCGGGTGGTGCATGGAGGGAAACAAGACCTCGGGTGGGGTGAAGGCGAGACGCCTGGGGCGCGCATGGCGCGCGGCGTGGTCGGCGTGGCGGGTGCCACGGGACGTCAGTCGTGGATGCGTGGGCGTGCTACCGAAGCGCCTCGCTGCAAGAAGACGGGGGACTGGCCGTCGTCCACGCGGGTCAGACTTTCCGGGTACCGGCCCGGGTGGTGATGTTCGGTCCGCCGTAGCCGCTGAGCTCTCCGATGAGGCGTTCGCGGATCTGGAGGAGGACCGGGTGCCAGTCGAAGGCATCATACCCGAGTCGCGCAAGCACGTCCTCGCCGAACGGACGCTGGCCGTCGCGCCACAGCCCGATGAGCTCGTCGCCGGCCGCGCCCGAGTCCCACCAGCTCGCACCGTGCTCGGCCCGGAGGTGCGCGGTCAGGCTGCCCTCGAGCATCCACGCCCGCAGATAGCGCGCGGCGTACAGGTTGTCGTCCACGTCCTCGAGCCAGCGGCTCTCCGGCGTGCCGACCCCGGTGAGGAGGCCGAGCAGCCCGGAGTAGTAGGCGCGACCGATCGCCGGGTCAGGATCGCGGTGCAGCCGCAGCTCGTAGAGCAGCTTGGCGGTGTAGCGCCGCAGCATGAAGAGCTTGAGGAAGCTCGCGAAGTCGACGAAGCCGGCGACCTCCTCGTCGGGCATCCGCAGGTGCTCGGCGAGCCACGCCGGCTCGGTCACGAGCGATTCGAGCACGAAGGCATAGCCCTCGGTGACGCTTGTGTCGCCGATGTGGCGGTCGGCTGCCGGCAGGTCCGCGGCCGCGTGCGCGAAGTGCTCGACGTGGCCGAGCTCATGGAGCATGGCGCCGTAGTCGGCATGCCCGCCGTGTGGCTGGACGACAAGGCGCACGTCCTGCGGGACGCGAACCGGGATGCAGAAGGCGCGCGGCGACTTGTTCGGCCGCGGCTCAAGGTCCAGCCGCACGTTTGCCTGGGCGGCGACGTCGAGGCCGAGCCGCGCGAGCGTCTCGGTCGCGATCGGCAGCAGGCGACGGCCCTCGAACCACGCGTCCCAGCTGGCTCCGCGCAGGAGGTAGGCGAGGTCAGCGACCGACCCGTCGCCGCCCTCCACGTCGATCTCGGCGAGGTACCGTCGCAGCGCCGCGTAGTAGGGCGTCTCCGACTCGGCGAGGAAGGCCCGAAGCCCATCGGCCAGGCCGTCGGGATCAAAGCCATAGACGGCGGACGCCATGGCCACCGCGTCGGCGAAGCCGAGCTCGCGGGTCGTCTCCCCCATGCGCACCAGCCGCTCGAGGCGCAGCGGATTGATCGCCTCGACCGCCTCGAGGTAGCTCGTCTCGAGCGCGTTCCGCTCGCCGCGGTCGCTCAGCTCGGCGATCCGCGTGGTCGCCGCCCGGTAGCCGATCCGCTCGCCGCGCCACATGATCGCCGCCGTGGCCTCGGCCGTCGCGATCTGCTCGGTGAGTCCCACCACCGAGCGCTCGACGTGCGCCTCGACCGCGAAGCCCCAATAGCGGTGTGCCGCGCGCGCTGCGTCGCCGTCGCCGTCGGCGAGCCGCCGCAGGCCGTCGACCGCGGCGCGATCGAAGAGCCGGGCGTGGCGCTCGTAGATCGGCGCCAGGGCCATCTCGTCCCGCAGCCCGGCCAGGCCCGCGTAGTACTCCTCGCCGATCTCGGCCGCGAAGGCGTCGAGGTAGACGCCGTACTGGGCGAGGTCGATCGCTCGCCGGCGGCGCGCGCTCGTGGTCGTCACGTCGAGGTCACGCGTTCTGCTCGGCGGCCAGGACCGATGCGCCCGCCCTGCGCTCCACCCGCGCCGGGCGTCCCGCCAGATCGGCCCGTGCTGCGGCGGCGCCGACGAAGTCGCGGAACAGCGGATGCGGCCGGTTGGGGCGGCTCTTCAGCTCCGGATGTGCCTGCGTCGCGACGAACCACGGGTGCTCGCGGAGCTCGATGTATTCGACCAGGCGGCCGTCCGGGGAGCAGCCGCTGAACCACATCCCGGCGGCCGCCAGCTGCTCGCGGTACGCGTTGTTGACCTCGAACCGATGCCGGTGGCGCTCGTACGCGATCTCGGTGCCGTAGGCCTCGCGGACCTTGGACCCTTCCTCCAGCTTCGCCGGGTAGAGGCCGAGGCGCATGGTGCCACCCTTGTCGGTGACATCGGCCTGGTCGGGCATGAGGTCGATCACCGGGTTGGCGGTGAAGACGTTGAACTCACTGCTGTTCGCGTCATCGGTGGCGAGGGCCTCGCGCGCGAACTCGATGACCGCACACTGCAGGCCGAGGCACAGGCCGAGGAAGGGCACGCTCTGCTCGCGTGCCCAGCGGATCGCGCGGATCTTGCCCTCCACGCCGCGATAGCCGAAGCCGCCCGGCACGAGGACCCCGGCGACGCCGTGCAGGGCGGCCGCGACCTCGTCCGCCTCCATCCGCTCGAGCTGCTCGGATCGGATCCAGCGCACGCGAACGTCGACGTTGTGATAGACCGCGCCGTGCTTCAGGGCCTCGTTGACGCTGATGTAGGCATCCGGGAGCTCGGTGTACTTGCCGACGATCGCGATCTCGAGCGACGGCCGCGGCGCCCGGATGCGATTGACGAGCTCCTGCCAATCGGCGAGGTCCGGGTCGCCCGCCGGCAGGTCGAGCTCGCGGGTGATGAGCTTCCCGAGTCCGGCCCGCTCGAGCTGGAGCGGGACCTCGTAGATGCTGCCCGCGGTGCGGAGCGGAATGACCGCATGCACATCGACGTCGGTGAACAGTGAGACCTTGTCGAGGATCTCCTCCTCGATCGGCTCGTCGCTGCGCAGGATGATGATGTCGGGCTGGATGCCGATCCCGCGCAGCTCCTTGACGCTGTGCTGCGTCGGCTTCGTCTTCAGCTCACCGGTGGCGCCGATCTGCGGCAGCCAGGTGACGTGCACGTACAGCACGTTCCGGCGACCGACGTCCTTCCGCATCTGGCGGATCGCCTCGAGGAATGGGAGCGACTCGATGTCACCGACGGTGCCTCCCACCTCGACCACCACCACGCCGTGCTGGGCGAGGCCGCTGCCCGCCACGCTGCCGGTCCCTTCGCGAGCGACACGCGCGATGCGCTCCTTGATCTCGTTCGTGATGTGCGGGATGACCTGCACGGTCCCGCCGAGATAGTCGCCGCGCCGCTCCTTGGCGATGACGCTCTGGTAGATGCGGCCGGTGGTGACATTGCTGGCCTGGGAGAGGTTCTCGTCGATGAAGCGCTCGTAATGACCGAGGTCGAGATCGGTCTCGGCGCCGTCATCGGTGACGAACACCTCGCCGTGCTGGTACGGCGACATCGTGCCGGGGTCGATGTTGATGTACGGGTCGAGCTTGAGGATGCTGACCGGGATCCCGCGTGACTTGAGGAGGCGCCCGATCGAGGCGGCGGTGATCCCCTTGCCGAGCGAGCTGGTGACGCCGCCCGTCACGAAGACGTACTTGGGCATCCGCGGGATCAACCTCCGATGGGCGGCTCGGCGGCCCGGGACGACGCGGGCACGCGGGTAGGGCGCCGATCACTACACGGGAAGCAAGCATACCCCATGAGCATGCGTCGAGCCCGCGTCGATTCCGGCGTGGGCTCGTCGAAGGTGTCGCGGCGGTCAGCGGCTCGGCGAGCACGCCATCCCGCGTGGTCCCGCGCATGGCCGCCGCGCACAATGAGGCGCATGCCCGCGCTCGTCCGGCTCGTCCATCCCGCGCCCGCCGCCGCGGTGATCGTGCTGTCGGCGGTGCTCGCTACGATCCTCGCCTCGGAGGCAGGGTCGGTCGACGGCGGGCGGATCGCGCTGATCACGCTGGCGGTCGCCGGATCGCAGGTCGCGACCGGCGCGCTCAACGACTGGGCGGACCGCGAGCGGGACGCCGTCGCCGCGCGTCCCAAGCCGATCCCCCAGGGCCGCGTCAGCCCCGGAGCGGCGGTGCGTCTCGTCGCGACCGGCCTTGCCGTGCAGATCGCCGCCTCGATCCCGTTCGGCGCGACGTTCACGAGTCTCGGAATCGTCGCCGTCGGCAGCGCCGTCGCCTATGACCTGTGGCTGTCGCGGACGCCGGCGAGCGTCATCCCGTATGTCGT
Source organism: Candidatus Limnocylindria bacterium (assembly GCA_038209995.1). Lineage (GTDB taxonomy): Bacteria > Chloroflexota > Limnocylindria > QHBO01 > QHBO01 > JAICQM01. The sequence goes on along the minus strand of JBBQXD010000014.1, from coordinate 53,742 downwards.
GAGCTTCGGGACGCTGCCGCTCTGGATCGCGGCCGGCCTCGGCCTGCCACTCGCTCGGGTCGCCGGGGCGGTGCCGCTCGCCGCGCTCTTCGCGGCTGCCGCGCACCTGGCGAACACGCTGCGCGACTGGGAGAGCGACCACGCGACCGGTTCACGGGCGCTCGCGCAGGTCCTGGGCCGCACGACGACGCGCTGGCTGGCGGTCGCTCTCAGCCTGACGGTGGGAATCGGCGTCGGGATCGCGCTCGCGATCGGCGGCCGCCTCGCCCCTGCGGTTGCGCTGAGCGGAGGAATCGGACTGGGGGCGGTGGCGGCCGGCGGCGTTCGCGAGTCGTGGCTGTGGCGCGGCCAACTCGTGGCCGCGGTGGCCTGGACCGCGGCCTGGGCGCTCAGCGGCCGCATATGACAGGGGCGCCCCGGTTGGGCGCCCACATCGGCGAAGTGTGGATGGGACGAGGAGCTAGATCGTGTCCTCGAGCTCCATCTCGTCGTCGTCGGTCTCCTCGGTCAGCTTCAGCCACACGAAGAGGCCGGCGAGGATGGTGAGCGGAATGACGATCAGCGCTGCCAGGAGCGCGCCGATCCCGAAAATGAGAACCTTCAATGCCTTCATGTCGGCCTCCGATGGGTGCGCATCGCGTCAGCCGCGGGCAGATGGCTGCGGAGCCTAGCCTCGTTGCTGCGGTGCAGCACCGATCATAGCCACAATCTCGTCGCGCGTGAACTCGGCTAGCTGGTGGGCCGTGCCGCTCTGGGTGGCGATCAGGAGGCGCAGGACGAATGAGCCCTCCTGCTCGAAGAAGAACACGTCCCGCGGATGCTGGCCGTCCACCCACGCACCGATGACGCGCAGCGCCTGCTCGTAGTAGTTGCCGATCTCGACATGCGGCTCACCCGCGTCCTTGGCGGCCTGGCGGCGTGCGATCGACTCGTCGATGAGCTGGCCGATCTGGTCGTCGACGAGCTCGAAGGTCTTCTTGGCGAGCGTTCCGCCGGATTCGGACCACTGGCCCACGTTCGGCGGCGCGAGGCCCTGGAGCACGAACCCCGCCTCCAGCTCGAGGAAGAGGAGCTCCTTGAGCTGCTCATGGTCGGCATAAGCCCCGACGCTCCGCAGCACCTCTTCCCAGTCGGTGCGCGGGCTGCCCTCGTAGATGCGCATCGGGCCCTCCGTCCTCGTTGGAGCGCGTCGCGCCCCCGGCGCAGGATAGCGCACCGCTGCGCCGGCTCCGCCTTGCTGCTACCGCTCCGCCAGAGCCACCGCGATGCGGCCTGCCGCCGCCGCGTTGCTCACGATGAGCGCCACGTTCGCGCGCAGCGTGCGGCCGCCCGATGCGGCGGCCACCTGTCCCAGGACGAAGGGCGTGACCGCGCCACCGCGCACTCCCGTTCGCTCGGCCTCGGTGACCGCGGCGGCGATCCAGGCCTCGACCTCGACGAAAGGAATCGCGACGTCCGCGGGCGGCGGCTGGACGATGAGCAGGCCGCCGCCGCCGGGGATCGCGAGATGCGCGGCGATCATGTCCGCGGCCTCGGCCGGACCAGCGGCGCGGTGCTGGACGGGCAACCCGGCGTCGGCGCTGTAGAAGGCCGGCAGGCGATCCGTCCCGAGCCCGATGACCGGCACGCGGCGAGTCTCGAGCAGCTCCAGCGTGGCGGGCAGATCGAGGATCGACTTCGCGCCGCTGCAGATCACCGCGACCGGCGTCGCCGCGAGCTCGTCGATGTCGCTGCTGACGTCCCAGCTCATGGCCGCGCCGCGATGCACGCCGCCGATTCCGCCGGTCGCGAAGCATCGGATGCCGGCGACGTGCGCGGCGCGCATCGTGGCGCTCACCGTGGTCGAGGCGAGGCGCCCGGTGGCGAGCAGCGGACCCATGTCCCGTGACGCCGCCTTCGCCGGATGGCGCTCCGGGTCGGCGAGCCGATCGATGAGGTCGGCCGTTGCCCCCACCATGACCCGTCCGTCGGCGATTGCCACCGTCGCCGGGATGGCCCCGGCGGCGCGCACGGCCGCTTCGGCGGCGAGCGCCGTCTCGACGTTGAGGGCGGCAGGCAGTCCCTGGGAGATGAGGCTCGACTCGAGCGCCACGACGGGGGCGTGATCGGTGAGCGCGAGCGCCACCTCCTCCGAGACGGCAAGCCACGCGGGAGTGGGACGCGGATCGGTCATGCGTCGAGCGAACCGTCATCGACCGCCGCCGGCACGCGCTCGCCCTCAACGCGGCCCTGCGCCCCGACGACGCGGGTCACCGCCGCCGCGTGCAACGTGGCCGCAGCGAGTGCTGCCTCGAGCTGCTTCCGCGGCGGCGGCCACCGCCCGCGCGCGATCCCGACGAGAAGACAGGCGGCAAAGGCGTCGCCGGCGCCGGTGGTGTCGATCGGCGGCTGGGCACGGGGGGCTCGGACGACGATCGGGTCGCCGCCCCCGATGACGGCCACGGCACCCGTCGCATCGGTGACGATCGCGGCACAGCGCAGGAAGACTGCCGCCGCGGCAGCAAGCTCCGCAGGAGCATCGGCATCGGCCGCGAGCAGGCTCGCGGCCTCATCCCGGTTGAGGATGGCAAGGTCGGGCCGCAGCGCCCGGACGGCGGCGGCCCATCGGTCGCGGACCTCGTGCAGGACGGCGCACCCGAGGACGATGCGGCGAGCGTCGAGCGTCGTGATCGCCGACGCCAGCCGCTCTCCCGCCGGCTCAACGAGCGGATAGCCGCTCACGATGACCCACTCGCTCGCAGCGGGAAGCCGCACCCGTTCGCCGAAGGGGATGCGCTGGCTCAGCATCGTGCGCTCGCCCGACGGGTCGGTGATCACGACGACGCTGCCGGTGGCTGCTGACGAGCTCGTGGCCAGCCGAACGCCCTCGGCGAGGAGCGCCGAGCGCACGAGGTCGCCGGCGCGATCACGGCCGATCGTCGTGCTGAGTAGGACCTCCGCGCCGAGCCGGGCAAGGCGGACCGCGACGTTTGCACCCTGTCCCCCCGGCCCGATGCGGATCGTCGCGGGCACATCGCCGCCGGGCACGAGGGCGGCGGCCTGGCCGACGGCCACGTCGAGCAGCGCGTCCCCGAGGACCGCGAAACGCGCCGGGCCGTCGCTCATCGCATCGGGGGCGGGATTTCGACGCTCGGCGTGGGTCAATGGCCTTCGACGATCGAACCGGATGGGACCGTCGGCCCGACTGCGTGGTCGCTCTCGCCGCCGAGCGGCAGGAACCGACACCCGGGACGCAGCACGGGAGCCATCAGCAGCGCAACAGGCGGAGGAGCCCGGGCATGCGGGACATGACCCCGGCATCATGCCATGGCCACGAGGCTCACCAGGGTCGACGGCTCGTGTACCCCTCTCGCGGGGTGTGCCACCACGCGAGCTCCGCATCGCTCAGCCGCCAGCACAGCCAGACGCGCTCTCCGTCCCGCTCGGCGGGGATGTCGAGCAGGCCCATCTCGAGATCCCGGAGCGCGATGCCAAGCTCGTCGAACTGGGCGAGCAGCGCACGCATTCCGTCCCGGATCGCGGTGACCTCGCGCTCATGCCGGGCGCTCTCCCCGGCGTGGCTGGCGCCGCCGTTCCCGCGCAGGTGGGCGTGGAGGGCGGCATGGGCCACCTCGAGCTGCCGCTGCTCCATCGCGAGCGCAATGAGCGTGGCGCGCAGCCGCGGGACGAGGGCCCGTGCCTCCTCGAACGTATAGAGCCGATCCGCTGCGGCCGCCATGGCGGGCTGATGGTAGCGGGCGTTTGCTAGGATCGTGCGGCTCGGTGGGCCTGCTCCGCAATCGCGACGGCGCCTGCCCCTGGTGAGGCTCAGCTCACACCCATGTCCGACCTTCACGGCCGCGCCTTGCGCGGCATGAACGAGGCTGCCCCCGGCGCCGACCCGTACACCGCCTACGACGAGTTCAACCTGCCCGCCTACGTTGGCCTGCCGACGTTCCAGAAGCTTCCGCTGGTGGCCGATGCGGCTGCGCTCGCCGAGCGACGACCGGACATCGCGATCGTCGGTGCCCCCTTCGACGACGCGGTGAGCCACCGACCCGGCGCGCGATTCGGCCCGCGCGCCATCCGCCAGGCCTCGTACCACGCCGGGGCCATCAACTCGCTTCAGCTCGGCATCGAGCCGTATGACTGGATCGACGTCGTGGACGCCGGCGATGCGCCAATTACGCCGATGAACATGGAACGCGGCCACGCGGTCATCCACCGCAAGGTGGCGGACGTGGCCGCCAGCGGCGCGATCCCGATCATCCTCGGTGGCGATCACTCGATCACCCTCCCGTCCGCGGCAGCGGTCGCAGCCGCCGTGGCACCGCGACGGCTCGGGATCGTCCATTTCGACGCCCACGCCGATGCCGCCAACTCCACCTGGGGCGCCCTCCGATCCCACGGCACGCCGATGCGCCGGCTCATCGAGGAGGGCCACGTCGCGGGCCGCAACTTCGTGCAGGTCGGCCTGCGGGGCTATTGGCCGGGGCCCGACACGCTCGAATGGATGCGCGAGCACGGAATGCGCAGCCACTTCATGACCGAGATCGACGAGCGCGGGGCTGAGGCGGTGATCGCCGATGCCATCGCCGAGGCGCTGGACGGGCCGGAGGTGATCTACCTCTCCGTCGACATCGACGTCGTCGATCCCGGCATGGCGCCCGGGACTGGCACCCCGGAGCCGGGCGGCATGCTCACCCGCGAGCTGCTGCGCGGCATTCGGCAGGTCGTGACCTCGGTGGAGCTGGTGGGCATGGACGTCGTCGAAGTGGCGCCGCCGTTCGACAGCGCGGAGGTGACCGCCATGGCCGCGCATCGGTGCGTGCTCGAGGCGATCAGCGCCGTCGCCGCGCGCCGTCGCCAGGGCGGCGCCACCCCGCACCCGACCCGCATCGGCTGACCCTTGCGCTCAGCGCGCGACGAACGTGGTGCGGGCCACCTCGCTGCCGTTGAGGAGCGCAACCGCCGCCCATGAGCCCGCCCGGAGGCCACCGCCGAACGATGACCAGGCCGCGCCCGATCCACCGCCGAGGCTGAGCGTCGCGCCGTCGACGCGTCGGCCATTCGGCCCGTCGAGACGGATGGAGAGCAGGTCCCCGCGGCTCGAGTCGGTGAATGACACGAGCACGACGAACGCGTCCCGCACCTGGTCGAGCTGCCGGTCGCAGCGCCCGGCATGCTGCTGGCGGCAGACCCGAACCTCGAGTCCGATCGCGCGGGACACCGATGGGCTGGCCGTCGGCGTGGCGGCCGGGGTGGTCGGCGCCCACGTCGGGCTGGGGGTGGGGCTCGCGCTCGCCAGCGCCGGCCAGGCGGAGCCGCCGGCGACGAGCAGGGACGGTGTCGGCGTCGAGCTGGCCTGGGCCACCGGATGATCTCCCAGGCCACCGAGCGCCGCCCCGATGAGCGCCAGCATGACGAGGCCACCGAGCAGCAGCGGCACGAGCGGGATGGTGGGACGACGTCCGGGAGTCATCGGCCTCCTCGGCGGCACGACGCAAGCCATCGGGCGCGGATCAGGTGACGGTGAATTCAGCCTCCGCGGCGGGCAGCCCGTTGCGGTTGATCCGGATGCGGTAGGTGCCGGGATTCAGGCCGGTGAACGGCGTGCCGAAGCCTGGGAAAAGAATCCAGCCGTTACATGCCCCGGAAGGGCGGCAGCCGACCTGCGACAGCTCGACGCTCGCCTGCGCCGAGATCGCACCGCCGGCGTCGAGGATCGTCATCCCGAGCACGTCGTTGCGCTGACCCTTCTCGAAGCCGATCCAGACCCACATGCTGCCGTCGTTGGTCGTGCCATCCGAGTTGCAGCCGGAGCCATTCGGCTGCGTCGAGCACGCCTGGGTCTGGGCGACGAACCCGTCGGGGAACGTGATCGGCGGGCCTTCGCTGGAGTTCGCGCTGCCGCTCGCCCCGGTTGTCGCCGATGGCGTGCCCGCGACGGTGGGCCCGGAGGTGGTCGTGGTGGCGCTGCTCGCCGTGGGCGTCGGGCTCGCATTGGCGACACCGTTGCTGTTGAAGACCCCCGACAGGAACGCGCCGACCACCAGCGCGAGGGCCCCGAGGCCGAGGAACGCCACGAGCGCCAATCCACCGCCACGGCGCGGCTCGTCCTCGTAGGAGGACTCCGCGTACCTCGCGTCGTCCCACGCCGCCTCATCCGCGCCGTAGGCACCGGGATCGTCCGCATATGCACGGTCGTCGTAGGTCGCCCCTTCCGGTTGGAAGGGCTCGGGGGCAGCTGCGGATTGCCACGGATCCGACGCCGCGGCGGCGGGGATCGGCGCCGCCGCAGGGATCTCATGTGGAGCCGGCACGCCTGCCGCGGGCTCGTCGACCTCGCGACCACGACGCCACGGATCCGCGACAGGGGGGGTCGGCTCGGACCCTTCAGCCGGCGCGCCCGGCCACGCGGGCGGCGGAGGGGCGACCTGGTCCCGCGCCGGCCAGCTCGCGGCGTCCTCGCCTTCGGGTGCCACGTCGCCGCCCCCAGGGGGCACGTACGCGTCATCCACGTGGTCGATTCGCGGCGACTCCGGCGTCATGGCCTCGTCGCGGACCGCGAGCGCATCCTCCGGCTCGGGCTCGAACGGAGCGTAGGTGCCCGAGTCGCCGCTCCATTGGTCCGCGTAGCCGCCGCGCCGGTAGGGCGTCTCCGGACCACGCCGCTGGCGGATGCGCGCGTCGAGCTCGTCCCGATCCATGCCCCGTGGGCGCACGATCGAGCTGGTGGGGATCGGCGACCCGCATTGCGTGCAGAACGCAGCGGGAGGTGTCGATCGGTGACAGGTCGGGCAGCGGATCTGCCCCGGCTTTGGCGTCGACATCGGCCGACATTGTGCACGGCCGCGCCGCCACATGCACGCGCGCCAGGCTCGGTAGAATCCTTCGGCCATGGAGCCGCAGCGCGATCTGCCCCCGCTCCGGCGCATCAACGTGGTGGGGACGAGCGGGACCGGGAAGACGACCTTTGCCCGCGCGCTGGCCCGCCGGCTCGGTCTTCCGTACGTCGAGCTCGACGCCCTGAACTGGGGGACGAACTGGACCCAGGCGACGCCCGAGATGATGCGCGCCCGCGTCGCCGCCGAGGCGGCGGCGGAGCGATGGGTGATCGATGGCAACTACAGCATCAGCCGCGATCTCCTGTGGGCATGCGCGGACACGATCGTGTGGCTTGACTTCTCGCGGTCCGTCGTCACCTGGCGCATCGTGTCGCGCACGCTGGCACGCCTCGTCCGCCGCACGGAGATGTGGGCCGGGAATCGCGAGTCGCTCCGTCAGCTCGTCGGGCGCGACTCGATCATCTGGTGGTCGGTCAGCACCTATGCGCGCCGGCGGCGGCAGTACCCGGGCCTCCTGGCCGCGCATCCCCACCTCGAGGTGGTGCGTCTCCGATCGCCCCGCGACGCTGACCGATGGCTCCGTTCACTGCCCGCCGGTTGATCGAGCGTCAGGCGCCGGGGCGCTTCCACTCGCTTCCGTCCGCGAAGCGCTCTCGCTTCCAGATCGGCAGGCGCTCCTTGATCTGCTCGATGACGTATCGATTTGCATCGTAGGCCGCGCTCCGGTGCGCGGCCGCCGCGATGATGGCGACCGCTGCCTCCCCGAGCGGCACCGTCCCGGTGCGGTGCACGACGGCGACCGCGACGTCGTACCGCTCCTCCGCCTCGCGGACGATCGCGGCCAGCGTTCCGGCGGCCATCTCCTCGAAGGCCTCGTACTCGAGTTCGGTGACGGCGCGCCCATCGTCGGCGTGGTCGCGGGCGCGCCCCACGAACGTCACGACGGCGCCGTGGTCGGCGGTGGCCACCGACCGCTCGAGCGCGGCAAGGTCGATCGGGACGTTCGTCAGACCCCAGGTCCCTCCACCGCTCACCGGCGGCAGGAACGCGATCTGGTCGTCGTCGACGAGCGGCGCGTCCCATGGCGCGTCTACCCCGTTACGCGCCGCGCGCACGAAGGGCCGATGGGGCGCGAGGCCGGGATAGCGGCTGGCCAGCGCCGACCAGGCGGCATCGAGATCAGCCTCCTCCTCAAGCTGGAGATCGCAACGGTCGGTTGCCAGCTCACGCAGGATGGCGAAGGTCCGGACGTGGACGCGCATCGGTGGGGACGCCTCTAGACCGGCACGCCGGTGAGGTAGCTGATGCTCGCGCCGGCGATCGAGCCAGCCATGACGAGCGCCAGGCCGATGTACAGCAGGCCGGTGCTGGCCTGGAGCGACGCTGCCCCGCTGGCGAGGTACGCGAGGAAGGTGATGCCGATCGGAAGGATCGTGCCGGCCGCGAGCCGCAGCCACGTCAGCCACGCGATGTCGCCTCGCACCGGGTCGTTGCCGATGACGAGGAGCGCGCTTCCGAACGCGAGCGCCTGGAGGATGAGGGCCGCGCCGTGGATCGCCATCATCCGGCGCAGCGGAGCCGGGCTGAGCTTCGGGGTCACGAGGTACCAGTGGCCGAGGAGCATCGCCGCGTTCACCGCCCCGAGCGCTAGCGCCGCCATGAGGAGCTGCACGGCGAACAGGCCGGGCGCCCGCGTCCCGCCGGCGAGGGCGAGCGCCACGAGCCCGGCCAGGCCGACGACGGCGGTCCCCACCGCCAGCCACGCGCGGGGCCAGCGGGCGTGGCTCGCCATCAGGTAGGCGAGCGACCCGCCACCGAAGGCGACGACGAGCGGACGCCGCACGGCGACGGTCGTCGAGCCGACCGCATCCGAGGGGAGGTTGAGATCGCTGATGACGAGGAGGACGGCGCAGATCGCGACGATCCAGGCCATGAGCAGGCGATAGCCGCGGGTCGTACCGCCGGCCACCTCGGCGAGCCCCACGACGAGCAGCGTCCCTGCGCCGAGCAGGGCCCAGAAGATCCAGTTGACGAAGGGGAGCGCCTCGATCGACACGGATGGCGAGTATACCGATGGACCGCCGAATGGCCGACGTGGCACCGATCGGCGCTCGGCTTGCAGTAGCCTCCGCCACATGGAGACACCGGGAACGTCGGCGCTGCCGCCGATCGGCGACTACGGCGCCATCGGCGACTGTCGGACGATCGCGCTCGTCAGCCGCGAGGCGTCGATCGACTGGTGGTGCCAGCCGCGTTTCGACGCGCCGTCGGTGTTCGCCCGCATTCTCGACCCCGATATCGGCGGCTCGTTCCACCTCGAGGCGCCCGGTCTCGCCTCGAGCGGGCGCCGCTATGTGCCGCATACCGCCATCCTCGAGACGTCACTCGTCAGCGATGGCGCCTCGCTGCTGGTGACCGATTTCGCAGCCATCGACGGGCGCGACGGCGAGCTCGGCCCGCAGCCGTTCGCGCGGCAGAAGCTCGTGCGCCTCGTGCGCTGCACCGCGGGCCCGGTGGAGCTCACGGTCGTTGCCCGGCCCCGGCCGGCGTACGCGACAGTCCAGCGGCCGCGGTTCGCGCTCGTCGGGCCGCCGGATGCACGGCGTCGCACGATCGAGCTGCGGGCGGCGGGACGGGCGATCGACCTGGCGGCGACCGCACCGTGGGGCCCCATCGCCGGCGGCGAGGCGCGGCTGACCGTCTCGCTCACCGCGGGCGAGGAGCTCGGCGTGGCGATCGACTACGGGCCCGGCGACATGGCCGGCGAGGGCGTCGAGCATGGCGACGGCCGTCGCCACGAACCGGTGACGCTTGAGCTGCTGCACGACTGGGAGCAGGCCACCCGCGCCTTCTGGGAGGAATGGTCCGCGCTCGCGACGTATGACGGGCCGTACCGCGTGGAGGTCGAGCGGAGCGCCATCACCCTGAAGCTGCTCACCTACCATCCGACCGGCGCGCTCGTCGCCGCCGGCACCACCTCGCTGCCGGAGACGATCGGTGGCGAGCGGAACTGGGACTATCGCTTCACCTGGCTGCGCGATGCGTCGTTCACCCTCTTCGCGCTCCATACCCTCGGCTATCGCGCCGAGTCCGATGCGTTCATGACCTGGCTCGCGCGGGTCTGCGTCGAGGTGGCCGACCCGCTCGTCCTCTATCGCGTGGACGGCGCCACCGCCAATCGGGAGCGCGAGCTCTCCCATCTCGCCGGTCATCGCGGATCACGCCCGGTGCGCATCGGCAACGCCGCGGCCTGGCAGCGCCAGCTCGACATCTATGGCGAGGTCCTCGATGCCGCCTACCTCGACGCCCGGGCCGGCAACGTCGTGACCGATGGGGAATGGCAGCTCATCGCCGCCTTGGCCGACCTGGCGGCCCGTCGCTGGCGGCTCGCCGACACCTCCATCTGGGAGGTCCGTGGCGGCCACCGGCACTTCACCTACTCGAAGGTCATGTGCTGGGTGGCGCTCGACCGCGCCGAGCGGCTTGCCAAGATCCTTGGTCGCACGGACGCGGAGCGGGAGCGGATCGAGTGCTGGCGGACGCAGGCCGCCCGCATCCACCGCTGGGTGATGGCGCGCGGACGGCGCACCGACGGCGCCTTCGTGCAGTCCTTCGGCGACACGGTGGTCGACGCCTCGTCGCTCGTCTTCCCGCTGGTCGGCTTCATCCATGGCGACGCGCCGGCGGTGACCGCCACCCTCCGCGCCATCGAGACCGAGCTCGCCGACGCGGACGGCCTCATCCAGCGTTACCGCGCCGACGAGCGGGTGGAGGGATTGACCGGCCGCGAGGGGGCGTTCCTCATCTGCAGCTTCTGGCTCTGCGACAACCATGCGCTGCGCGGCAACCTGGCCGAGGCGGAACGGCAATTCAAGCGCTTGATCGGCACCTCCAATGACCTCGGCCTGTTCAGCGAGGAGTGGGACGCGGCGAGCGGCGAGCTGCTCGGCAACTTCCCCCAGGCGTTCACCCACATCGCGCTCGTCAGCACCGCGCACAACCTCGAGCGCGCGCGCCAGGATCGGATGCGCGGCGCCGTCCGCGGCGACGCTCCCAGGGACTAGGCGCGTCAGCCGGCGAGCGACCCCGTGAGCCCGACCTCCACCCAGCCCTCGGCGGTGACGCGCACCGGGAACGTCTCGACGGGGTCGGTGGCAGGCGGGATCACCGCTTCCCCGCTGCGGACGTCGAAACAACCGCCGTGCCACGCGCAGACGAGGACGCCGTCGCGGGGATCGAAACCCGCCTCGGAGAGCGGAAAGTCGCGGTGGCTGCAGTTGTTCTGCACGGCGTAGAAGGCGCCCTCGTGCCGCACGAGGACGACCGGCGTGCCGTCGATGTCGACGGGGATCAGCTCGCCGTCGCGCAGCTCGTGTGCCCGCAGGACCCTGGCGTAGCGGGTCGCCGAGATGGTCACCGTGGGCGGGCGAACGCCAGCAGGCGCGGCTCGGTCATGTCGTCGATGCTCCATCGAAGCCCCTCGCGGCCGAGCCCCGAGTCCTTCACGCCGCCGTAGGGCATCGCATCGGTCCGCCAGGTCGGGATGTCGTTGACGATGACGCCGCCGACCTCGAGCTCATCATGCGCCTGGAGCGTGCGCTCCAGCGAGCCGGTGAAGACCCCACACTGCAGGCCGAACCTCGAATCGTTGATCTCCCGCATGGCGGCGTCGAAATCCTCGACCGCGAAGAGGTTGACGACCGGCGCGAACGCCTCCTCGCCGCAGATCCGCGCCTCGCGCGGGACGTCGACGAGGACGGTGGGCGGATACGTGCGCCCATCCGGCGCGCCGCCGGTCAGCGCGCGTGCGCCATCGGCGAGCGCCTCGCTCACCCACTCGTGGGTGCGGGCTGCCGCCCGGTCGTCAACCATCGGTCCAAGGTCGGTCGCCGGGTCGAGCGGATCCCCGACCTTCACGCTCGCCACGCGCTCCACAAAGCGCCGCTCGAACTCGTCGTAGATGGCGCGGACGACGTAGATGCGCTGCACGCTGATGCAGACCTGCCCGGAGTACGCGAAGGAGCCGTACACGAGCCGTTCGACGGCCCAGTCGAGGTCCGCGGTCTCGTCGACGATCGCACCCGCGTTACCGCCCAGCTCGAGGACGACCTTCTTCCTGCCGGCCTCGGCCTTCATCTTCCAGCCGACCGATGGCGAGCCGGTGAAGCTGAGCAGCTTGAACCGATCGTCGCTCACCATCCGATCGCCGGTCGGGCGGTCCATCGGCAGGATGCTCACCGCACCCTCCGGAAGCTCCGTTTCGGCAATGAATTCGGCGATGCGGAGCATGACCAGCGGATCGACGCTCGGTGGCTTGAGCACGATGCTGCAGCCGGCGGCGATCGCCGGCGCGACCTTGTGCGCGGCCAGGTTGAGCGGGAAGTTGAACGGGCTGATTCCCGCCACGGGGCCGATGGGATAGCGCCGCACGATCCCGCTCCGGCCGCGATTCGCCGGCGCCCAGTCGAGCGGCAGCCACTCCCCGTTGATGCGCAGCGCCTCCTCGGCGGCGGTGCGGAAGGTGAGCGCGCCACGGGCGACCTCGCCCTTCGCATCCCGGATCGGCTTGCCAGACTCGCGGCTCAGCAGCTCGGCGAGCTCGGCCGCGTGGTCGGTGATTCGCTGCGCGACATGCGCGAGCGCATCGCGTCGCTCGAAGCTCGCCAGCCGGCGCGTCCGGTCGAAGGCCGCGACCGCCGCCGCCGTCGCCCGCTCCAGCTCGTCGGGCCCTGCCTGAAAGGTCGTCGCGATGAGCTCGTCGGTGGCGGGGTTGCGCACCTCGAGCGGCGTGCCGGCCTCGACGAACGAGCCGGCGAGGTAGATCGGGACGGTGGTAGCGCGGACCTCGGTCGTCATGGCGGGATTCTACGACCCATGCATCAGGTGACTTGACTTTGCAGTTACTACAAGGTTTACGCTGCGCCCGTGAACATCTCCAACCTCGCCCGACGAGCCGGGATCTCGGCCTCCGGCGTCCGCTGGTACGAGGCAGCGGGCATCCTTCCTCGCCCGGCCCGCCGCGCGAACGGCTACCGGGACTACAGCGAGGCGGATCTCGCGCGGCTCAGCCTCATCCTCACCCTCCGGCGGCTCGGTCTCGTGCCGACCGAGGCGGGGAGGCTCGCCGAGCGCTGCCTCAGCCCCGCAACCGGCGAGCCCGCGCTGGCCGCGACGCTCGAGACCCAGCGTCGGCGAATCGCGCAGCGACGCGAGGAGCTCGAGCGGCTCGAGCTGGAGCTGGTCGATCTCGAGCGCACGATCGAGGCATCGGGCGCGGTGGCTGCCGGCAGCACCCATCAGCCAATCGGGGTGCTGTTCGTGTGCAATGGCAATTCCGCGCGCAGCCAGATCGCCGAGGCGCTGCTCGCCCGCTTCGGAGGCGGCGACTTCGATGCGCGATCGGCCGGCACGCGACCGACATCGGTCCACCCGCTGACGGTCCGCGTGCTCGCGGAGGTCGGGATCGACTGGCATGCCGCTCGCGCCAAGCCGGTGACCGAGCTGCTCGATCACCCGTTCGACTATCTCGTGACCCTCTCGAACAGTGCCCGCGAGGCGTGCCCGAGCCTGCCGGGCCGGCACTCCGCGCTCCACTGGCACCTCGACGACCCGTCGGAAGTCACCGGCAGCGAGGAGGAACGCCTCGAGGCGTTTCGCGCCACCCGCACCGAGCTGACCGTCCGCCTCCGACCGTTCAACGAGATCGCGCGACGCGCCGCGGGACGCCTTCCCGCCATCGCCGGACCGGAGCCGGCGCGCGCGGCGCACCATCGCTGATCCGCCACCGAAGAGGAGCAAGAACCGATGCAACTTCCCTACCTCGAGCCGCTCACCACCCGCGCGCCCGGGCCCCGCGTCATCCCGGAGCCGCCGCGGCGCGGCGAGCCGGGTGGCGAGCCGTGCGGCATCTGCGAGGGCGGAGCGACCGCAGCCGTGTGGTCCGACGCTCACTTCACCCTCCATCCACCCGTCGGCGGCAGCCTGCCGGGCGTCGTGTGGCTGGCCAGCCGCGAGCATGTCGACTCGTTCAAGGACCTCTCGCCGGAGGCCGCCGCGGCCTTCGGACTGCTCGCCGCGCGGATCGAGCGCGCGATCCTCGGGCTCGGCGACGTCGGCCGCGTCCACGTGTCTCGCTGGGGTGATGGCGGTGCCCATTTCCACGTCTGGTTCATGCCCCGCCCGCTCGGCATGCTCGAGGCGAAGAACTTCATGCTGCCGCTCTGGGAGGACATCCTTCCGAACGTGAGCGACGAGGAGCTGCTCGCGGCGGCCCAGCGCGTCGCCGCCGCCCTGTGACGGTCCCCGCCCTCGCTCGCCGCCTCGGCACGTTCGACGCGGTCGTCATCGGGCTCGGCTCGATGATCGGGGCCGGCGTCTTCTCGGTCTTCGCCCCGGCCGCGGCCGCGGCCGGCAGCGGCCTCCTCATCGGCCTCGCGCTGGCGGCGGTCATCGCGTACTGCAACGCGGTGGCATCGGCGCAGCTGGCGGCCGAGTATCCGACCTCGGGCGGCACCTACGTCTATGGCCGCGAGCGACTCGGGCCGTGGTGGGGCTTCCTCGCCGGATGGGGCTTCGTGGCCGGCAAGACGGCGTCGTGCGCAGCGATGGCGCTCACCTTCGCCGCCTACGCCGTCCCGGGACCGGCCTGGCTTCAGCGCCTCGTCGGCGTGGGCGCCGTCCTCGCGCTCACCGCGGTCAATCTCCGCGGCATCAGCCGCACGGCCGCTCTCGCTCGGCTTCTCGTGGCCGCCTCGATGGCCGCGCTGGCGATCTTCACCGGCGCCATCCTGGTGAATGGTGGTGGGAACGCCGCGAACCTGGCGCCGCTCGAGCTGCCGCACGGGCCGCTCGGCCTGCTCCAGGGGGCAGGGCTGCTCTTCTTCGCGTTCGCCGGCTACGCTCGAATCGCGACGCTCGGCGAAGAGGTCCGGGATCCGGCCACTACCATTCCGCGCGCCATCCCGTTGGCGCTGGGGATCACGGTGGTCGTCTATCTCCTGGTCGGCGGAGCCGCCCTGCTCGCGGCTGGTCCGGGCGCGCTCGCGACCTCGAGCGCGCCGCTCGCCACCACGCTCGATGCGGTTCATGCCGGATGGGCACAACCCGTGGTCCGGGTGGGCGCCGTCGTCGCGAGCCTGGGTGCACTGCTGGCCCTCATCGCCGGCGTCGGACGAACGGTGCTGGCCATGGCGCGCAACGGCGACCTGCCACGGGCATTGGCCGCGATCGACTGGCGCCACGCGGTCCCGGCCCGCGCCGAGCTGGCCCTCGCGCTGGCCGTGATCGCGCTCGTCGCGCTCACGGATCTGCGCGGCGCGATCGGCTTCTCGTCATTCGGCGTGCTCACCTACTACGCGGTCGCCAACGCGGCCGCGTACTCGCAGGATCGTGCCCACCGACGCTGGCCGCGCGGCCTGCAGCTGATCGGCGGCGCCGGCTGCGTCATCCTGGCCTTCACCCTGCCGCTGCCCGCCGTCCTGAGCGGCGTCGCGGTGCTTGCGGTCGGGGTCCTCGGCCGCGTGCTGGCGCATTGATCGCAAAACATGCTACCGTAAAGGAGCATGAGCCAGCTCTTCCTCGGCCTCGAGGTCTCGGTGGCCGTCTTCTTCATCGTCGCCGGCTGGCTCGCGTACCGCCGCGGCCGCTTGCCGCTCCTCGAGCTCGTGAGCGCGGCAACGTTCGGCCTGCTGCTCGAGGAGGGTGACCAGCTCATCTTCGAGACGTATCACTACTCGGCCGACTTCATCCTGACCATCGACCGCGCGCCGGTGGTCATCGGCCTCACGTGGGCGCTCATCATCGCCGGCGCCATGCGCATCACCGACGCCCTCGGCGTGCGGCGGCGCTATGCGCCGTTCGTCGACAGCGTCCTCGCCATCAGCCTCGACCTGGGGTTCGACGCGATCGCGATCCGGATGGGCCTCTGGACATGGCGCGGCATCAGTCCCAGCGACGGCTGGTTCGGAGTCCCGGCCGGCAACTTCTACGCGTGGCTGTTCGTGACCCTCGCCTTCACCTTCCTGGCCCGATGGCTGCGTGACGCGGCCCGTGGCCGCCCGGCCCGCGAGTGGCTGCAGCTTCTGGTGCCGATCCCCGCCTTCGCCCTGCTCCTCGTCGGGCTCGTCCCGTTCAGCGTGCTGCGGCCGCTCGTCGACCCGGCCCCCGGCGGCGGCCTCTGGCTGTTCGGCATCGCGCTCGCGGGGTTCTGCGCGGCGGCCGCCTACGGCGTGTGGGGGCCGCGACGCGGCACCCCGAACGGTGAGGGCACCGCGATGCTCGACGTGCGGGCGGCGTTCGCGACCCGGGTCGCGATCCACGCTCTGTTCCTCGTCGCGCTCCTCGCCCTCGGCATCGCGAGCCGCGAGCCGGTGCTGCTCGTCGCATCGGTCGTCCTCCTCGCGTCGGAGTGGCCGCTGGCGGTGCTCGTCCACGAGCGGCTCGGGGCGCCGATGCGCGGCGTCGCCGGTGGCGCGCAACCGCGGGAGGACGCCGGCCCGGCCGTCAGCGGCTGATCGCGGAGCGGCGGCCACGGTATCGTTGCGGGCCGTGATCATCCCGATTGCTCCGACCGACATCGACGCCTGCGTGGCTCGCCTGCGCGACCTGATCCGGATCCCGAGCGTCAACCCTCCGACCGGCGGGCCCGGCGTCGCGGCGGGCCGCGACCCGCAGGGCGGCGAGACCGCCGCGGCGCGCTACTGCGCCGAGCTGCTGGGGGATGGCGGGATCGAGGCCGAGGTGCTGGATGCGGCTCCCGGTCGCGGCAGCTGCTTCGCTCGGCTTCCCGCCACCGTCTCGAATCCGGAGCCACCGCTCGTGCTTCTCTCCCATCTCGATGTGGTGCCGGTCGACGCGGAGGCATGGGCGCACGACCCGTTCGGCGCCGAGCTCATCGACGGCGTGGTCTGGGGACGCGGCGCCGTCGACATGAAGGATATGCTGGCCATGGAGCTGTCCGCGATGCTGGCGCTACATCGGTCCGGAGCGGAGCGGCGCCGGGACCTCATCCTCGCCGCCGTCGCCGACGAGGAGGCGGGCGGCGAGTTCGGCGCATTGCACTGGGTGCGGACGCGTCCCGACCTCTTCGCCGCCGCCGACGGGAGGCCGGCGACAGCGGCGCTCAACGAGCTCGGGGGCTACCCGATCCACCTCGATGGCCGCCGCTTCTACGCGATCCAGGTCGCCGAGAAGGGGATCGTCTGGACCCGACTGACAGCCACCGGGACCCCCGGCCACGGGAGCATGCCGCATCCCGACAACCCGACTGTCAAGCTGGCGCGCGCGATCACCCGCCTGGCCGATGCGCCGAAGCCGGTCCGCCTCGCTCCCGTCGTGCGCCGCTTCCTCGACGGACTGGGCCTCGAGGCGGTCACCGCCGCCGCCGACCGCGGCTCCGAGGCCGATGTCACCGCCGCGCTCGCCGCCGCCGTGGCCGACCCGGTGATGCGCCGCTCGTTCGATGCGATGCTCCGCGACACGATCACCCCCAACGTCGTCCGCTCCGGCAAGAAGATGAACGTCATCCCCGGCTCCGGTGACGCGGAGATCGACGTTCGCACCCTGCCCGGGACGGACCAGGCGGCGTTTCTCGCCCATCTCCAGGATCTCGCCGGGGACGAGGTGACCGTCAGCGCGGTAATGACGATGCCCCCGGTTGAGGCCGCTACCGACGCGCCGATCGTCGAGCTCATGAACGCCGCGCTTCGGCGCGCCGACCCCGGTGTGACGCCGCTGCCGATGATGATCACCCCCGGCACGGACGCCAAGGCGCTCGCGCTGCTCGGCACGCCGACCTACGGCTTCGCGCCGCTCGCGCTCGACGCCGACATGCCGTTTCTCTCGCTGTTCCATGCCCACGACGAGCGGGTGCCGGTGAGCGCACTGGCCTTCGGCCTCCCCGTCCTCGCCGAGGTCATCGGCCGCTTCGTGATCGCCGACTGAGCGACCCGAGCTCAAGCACGCGACGTGCTCCCAGCCGACGGATATACTCCGCACAGGTCCCCACAGCACGATCTCATGACCGAACAGACCGATTCCGCCGCAGCCAACGAGGCCGCGCCGCGCTCCCACGCCTTCGTGTTTCCCGGGCAGGGTTCCCAATACGTCGGCATGGGAGCCGAGCTGGTCGCCAGCTCGCCCGCGGCAGCGGCCGTCCTCGAGCGCGCCGATGCCGCCCTCGGCTTCCCGATCTCGCGCCTCATCCTCGAGGGACCGGCCGAGGAGCTCGACGAGACGATCAACGCGCAGCCGGCGATCCTGGCGACCTCGGTCGCCTACCTCGAAGCGATGCGCGACCAGGCCGCTCGCCAGGGAATCACGCTCAACCCGCGCGCGATGGCCGGCCACTCCGCCGGCCAGTACGCGGCCGCGGTGGCGGCCGGCGCAATCGATTTCGAGACCGCGATTCACCTCGTGCGCGAGCGTGGCCGGATCATGCAGGAACGGGGCATCGAGGGCGGCATGGGGGCCGTCATCGGCCTCACCGACGCGCAGGTCCACGAGGTCGTGGACGCCGCCCGTGAGCACGGCGAGATCAGCATCGCAAACGCGAACGCCCCCGGCCAGATCGTGCTGTCGGGCGTCATCCCCGCGCTCGCCTTCGCGCTCGAGCTCTCCAAGACGGTCGGCGCCCGCAAGGCGGTGCGCCTCACCGTGAGCGTGGCCTCGCATTCGCCACTCATGCGCCGAGCGCGCGACGAGTTCGGCCGCATCCTGACGCGCATCCCGTTCCGCGATCCCCAGGTCCCGATGCTCGGCAACGTGCACGCCACGGTCATCCACACCGCGGAGGGCCTGCGGACCGAGCTGACCGACCACCTGGTGCATGGCGTGCAATGGACCGCCACCGTGCGGCGCATGGCCGCCGACGGCGTGACCGACTTCGTCGAGGTGGGGCCGGGGCGCGTCCTGTCGGGCCTGATCCGCCGCATCAGCCCGGACGCCGAGACCCATCCGGTCGATGCGCCGGGCGGCGCGTCCAAGATGTGGCTCCCCGGCCGCGACGCCGAGACTGGAGCGTGAGCGAGCGGCGCGCGGTCGTCACCGGCCTCGGCATCGTCTCGCCGGTCGGCATCGGTTCGGACGTCTCCTGGGATGCGCTCGTGGCGGGCCGCAGCGGCATCGCCGACGTGACCCTGTTCGACACGACCGATTTCGAGATCCACGTGGCCGGCGAGGTCAAGGACTTCGACGCGCGGCAGTACATGGACGGCCCGGACGTCCGACGTCATGACCGGAACACGCATTTCGCGGTCGCGGCGACCGGCGAGGCGCTGCGGGACGCCGGCCTGCTCGGCGACGACGGCCATATCTCGCGCGGGGTCGACGCGGACCGCTTCGGCATGGTGTTCGGGACCGGCATCGGCGGGATCGGGATGATCAGCGACGGCATCAGGACGCTCCTCGAGCGCGGCCCGGGGCGGGTCTCCCCGTTCCTCCTGCCGCACATGATCCCCGACGCCGCCTCGGGGATGGTCGCCATCCAGTACGGCATCCGCGGGCCGAACATGGCCGTCGTGAGCGCCTGCGCCACCGGCGGCCACGCCGTCGGGGAGGCGATGGAGGCGATCGTGCGCGGCCAGGCCGACCTCATGCTCGGCGCAGGCACCGAGGCGGTGATCGTGCCGCTCGCCTTCGCCGGCTTCCAGCAGATGCGCGCCCTCGGCTCGCCGATCGACCCCGACACCGGCGTTTACGACCCCACGCTCGCGTCGCGGCCCTTCGACGCCACCCGCAACGGCTTCGTCGTCGCGGAAGGATCGGCCGTGCTCGTGCTCGAGGAGCTGGAGCACGCGCGGGCGCGCGGCGCGACTCCGATCGCCGAGGTGATCGGCTACGGCTCCAGCTCCGACGCGTTTCACATGGCGGCGCCAGCGGAGCGCGGCGAGGGCAGCCAGCGCGCGATGCGGGCGGCGCTCGCGCGCGCCGCCATCGGTCCCGAGGCGGTCGACTACATCAACGCCCACGGCACCTCGACGCCGCTGAACGACCGCTACGAGACGATCGCCATCGAAGAGGTTTTCGGCGAGCACGCTGCCAGGCTGGCGGTCAGCAGCACGAAATCGATGACCGGCCATGCCATGGGCGCCGCCGGCGCGATCGAGGCCTACGTCTGCGCCAAGGTCGTGTCGACCGGCTGCATCCCGCCGACGATCAACCTGCGCCACCCCGATCCCGAGCTGACCCTCGACTACGTGCCGAATGAGGCTCGCTCCGCCGATGTGCGGGTGGCGCTCTCGAATTCGATGGGCCTCGGCGGGCACAACTCGACCGTCATCCTGCGCCGCTTCGAAGACTGATACCGACGATGACCCGCCCGCCACCGCCGCGTGACCCTGCGCGCCGCGCCGTCGTCACCGGCATGGGCGCGCTGACACCGATCGGCAACGACGTCGAGAGCTACTGGGCGAGCCTCACCGCCGGGGTGAGCGGGGTGGGGCGCATCACCGCCTACGATCCGTCCGCGGAGGAGGTCCAGATCGCGGCCGAGGTCAAGGGCTTCGATCCCAAGGCCTGGATCGACTTCAAGGCGGCGCGGCGCATGAGCCGCTTCAGCCAGCTCGCCGTGGCCGCCGCCCGCCAGGCGATCGATGCCTCGGGGCTCGAGATCGGCGATGCGAACCGCGACGACATCGCGGTCGTCGTCAACACCGGCGGTGGCGGAATCGGCGACGTGGCGCTCGGCGAGCAGACGTTCCTCGAGCAGGGCGGCCGGCGGGTGAGCCCGTTCATGGTGCCGATGCTCTCGCCGTCGATGGCGGCCTGCCAGATCAGCATCCAGAACGGCACCCGTGGCCCGGTGGTGACGAACGTTGCGGCCTGCGCGTCCGGGGTGCAGGCGTTCGTCGAGGCACAGCGCATGATCGAGCACGGCGATGTTGACGTCGTCATCGCCGGCGGCACCGAATCGGCCATCCTGCCGGTCGCCTTCGCGGCGCTGGCGAACATGGGTGCCCTGTCGAAGCGCAACGACGTTCCCGAGCAGGCGTCCCGTCCCTTCGAGGCCGATCGCGACGGCTTCGTGTTCGGGGAGGCGGCCGGCATCTTCGTCGTGGAGGCCCTCGAGCACGCCGAGCGGCGCGGCGCCACGATCCTGGCCGAGATCGCGGGCGGCGCGCTGACCGGCGACGCATACCACATCAGCGCGCCGGACCCGTCCGGCTACGGCGCCATGCTCGCCATGCGGCGCGCGCTGCGTGACGCGCACATGGAGATGGAGCAGGTCGACTACATCGTCGCCCATGGCACCTCCACCCCGCTCAACGACGCCACCGAGACGAAGGCGATTCGCGCCGCGTTCGGCGACCATGCCGACCGCCTCGCGGTGAGCAGCAACAAGAGCATGGTCGGCCACACGTTGGGTGCCGCCGGGGCGATGTCCGCCATCGCCGCGGTGCTGGCGATCCGCGACGGCATCGTCCCGCCGACGATCAACTACGTGACTCCCGACCCCGCGTGCGACCTCGACTACGTTCCGAACGAGGCACGGCGGATGGCCGTCGAGGTGGCGATCATCAACGGCTTCGGCTTCGGCGGCCAGAACGCGGTCGCGGTCTTCCGCCGCCTCACCTAGACGCTCCGCGCCGATCGCGGACGCGCCGGCTCCCTCCGGCCTCCCGCGAGTACGGCGCGGGGGATGACCATCGGTCCGCTGCTCCGGCCGCCGCGCGAGCCGTACGGTGGGCTCGAGATGACCGAGGTGAATGGGCTGCGACTCGCGTATCGCGGCTTCGTGACCGGGCTCGCCGCAGCCTACGTCTGGCTCGCGGTGGCGATGATCGCCGCCGCGATCGTGGCCGGCGACCCGCTCGCCCCGCTCACCCCGCTCGCGGCGACGCTGCTGACAACCGCGGATCTGACCCCGTCGCTGGCCTTCGTGATCGGCTTCGCCCTCGTGCAGGCCGCGGGCGCGATGGTCGGGATGACCTTCGCCTACTTCTTCGGCCGCTTCTTCACCGCTCGCGCCACCCTCTCCGCGGCCGCCCCGCTGTTCGCCCTGCTCGCCTGGGCCCTCCTGGCCGCCGGCGTCGGATCCCTGACCGGGTCCGACGTCCTGGGCCGCCAGCTGGCGCCGATCCTCGCCGCGGCCGCCTACGGCATCGTCCTCGGCAGGGGCCTCCCCCTGCGCTCACAGGTGGTGCGTGGCAGCACCGCCAACATCGGTCAGCTCGGAGGCGGATCGCCCTCGACGTAGAGCTCCGGCTCGAAGCGGGGCCCGCGGCCCGGGAGTGATGCCACCCAGTCGCGCAGGCCACTCTCGGCGGTCGAGAACGCAAGCTCGTCCCACGGGATCTCGTCGGGTCCGAAAGCCCGCACCTCGCTCGTCTCGACGCCCGGCGCCACGTCGCCACCGACCACGTCCGCCTCGTACAGGAGGGTCACGACGCCTGCCTCCGGGCGGCTGTAGGCACCTATGAGTCGGCCGACCTGGACCCGCAGCTGCGTCTCCTCCTCCGTCTCTCGGCGAGCCCCCTCCGCGGCCGCCTCGCCGAGCTCGAGGAAGCCGCCCGGGTAGCTCCAGCGCCCCATCGCCGGCTCGATCGCCCGCCGCGCGAGGTGAACGCGACCGTCGCGGATCGGGAGGGCGCCCACCACGATCCGTGGGTTGCGCCAGGTGACGTGGCCCTTCGGGCAGACGAGCCGCGCCCGGTGGTCCGCCTCCAGCTGCTGCGCCGCGAGGCGCTTGCCGCATGCCGGACAGAACGCCGGCTCCTCGCCGAGGGTCAGCGGATAGGTGGCGGAGGCGTCGAGTTCGGGCATCGGCTGAGCATACTGCCGCGCCGAACCGGGGGCCGTGCGCCTCGTGTGCCCACGGGCCACAACAGAGCGCTAAGCCGCGCGTAAGCGACGCTGGCGACAATGGGCAGGCTCGCCGGGGGAGTGTTCTGGTTTCCAGAACAGTCGACGCCTCGTGCTGCCCGGCGATCGGTACAATCCGCACTCCAGCTTCCCTCGTCACGGTTCTCGTCATGCCCGCCCCCATCCAGCTCTATAACTCCCGGACCCGACGCGTGGAGGCGCTCGAGCCCCATGTGCCCGGCAGGGTCGGGATCTACACGTGCGGGCCGACGGTGTATCGCTACGCGCACATCGGCAACATCAGGAGCTTCCTCTTCGCCGACATCCTGCGCAGGAGCCTCGAGTACCTCGGGTACGAGGTGCGGCATGTCAAGAACATCACCGACGTCGGCCACATGCGCGATGACACCGACCAGGACCGGATGGAGCTCGCTGCGGAGACGGAGGGCAAGAGCCCGTTCGAGATCGCCGCGTTCTACACCGACGCCTGGCTGGCCGACGAGGCGGCGATCAACATCCTGCCGGCGCACGTGCTCCCGAAGGCGACCGAGCACATCGGTCCGATGATCGAGATGACGCAGGTCCTGCTCGACAAGGGTCTCGCCTACCAGACGAACGGCAACGTCTACTTCGACGTCGCCGCCTTTCCGGGCTACGGCAAGCTCTCCGGGCAGCGGGTGGACGCCATGCAGCCCGGGCACCGCGTCGAGCTCGAGCCGGACAAGCGGGCACCGGTGGACTTCGCGCTCTGGAAGGCGGCCGGCGAGCATCGGCTCATGCGCTGGCCGTCACCGTGGGGCGAAGGCTTCCCCGGTTGGCACATCGAATGCTCGGCGATGAGCCTCGTCCACCTCGGGGAGCAGGTCGATATCCACACCGGCGGGATCGACAACAAGTTTCCGCACCACGAGGACGAGATCGCGCAGTCGGAGGGGGCGCTCGGGCACCAGGTCGTCAGGGTCTGGATGCACGGCGAGTTCCTGACCCTCGGCGACGAGAAGATGGCGAAGTCGACCGGCAACATCATCCGCGTCACGGACCTGCCGGCGAAGGGCTTCGAGCCACTCGCCTTCCGCTACCTGGCGCTTACCGCGCACTACCGCAGCAAGCTCGACTTCACCGCCGACGCGATGCACGCCGCCCGCGCGGGCCTGGCGCGCCTGCGCCGCGCAGCGTCCGCCGCCACCGAGACCGATGCCGCCGCCGCCGACCTCGCCGCCGAGCCGGTCGCCGGCTATCGGGCCCGCTTCGTCGCCGCCATCGCCGACGACCTCGGCACGCCGCGGGGCGTCGCCATTGCCCACGAGGTGGCATCGGCGAGCGACCTGGCCCCGGCCGAGAAGCGAGCGCTGCTCGTGGATTTCGACCGCGTGATGGGTGTCGGCGTCACCGGCGGTGTGCCGGCCACTTCCGCCAAGCTGCCGGCTGGCGCGGGCGAGCTGCTCGCGCGCCGCGCCACCGCGCGCGCGGCGCGCGATTTCGCAGCATCCGACGCATTGCGGGACGAGCTGGCGGCGCTGGGCGTGGAGGTGCGCGACACGGCCGAGGGCCAAGCATGGAAGACCCAATCACATTGACCGGCACGTCGCCGCCGAGCGCGCTCGACGTCGTTGTCATCGGCGCTGGGATCCTGGGGCTCGCCACCGCGCGGCGCCTCCTCCTGGACCGGCCGAGCCTGCGAGTCTTGGTGGTCGAGAAAGAGGCGGCGGTCGCTCGGCACCAAACGGGCCGGAATTCCGGCGTCGTCCACCGTGGCGTCTACTACGCGCCGGGCTCGCTGAAGGCACGACTCTGCGTTCGCGGCGCCGACCAGCTGACCGCCTACTGCGATGCGCGCGGCATCCCGTGGCAGCGCACCGGCAAAGTGATCGTCGCGCTCGACACCGGCGAGATTCCAGCCCTGCACGAACTGATGCGACGTGCGGTCGCGAACGGTGTCGAGGGTGCCGAGCTCATTGGCCCGGACCGGCTGCGCGAGCTCGAGCCCGCGGTGAACGGCGTCGCCGCGATCCATTCTCCGGCCACCGGGACCGTCGATTACGTCGCGGTGGCGCGCGCGCTGGCCGACGACGTCATCGAGCGCGGCGGAGAGATCCTTTTCGGGGCTGAGGTGCAGCACATCGACGCACGACCGGGCGAAATTGCCGTGGAGACGACCAGGGGCTCGCATCGTGCCCGAAGCCTCATCAGCTGCGCAGGCCTCCAGTCGGACCGAGTCGCGGGGATGACCGACCGGGCGGCCCGACATCGGCTCAGGATCGTGCCATTCCGCGGCGACTACTACGTCGTCCGCCCGGAGCGCGCGCATCTCTGCCGATCACTGATCTACCCGGTGCCGGATCCAACGTTCCCATTCCTCGGCGTCCATTTCACGCGCCGCCACGACGGGACGGTATGGGCCGGGCCGAACGCAGTGTTCGCGTTCGCCCGCGAGCGCTATCGACGCACCGACGTCCGGCTGGCCGACACTTGGGATTCGCTCTCGTTCCGCGGCTTCTGGCGGGTTGCGCTTCGCCACTGGAGGACCGGGCTGGCGGAGCAGTGGCGCGACGTCTCGCGGGCCGCCTTCGCGTCGGCGCTGCGTCGCTACGTGCCGGAGATCGCCGAAGATGACCTCCTGCCCGGCCCGGCGGGGATCAGGGCCCAGGCGGTCGGCCTCGACGGCTCCCTCGTCGACGACTTCCGGATCGACGCCCACGACACCGCGATCCACGTCCGCAATGCCCCGTCGCCGGCGGCAACCTCATCCCTCGCGATCGCCGATCTCATCGCCGCCGCGTGGCGAGCGCGGGTCGACGCGTGAGCGGCGACCGGATCGAGGCGGACGTCTGCGTCGTCGGCGCCGGGCAGGCGGGGATCGCGGTCGCGCTGCAGCTGCTCGACAGCGGGCTCGAGATCGTCATCGTCGAAAGCGGCGGCTCTGGCTTCGGCGCCGATGCCCAGGAGATGAGCCGTGGCCGGTCGCCTCGCCGTTCTACGAGCCGGATGCACTCGCCAGGGCGCCGGCGGCAGTTCGGTGGCATCGCCAACCTCTGGATCGATCGCACCGTGCCCGATGACGGGCGTCGGTACGCGCGGACCCTGCCGCCCGAGCCGCTCGACCTCCAGCGTAGCGCTGAGCAGGAGATGAGCGGCTGGCCGCTCGACGCGGCCGGGATGGTGCCGTACCACGAGCGCGCAAACCGACTCTGGAGTGGCGCCCCGTTCGACTACGAACTCGAAACGTGGTGGACGGGAACCCCGTCGCCGGTGCGAGCCGCGGGATCCGGTCTCGTGACGCGGGTTGCGCAGCACGGGCCCGGCGACGTCTTCGCGCTCGGCCGAGCGCTTCTCCGGCGTCCATCACCCGATGGGAACCACGCGCATCGATGTGGACCCGCGGTTCGGGGTCGTGGATGCGGCGTGCCGCGTCCACGGGACGGATCACCTCTACCTGGCGGGGAGCTCGGTCGTCCCGACGGGCCATGGCTACGCCAACCCGACGCTGACGGTCATCGCCCTCGCGGTCCGTCTCGGCGATCACCTGCGCACAACGCTGCGGCCATGACCATCGAGGGGTACTACCGGTAGCGTGACGGACCGAAATTGGCCCCGTGTATCCTCAGGCTCGGGCGGCGGCGATCTCCAACTCGTCGCCAGCCTGCGCGCGACAGCGGCTGGTTGCCCGCATCGGCTGTGCGGAGCATCGCGCCAGCCACCAGCGCGAGGAGTGGAGGACTCCCGTGAAGGTCGTACTCTTCTGCGGCGGCGAGGGGATGCGGATCCGCGACGCCACGCAATCGGTCCCGAAGCCGATGGTGCCGCTCGGCGATCGGCCGATCCTGTGGCACCTCATGAAGTACTACGCCCACTTCGGTCACCGCCAGTTCGTGCTCTGCCTCGGCTACAAGAGCGAGGTCATCAAGGACTACTTCCTCAACTACAAGGAGTGGATCTCCAACGACTTCGTCCTGAGCGAGGGGGGCCGCCGACTTGACCTCCTCAACTCGGACATCAACGACTGGGAGATCACCTTCGCCGACACCGGGCGTACGTCGACGATCGGCGAGCGACTCCTCGCCGTTCGCAGCCACCTCGAGGGAGAGACGACGTTCCTCGCCAACTACGCCGACGGACTGAGCGACCTCTGGCTCCCCGACCAGATCCACGACTTCGAGCGGAGCCGCAAGGCCGCGAGCTTTCTCGTCGTCCACTCCCCCCTGTCGTTCCACATCGCGCGGGTCGACGAGAGCGGGAGCTGTTCGGCGATCGAGCCCCTCGCCGAGTCGGACGTGTGGTTCAACGCCGGGTTCTTCATCCTCACGCAGGGCATCTTCGACGTTCTCGGCGCGGGTGAGGAGCTCGTCGTCGAGGGCTTCCAGCGCCTCATTGCGGCCGACCAGCTCCATGCCTATCGGTTCGAAGGGTTCTGGCAGGCGATGGACACCTTCAAGGACTTCCACCAGCTCGAGTCGCGTCTGGCGGTCGGCGACGCGCCCTGGCAGATCTGGAAGCGTCCCCGCGAGGCCAGCGTCTGAGATGCATCTCCTCGGTGAGCAGGGACTCAATGTCAACCGCGTGCTCGTAATCGGCGCCCACTCGGATGACATCGAGATCGGCTGCGGCGGGACGCTGCTGCTGCTTGGGGAGCGGGTTCCGGAGCTACGCGTGACGTGGATCGTGCTGAGCGCCGACGGTGATCGCGAGGCAGAGGCACGGGCGAGCGCGACCACGCTCCTCGGCCCGCGCCTGGCTCGCCTCGAGGTCGAGGCGTTCCCCGAGCGCTACTTCCCGTACGAGCGCGCATTGAAGCAATACTTCGACGCGCTCGGCGGCGTCGAAGCACCGGACCTCGTTCTCGTCCCGTGGCGCGGCGACGCTCACCAGGACCATCGGACCGTCGCGGAGCATGCTGTCACGACGTTCCGCAATCACCTCGTCCTCGAGTACGAGATTCCCAAGTACGATGGCGATCTGGGACGCCCATCCGTCTATGTTCGATTGCCGACACGTGTCGTCGATGCCAAGCTCTCTCACCTGAACCGGAGCTTCCCGAGCCAGCGGACGCGCGCTTGGTTCTCGGACGAGACATTCCGCAGCCTGATGCGGCTGCGGGGCATCGAGTGCGGGGCCCCGGACGGCTACGCCGAAGCATTCCATTGCACGAAGCTGGTGCTTGCATGAAAGTACTGCTGACCGGGTCAGACGGCTATATCGGTACCGTGATGGGCGATGCCCTCCTCGGAGTAGGGTTCGAGGTTCACGGACTTGATACCGGGTACTACCGCGGGGCGTGGCTGTACCCCGGCGTGCGGCGTACCCCGGCGACGGTGACGGGCGACACGCGCGACCTCACCGTTGACGACTTGCGCGGGTTCGACGCGGTCGTCCACCTCGCGGAGCTGTCGAACGATCCGCTCGGCCAGCTTGCTCCCAATGCGACGTATGCCATCAACCATCGCGGCAGCATCCACCTTGCGACGATGGCGCGTGACGCTGGCGTGGAGCGCTTCGTCTACATGTCCTCGTGCAGCGTCTACGGCGTCGCCGCCGACGAGACCGTCGACGAGTCGTCTGTGACGAATCCGCAGACTGCGTATGCTCGCTGCAAGGTGCTCGTCGAGGGCGACCTCACCCGCATGACGAGCGACACCTTCCATCCGACGATGCTCCGCAACGCCACCGCCTTCGGGGCGAGCCCACGGCTGCGGTTCGACGTCGTCCTCAACAACCTAATGGGCGTCGCGTGGACGACCGGCGAGGTGAAGATGCTGTCCGACGGCACGCCGTGGCGACCGCTCGCCCATATCCTCGACACCACCGCGGCGGTCGTGGAGGTGCTTCGCGCACCGGTCGAGGCAATCCACGGGCAGATCTTCAACGTCGGCAGTGACGAGCAGAACTATCGCGTTCGCGAGATCGCCGAGATCGTCGCGGAGACGGTCCCGGGTGCGACCAACTCATTCGGCCCGCCGTCGAGTGACAACCGCAGCTACCGTGTCAGCTTCGACAAGATCCGTAGGGCGCTGCCCGGCTTTCGCTGCCGATGGGATGCGCGCAGCGGTGCGAAACA
Source organism: Candidatus Limnocylindria bacterium (assembly GCA_038209995.1). Classification (GTDB taxonomy): domain Bacteria; phylum Chloroflexota; class Limnocylindria; order QHBO01; family QHBO01; genus JAICQM01. The sequence goes on along the minus strand of JBBQXD010000014.1, from coordinate 25,065 downwards.
GCTCGCGGACATCTTCGCACAGGTCGATCTCGACGCGACAGCCTTCACGAGCCGCTCATACACTCGACTCGACCAGCTCACGCATCTCCTGGCGACTCGGCAGCTCGACGAGACGCTGCGCTGGCGCGCCCGGGAGGAACGGTCATGATCTTCACCGAGACGGCGCTCGGCGGAGCATATGTCGTCGACCTCGAACGTCGCGAAGATGACCGCGGCTACTTCGCTCGGATGTTCTGCCAGGACGAGTTCACCGAGCACGGACTCGAGACGGTGATCGCGCAGGCCAACGTCGCCATGAACCAGCGACGTGGCACGTTGCGCGGGATGCACTTCCAGTTCCCGCCGAAGGCGGAGACGAAGTACGTGCGCTGCACCCGGGGCGCCATCCTCGACGTCATCGTGGATCTCCGTCCCGAGTCGCCGACGCACCTCTCGCACGTGGCGGTGGAGCTCTCAGCGGACAACGGCCGCGGGCTCTACGTGCCGCGTCGCTTCGCGCACGGGTACCAGGTCCTCGAAGACATGACTGAAACGACCTACATGGTCGGTGAGCGGTACGCACCGGAGGTCGAGTTCGGACTTCGCTTCGACGATCCGAGGCTGGGCATCAGCTGGCCGCTGCCGGTAAGCGAGATGAGCCCGAAGGATGCCGCATGGGAGCTGCTTGTTACGGTCGAGGAGATGGTGCGATCGCGGATGGCGGTGGACCGATGATTCTCGTCGACGCGGCGCTCGCCGCGCGCGAGGCCGAGGGCCGCCCCATCCGCGTCGGCATGGTGGGGGCCGGTTTCATGGGGCAGGGCCTCGCCAACCAGATCATGCACAGCGTGCCCGGCATGCGCATGGCCGCGATCGCGAACCAGCATGTCGAGCGCGCGATGGCGGCGTACGCTTATGCCGGTGCCGACGATCCGGCTCGGGCCGAAACCCAGGCCCAGCTCGATGCCGCGATCGCCGCCGGGCGGCCAGTGGTGACCGACGATCCGCTGCTGGTGGCGCGCTCGCCGCAGATCGATGTCATTGTCGACGTCACCGGCTCGGTCGAATACGGCGCGCGCGTCGTTCTCGAGGCGTTCGCGCACGGCATCCACGTCGTGTTGATGAACGCGGAGATCGACGCCACCATCGGTCCCATCCTGCAGGTCAAAGCGCGGCACCATGGCGTGATCATGTCGGCCTGCGATGGCGACGAGCCGGGGCTGGAGATGAATCTCGTCCGTTGGGTCCGTGGCCTCGGGCTGCGACCACGCGTCGTCGGAAACGTGAAGGGGCTACAGGACCGCTATCGCAACCCGACCACGCAGCAGGGCTTCGCGGAGCGGTGGGGCCAGAACCCGTATATGGTCACGAGCTTCGCGGACGGCTCGAAGATCAGCTTTGAGCAGACGATCGTGGCAAACGCCACCGGCTTTGGCGTCCTCAGCCGAGGGATGTCGCGCGGACTCGAATTCGACGGCGACGTCACCGAGCTGCCGAGCCTGTATGACGTCGATCAGCTCCGAGAGCTCGGGGGAATCATCGACTACACCGTCGGCCCGAAGGCGGCCAAAGTCTTCGTGCTTGCCGAGCACGACGATCCCAAGCAGCGTCATTATCTCGAGCTCTACAAGATGGGGCCAGGCCCGCTCTATACGTTCTACGTCCCGTATCACCTCGTACATTTCGAGGTGCCGAATGCGATTGCGCGGGTCGTGCTGTTCGGCGACAACGTCGCCCCGCCCCTCGGCGGCCCGGTGGTGGAGGTCTGCGCGTGCGCGAAGCGGGACCTCAAGGCAGGGGAGATCCTCGACCCATATGGTGGCTACACGACCTACGGCGAGGCCGTCAACACGGACGAGATGCGGACCGGTCGATACCTGCCCGAGGGCCTCGCCGAGAGATGCGTGATGAAGCGCGGCGTTCCGCAAGACGCTGTCCTGACGTACCGTGACGTCGAGCTTCCAGCCGGACGCATCGCCGATGCCCTTCGCGCCGAGCAGTACACGCATTTCAGCCAAGATGCGTGGCTGGAGGACCTGTTGGGGCAACCTGCCGCCCACGGCTGAACCGTTCTGTGCTGTTCCGCGATCCGCGGAAGCGACGCGCAGGTCATCAGCGGCGCGTCGTACCAGTCCGGGAGTGACGCGATCGGGCTGTCCAAACGTGACGAATGCGCTATGGCCCCGACCTAGCACGCTTGGCTAGGGTTGCCGTCACGAGGGCCGAACGCATTCTGGCGGCCCATACGAGCACGAGGGTCCGCATGACCTGGGACGGAACTCGATGGGTGCAGCCGCGCCAACCAGTCTCCCCCCCACAGACGAGAACGACGCGCGACTGGCTCGCGACCGGCATCATGATCGTGGTCTCGGCGGCGATCATCCTTCCGCTGATGATGGTCGCCCATGCCGACACGAGGCTGCTCACGCTGACCCCGAGCTCGGGCGTAGCGGGACAGATCATCGTTGTGCGGGTCAGCGGCGTCGACGCGAGCACTCGGCTTCAGCTGGAATGGGACGGCGATGCGACGGGGATGCCGGCCGCGAAGACCTCCGGCGCCGGAAATGGCACCACGATCCTGCGTTTCGTCGTCCCAACGACCGGACTCGGCCGCCATACCGTTACGATGGTGCTGGTCGGGGCAGCTGGCAAGTCAGGGGCGCGCAAGAGCGCCGTTGCAGCTGCCGGCGACGTCACTGCGCTCGCGAGCGCGCCATTCGAGGTCGTCGATGAGCCGACCACCTCGAGCCCATCGCCTGCGATTCCGAGCTCGCCGCCCGCGGTCGCACCGACCGACCCACCAATCGCACCGTCGACGGTGCAGGCCACCGCAACGCCACGCCTCACCGCGGTGCCAACCAGCGTCGCGACGCCCACGCCCATTGTGACGCCACACCGGGCAACGCCGGCCCCGACCCCGGTGCCGGCAACGCCAGTCCCGACGCTTCGACCGACCCCCGTGCCGACGCCGACACCCCCGACGTTCAGTGGAACGCGACCGGCGATGCCGGCTGACGCGATCTGGGCGGACAGCTTCGACGGGAGCGCCCTGAATCCCGCGCGGTGGGGATGGGATATGGCGATGGTCGGCACCGACGACAACATGAATCGCTACGCGATGTTCTCAGCCGATCCTCGCCTCCTCCAGGTAAGCAATGGGACTCTCAAGCTGAAGGCTCTGCGCGAATCTGACGGGAGCTGGAAGCAGTCATACATCTCGACGCGCGGCAAGTACACCCAGCAATACGGCATCTTTCGGGCGTCGATGAAGATCCCCGCCGGATACGCCCTCTGGCCAGCCTTCTGGATGTTGGACCCGACGCGGTACGACGAGATGGACGTCATCGAGGCCTATCCCGAACCGGGCAGGGCCGGCTACACGTTCTGCATGATCAACACCTCCGGGCGGCCGTGCGCCGGGATCGCGCTCCCAGCCGACTACTCCACCGCGTTCCACGTCTACGAGATGGAGTGGCACCCGGGCGTCGCGATCGCGCGACTCGACGGGCGTGAGGTGGCGCGGCACGCGATCCCGGAGATGCGTCCGCAGTTCATGTTGCTCCAGATGGCGGTCGGAGTCTGGTTCAAGAACATCGGGCCAGATGGCTCGACGCCGACGAACCCCGCGCTCGAGGTCGATTGGGTCGGGACCTGGCCGTAGAGGGATAGGTCGTCCGCGGCGGGACCGGCTCCCCGGCCGGGGCTCCCCGATCAGGCGCTCGGTGTCGACCGGCTACCATGCCGTGAATGCTGGGGAATCGAGCAGGTAGCGGAGCCACACGACAGGCGGCGTACTGTCGGACCTGCGGGCGCCGTCTGATCCAGGGCTTCCGGAACGGAGAGCTCCTGCCGCCGGCATGCCCGATGGGACATGCGCCCTCGTCGTGCGCACGTGCCGCTCGGCGCCACAAGCGTGAACGGATCGTCGTTCCTCCGAAGCGGCCACTCCTCGGGGCGGCCCCGATCCTGGCGTGCGTCGCCGCGGTCGGCCTCCTGCTTGTCGGCGTCGCCGACGACCAGGCGACGGTGAGTGGGTGGCATCCGAACGCGCTCTTCTGGGCCGGCATCCTCCTCATCTTCCTGCCGCACGCGCAGCGCCTGATGATGCGCGACGTCCGCCAGGGCGAGGCGCTGGCTTTGGTGTTCACCCTCGCGCTGGCCCTCTACCTCGTCAAAGTCCTGCACAGCCCCCTCGCATTCAGCCTCCACGACGAGTTCCTCCATTGGCGGACGACCGACGACATCATTCAGACCAGCCGTCTCTTCGCCGACAATCCGCTCCTGCCGACGAGCGCGCGCTACCCGGCCCTCGAGTCGGCCACGGCTGCCCTCGTGGAGATGGGCGGGATCTCGATCTTCCACGCCGGCCTCATCGTCGTCGCGGCCGCGCGCATCGGGTTCATCATCGTCCTCTACTCGACGCTCTCCGTCGCATCGCGGAGTCACCGCGTCGGGGCGATCGGCGCCGTCGTCTACATGACGAACCCGAACTTCCTCTTCTTCAACGCCGCGTTCAAGTACGAGACGATCGCGTTCACCTTCGCCGCGGCATGCGTCTTCCTTGCCCTCCGCTGGTCGAGGACGCGTGACGAGCGCATCGCACATGGTCTATGGGTCGCGGCGATCCTCGCGGCCGGCGCCACCGCCGTCTCCCATCACCTGACCGCCGTCGCTTTGACGGCACTGCTCGGCGGCTGGAGTGGGGTCGTCGAGGCGATGCACCGCCGCGGACGGGCACGCGACCACCGCGCGCCATGGTCGATCTCGCTGCTGAGCGCACTGACGACCTTCGGCTGGATCATCGTGGCGGCACCGGTCGCGATCGCCTACCTCGCGCCAGTGATCGGCGGCGCGGTAGGCCAGGGACTGGCACTCGTGGCGGGCTTCCTGGGCGCCGGTAGGACGGGCAGCGGTCAACGTGAGCTATTCGGCGGCAACCAGCCGGGCGGCGCCCCACCATGGGAGCGGATGTCAGCGTTCGCGGGCGTGGGACTCGTCTTCCTCGCCAGCGTCGCGGGCGGCGCGCTGATCCTTCGGCGCCGACTGCCGGACCCACTCTTGGCGGTCCTCCTGATCGGCATTCCGGCCTATCCGGCGACGCTCCTCCTGCGCCTCACGCCTCGGGGCTGGGAGACCGCCAACCGGTCGTCGGAGTTCTTCTTCGCCGCACTCGCGATTCCTATTGCGATCGTCATCGCCGCCCTGCTCCTCACCGCCATCGGCATCCGTGCCCGCCAGCTCTTGGTCGGCGCCCTCATCGGGATCATGTTCATCGGTGGCGTCGTCGCCGGCTGGAGCATTCAAGACCGGCTTCCAGGCCCGTACCTCTGCTGCTCGGCCCCGCGCGGTGTCAACCAGGAATCCGTCGCGGCCGCGTATTGGGCGCGGCACAACCTGCCGCCCCTGTCGCGGATGGGCGCCGATCCCCTGAACCACCTGCTCATCGGCTCGTACGGCCGGCAGACCGCGATGACGACGCTCAGCGGCGGCATCGACCCAAACTGGGTCATATTCGCGCGCACCTTCGATGCTGACGCACGGGCGACCCTGGCCGACGGGGACGTCCAGTACCTGCTCGTCGATCGCCGCGTTGCGACCGCCGCGGATGCGTTCGACGAGTACCTCGGTGACTGGTCCGTCGCAACCGCCATCGCAAAGTTCGACGACCCGCGGACGAACCGGATCTACGACAGCGGCAGCATCAGGATCTACGATGTCAGCCGCATCTGGCGAGGCCGATGACCCGGCGCCTGCCCCCCTTCCCTCGCTGGCGGCGTCCTACCGTCCCGCCATCGCGGGCCGCTCCGATCGGCGCCTTTGTCGCAGCGCTCATCGTCCTCGTCCTACCCGTTCCGGTCGCCCTCCGCGCCATCGCCGCGCTCGTCGTCGGGCTTCTCGTCGGCGATGCCGTGGGCCGCGCCATCGTCCCGACGCGAATGGGCGTGGGCGGCCGACTGGCGCTGTCGCTGTCCATCGCGCTGGCGCTGCCCGTCGCGGTGGCGCTGGTGCTCACCGTAAGCCCCTTCGGGATCGGGCGCCCCCAGCTCATCGCCGCGGCAGCCCTGGTCGGCGTCCTCGCGTCGGCGGTCATGGTGCGTCGCGGCACGCCGATTGGACCGACATTCACGCCGCTCCGCGCCCCCAGGCGCCTCGCCCGACCCGCGATCCTCTACCTCGCCGCCGTCCTACTCGTCGGCGTCGCGTTCGCGCTGCGCCTCTCCGCAACGGCACCCGGCGAGGGCTTATATTCATCCCTGTCGATCAGCCCCGGATCCGCCGGAGACGGGCAAGTCGCTGTCGAGGTCATCAACCATGAGCGAACGACAGTGCTATATCGGCTGGAGCTCGAGCTCGACGGTCGCCTGATTGGGTCGACGATGTCGGCGCTGCCAGACGGCGGGCACTGGGACTACAGGCCGGACACGGCCGTCGCGGCCGGCCAGCGCGTCGAGGTCCGACTCTTCCGCAGCCCCGACCTCACGAAGCTTTACCGCGACGTCAACGCGACTGTCGGCGTCGACTGGTGAGCCCGCCGTCTCAGCGCCTCAATGACTCGTAGAGGGACTCGATTGCGGGAATGACCCGCTCCGCGCGAAAGCGGATGGCGGCAGCTCGCGCGCCCGAGCCGAGCCGCTGCCGTAGGGCCGGATCACCGGCCAGCCGGTCGAGGGCGGTACGGAGATCCGCGACGTCCCCGGGGCGGACGACGAGCCCGGAGACGCCATCGGTGACGAGTTCGCGGAGGCCGCCGATGTCGGACACGATCGCCGGGCGTCCGAAGAGCATCGCCTCGAGGGCGACGAGGCCGAAAGCCTCGGGGCAAACCGACGGCACCACGGCGAAGAGGCTGCGCCGCCAAGCCTCGGCGACCGTCGCACGCGGGACGTCGGTAATGAGCCGAGCGCCGGCGGGGAGGCGGTCGAGGGCTGCAATTCGCTCGTGGCCCCGGTAACCGACCATGACGAGCGGCGGGCGTCGTTTGGCGTCGAGGCCGCCATAGGCGTCCAGCAGCGGCTCCACTCCCTTGATCCGTGAGAGGCTGCCGGCGTACATGATGTACGGGTCGGCCGGCAGGAAGCCGGGGGCGATGTCCGCCCTCGACGACTCGAAGGCGTGATCGATGAAATTCGGGATCACGACGTGGCGACGGGCGTGACGCGGCACGGCGTTGTCGCGCTCTACGGCGCCGCTGACGGAGACGACGCAGTCGACGGCGGCGTGCACCGTCGGATGCATCGCCCACAGGGCGCCGAGCGTGATCGGCCCTTTGATCGCCCCGTAGTGATCAGCGGTGCACCGGAGGCACTTCGCGACAGCAGGCCCCGAGCAGGCGCTGCCACGGTAGAGACGGACCTTCGTGGCACAGGTGAGGCTGTAGTCGTGGAGCGTCAGCACCAGGGGAACCGACCGCGCCCTCACCGGGAGGTACGAGTAGACGATCCAGTTATGGGCATGGACGATGTCCGGGCGCAAGCCACGTACGAGGTCGCGAAGGCCGGCCGCGATCCCCGGATCCGCGAACGGCGGCAATGACTGGCGCGCTTCATCGGAGAAGAGGAACGGGACGCGCTGGAGTGACCCGCGCATACGATGCACGCGCACTGGGCCGTCCCAGTAGCGCTCCGGTCGCTCCGGATGCGCGATGGCCGCCACTGTGACGCGATGCCCCCGTCCGGCCAGCTCGTGTGCCAGCGTGCGGACGTGAATCTCCTCGCCACCGATGACCGGCTCGTACCACTGCGCGAGGAGGAGGATGTTCACCCGGCGGCGCTCGTCGCGCGCGCCACCCGGACCGTCAGGGGCACCATGATCGCGCCCTCCACGACCAGCGCCGCCAGCCACGCCCCCGCCAGTCCCGCGACACCGCCGGTGATGAAACCCAGCGCGGCCGCTACGATCTCGGCGATCCCGCCGAGAACGCAGATGATCACCGCCCTCCCGAACCCCCCGCGGAGGCGGCTCAAGGTCTGGTAGTGGTCCTTGACCGTCTGCGGGATCGCCACCGCGGCGAGGACCGGCAACGTCGTCGCCGCCTCGTGGTACGTCGGGCCGAAGAGGCCGAGGACCGGACCGCCAAGGAGGAGGGCACCGATGATCGCCGCCGTGCCGGCGCCGAACGAGAGCGCCATTGTGGTCCGAGCGTACCGCCAGACCGCCTCCGGCGACCGCCCCCCAAGCGCGAACAAGGACTGCGCGAGGGCGACCGCCGGGTAGAAGGCGACCGAGGCGAACACCCACGCCACGTAGAAGCGCGCCGCCTGGACCGGACTTCCGAGCAGCGACACGATGACCGGGATGGCGAGTGCCGGGAAGGCGATCGCCATGCTGAGCGCGAAATGCAGCAGCGCGGGCCGGGCGTACACGCGAATGAGGCCGAGGCGGACCTGGGGCCGGATGACGCGGCGATAGAGCACCGCCACGACGGCCGTAGACAGCGCCAGGCCGGCCACCCAGGTGCCATAGATCGCGCGCTGGCTCATGGCGCCGAGGAAGAGCGCTGCGGGGACCAGGAAGACGAGCTTCGACGCGGCGAAGATCGTGTTGCGGACGAGCCGCACCCTGGCCCGCAGCATCGCCAGGAGCGCGTCGTCCGCAATGGAGGTCAGGATCGTTAACAGCACCCCGCTCACGAAGAGCGCCACGGCAAGCGGGCTGGTGGCGAGCACGGCGAGCTCGGGGTTGACCATGGGTGCTACGAGGGCGTAGACGATGCCGAGCACGAGCCCGACGGCGGCGGTCGCCCCGGCCGCCGTCGAGACGAGCGGACGCTCTGCTCCCCGATTTCGTGGTAGCTCGCGGAGCAGCAGCGTACCGGCGCCGCCCATCGCAATGCTCCCCAGGAACGTCATCGCCGAGATCGACCCCGCCGCGATCCCGACCGCCGCTGGCGTGAAAAGGCGAGCCGCCGCCCACCAGAACACGGCACCGAGGCCGGCGGTGAGGACCATCGTCGCCAGTAGTGACCCGGACACCGACAGGAGGAGCCCCGGCGTCGGGATCCCGGCGCGGCGGACTGCGGTGCGGATCGGACTGGTCAGGGCGCTCAGCATCTGACAAACCGGCAGCCGGCGTCGCGAGTTGCGAGGGCGCTCATGCTCGCACCAGCGACCGATAGGTGTCGGCGACGGCATCGGCGCATTCGTCCCAGGTCGGCAGCCTCGACATGGAGCGCGGGTGCGGCTCCCCGAGGGCGCGGTGCATCTCGGCTGCGATCTCCTCGGGCTCGGCGTCGATTCCGATCCCGGCGGCATTGCCCGCGTCGACGATCTCGCGAAGGCCGCTGGTCGTGGCGACGAGCACCCGACGACCCCGGCCAAGAGCCTCCGCCACCGCGATCGGATGCGCTTCGTACTCGCTCAGCAGAACGACGAGGCCCGCGCTCGAGAGACGCGTGGCCATGGCGGCCCGGTCAGCGGGGGGAACCGACTCGATCGACACCCGGTCCCCCACCCCGAGCCGCTCCGCGAGCTTCAGCAGGCGGGCGCGCTCCGGCCCATCGCCCAGGATGAGAAGGCGCGCGAGTGGACGGAGCCGGCTGAGCGGGGCGATCGCCGCGATCGCTCGGTGGTGGCCCTTATACCACTCGAGGCGGCCGACGGAGAGGATGAGGTTCGGGTCCTCCACGACCTCCGGCCCGACATTGGGCAGCTCGGCGCCGTTGGGGATGAGATGAATGCGATCCGTCGGGGCACCAATCGCGGCGGCGAACAGCTCGCGCTCGAACTGCGAGACGGCGATCAGCGCACCGGCACCGCGGAGCATGGGGGCGAGGGCCCGCCACTGCAGGCCGCGGAGACGGCGGCGAGTCGCCGAATGATGGCCGCCGGTATGGAAGGTGACCACATATTGCAGCCGGGATCGGCGGGCGGCCGCCATCGTCAACGGGGCCAGCAACGAATGGACCCCCTGCATGTGCACGAGGTCATATCGCGTTCGCTGGAGCATTCGCGCGATGCCGGGCGCGAAGAAGTGATCTCCAGCGAATGGCCTCACGCGCCGACGATGCAGCGGCACCCGGCCCGCCACCTCTTCCGCGGCAAGCGACCCGTCCGGATCGGTCGTCAGGATCTCGACGGCGATGTCGCGATCGACGAGCCGCTTCGATAGCTCGGCGACGTGGGTCTCTGTGCCGCCGGTGAACGGCGCAAACCGGGGGCAGACCATGGCGACGCGGAGGAGCGAGGGTGGCGTCACCCGCGGCCGCCGGCCACGACGAGCGCGGGAATCGCCGGCATCAGGATTGTCGACGGCGGAGCGCCGCGCCAGCCCACTTGAGCGCTGCCGATGGTGCCACGAGGGATCCGAGGCCGCTCGCGATTGTCCAGGTGCTCGCGAACGCGGACGGACTCAACCGCCACGCGTGGACGAGATCGGCTGCGGCGCCGCGGCGACCGAGGGCGCCGGGATGGAGTCGATGCTGGACGGCCCGGTTGACATAGGTCATTGCTGCCCCCCGCCGGACTAGCCTCCGCTCGCGAGCCGACACCCGACGAATCCTGGAATGGGCCTCGAGCGCCGCGAGAAGCGCCCTCGCCAGGGGCACCTCTGCGTCGCGGCGCTGCAGGTTCTCGGCCCATTGCGTATTGCCCTCCGAGTCGAGGTGGACGAGGTAGTCGACCACGGACGTGTCGAGCACCAGGACGTCAGCATACGCGGCGAGCCGGAAGATCAACTCCATGTCTGCGGCGAGCCCGATCTCCGGCCGAAAGGCTCCGGACTCGACGAGCAGATCACGGGCGAACGCAATCGATCCGATCGTCCAGGGGAATGGGCCGCCCGTCGCCGCGAGCCCGAGCCAGCGCGATGCATCGTAGCGACCGGCCGGGGTCGGCACCGGGGGACGTGCCCCGTAGTACTGCGCGTCCACTGCCGCTCCGTCGGGACCGACCCGGCGACACGGGGCGACGACCATGCCTACGGCTCCCTCGGCGTCCTGCACGGCGTCGCTCATGCGCGCGAGCGCATCCGGGTCGAGGCGGTCGTCGATGCCGATCGGGAGCACCCACGGCGCGTCCGCGCTGGCGATGATGCGGTTGAAGTTCTCATTCGGTCCGACGTGGCGCTCCCAGCGCTGATACGTGATGCGGCCGTCGGGATACGCATCGACGACGCCACGCAGATCATCGGTGGAGGCGTTATCGCCAAGGTAGAGGTGCCAACGGGCGCCACGTTGTGAGAGAAGGCTCTCGATGAGCCCGGCCGCGTAGCGCGCCCCGTTCCAGACGGGCACGCAGACAGAGATGCGCGTCGCGTCGGGTCGCTCTTCGGCGCGACTTCGATCGCTCGACATCTCGTCTGGCCGTGCTCGGAAGGTCAACCAGCCCCTACTCGATCCGTCAGATACCTGTCTCACCCCGGGTCCAGGTGCGAGCTGCGACCGTTGAGCCCCGGGTGACCATGTCGCCATCGCTCCGCACCATGACCCGAGTTCCCTTTGTTGTGTCCACGCACCGCTACAGCGTGCGGAGGGTCGACATCCGCGGCTAGGAGCCCTATGGTACGGATCCATTCATAGTACGTATGTACTACGTCGCGAGCCCACGTGCCCCGTCGAGCCATCGCGCCCCACGCCCTCGCGACCAAAGGATTCCAGTGCCCGAGCCTATCGTGCCCACGCTATCGACGTCCGTCGTTATCCCCGCGAAGGACGAAGCCCGCAACATCGGTTGGGTGTTGCAGCGCATGCCGTCGTTTGTCGACGAGGTCATCGTCGTCGACGGCCTCTCACGAGACGGGACCCTCGAGGTGGCGAAGATGATCGCCCCCGATGTCATCGCCGTTCACGAGCTGCGCCCCGGAAAGGGCGCCGCCCTCCGCGCCGGCTTCGACGCGGCGACCGGGGATTGTGTCGTGATCCTCGACGCGGACGGCAGCATGGACCCGGTCGAGATGGAGCGCTTCGTCCGCTCCGTGGCGCTCGGCGCCGACCTCGTCAAGGGGTCGCGATTTGCCCCGGGCGGAGGCAGCACCGACATCACGCGGCTCCGAACGATCGGCAACCGCGGCCTGCTGGGCCTCACGAACCGACTCTTCGGTACGACCTTCACCGAACTCTGCTACGGCTACATGGCGATCCGCCGATCCGAGATCGATCGGCTCGAGCTCACCGCCGACGGATTCGAGATCGAGACGCAGATCGTGACGCGCTCCGTCCGGGCCGGCCTGCGGATCGCCGAGGTGCCGAGCCAGGAACTTGAGCGCCGCCACGGGCAGTCCAACCTCCGCACCTTCCGCGATGGGTGGCGCGTGCTGCGCACGATCTTCACCGAGTGGCGGCGCCCCGTCGAGCGCGTCCAGGCGCGGCGGCCGGTCAGTGTCGAGGCGGAAGAGCTATTCACCAGGTGGGAGGCCGAGATCGGCGTCTGACTGAGCCGATCCATGGCGGGTACTGGGCTGGGGGTACCGCGTTGGACTCTCCTCGCGCCCTGTACCATCTCTTTCCGTGCAATCCCCGCTTGTCTGCCTGCCCGCCACAGGGATGACGCCGTGCGCTCGGCGCTGATCGTCGGTTCCGGCCCGGCCGCCGCCGGCGTCGCGTTGGCCCTCGAGGACGTGCCCGACCTGGAGATTACCGTCGTCGACATCGGTCACCAGCTCGAGCCCGAGCGTCGCGCGGCGCTGAACACGTTGCGCGAGCTTGATCCCGACGACTGGGATCCAACGGACGTCGGCGCCATCGTCGCCCAGCCCGTTCGCGCGGGGATGGGCAGCCTGCCGCAGAAGCGAGCCTATGGGAGCGACTTCCCATTCCGTGACGCCGGCCAGACATCGGGCATCACTACCATCGACGACGCGAATGGTGACGTCGTATCCGGGGCCTATGGCGGATTCAGCAACGTGTGGGGTGCGCAGATCATGCCGTTCGCCGCTGCCGTGACCCGAGCATGGCCGATCCGATCGCTGGACGACCACTATCGGGCCATCCTCGCCGCCATCCCGTATGCGGCCGAGGACGACGATCTGGCCCGGGACTTCCCGATCCTGGTAACGCCACGACCACTGCCACCGCTCTCGCTCCGAACGACGGCGGTGCTGGAGCGGTATCGGCACCACCGATCCCGTCTGAGGCGCTGGGGCGTCACCGTCGGCCGTGCCCGGCTCGCCGTCGACGGCCGATCGTGCGTCAGCGCCGGCCTCTGCCTTACCGGCTGCCCTTACGGACTCATCTACTCGGCGTCGCACACGTTCGATCGGCTCCGGGCGAGTGGCCGCGTGCGATATCGCGGCGGCCTTCTGGCGGTGCGGCTCGAGGAGGACGACGGCACGGCGTCGGTCCTGGCGCGCGATATCGCCAGCGGCTCGATGGAGCGATTGCATGCGGATCGCGTCTTCGTCGCCTGCGGCGGGATCGGGTCGACGCGGATCGTGCTCGGCTCGCTCGATGCCTTCGAGACGACGGTGCAGATGGCGGAGTCGCAGCAGTTCGTCCTCCCTATGGTCTCGGCGCGCCCGACGCCCGATCCACGACGCGACCGCGGGCTGACGCTGAACCAGTTCAACATGACGCTGGCGGAGGACGACGAGGCCCACGACCTGGCCCAGCTGCACTTCTACACATACAACCCGGCCTTCGCCGAGGCGCTCCCCGGTCCTTTGCGATGGGGGGCGATGACGCCATTGCGGGTCCAGCTGCTGCGTCGTCTGTCGGTGGCGATCGGCTATCTTCCGTCGTGGCGGTCGCCGAGGCTCGCGCTACGGGCGAGCACGTCCTCCGGCCCGGACCAGCTGCCCGACGTCTCCATCGGGGGCGGCCCGGTGCCAGACGGGGGCCGGAGGATGTTGCGCCGTGTGCTATGGCGGGCCCTGCGCGCAGCCCCGCTGCTCGACCTCTACCCCGTCCTCCCATTGCTCTCCATCTCTGCGCCGGGCAAGAGCTACCACTTCGGAAGCAGCTTTCCGCACCACGCCACGCGGTCGACGTTCCAGTCGAGTGATCCGGTGGGACGAGTCGGCAACTGGAATCGCATCCACCTCGTCGATGCCGCGGTTCTGCCGAACATCGCGGCGACGACATTCACCCTCACCGTGATGGCGAACGCTCACCGGATCGCCACCGAGGCACTGGCACTCCCATGACTGACGGGCGGCGAGCCATCGTGACCGGCGCATCCGGGTACCTTGGGTCGCGGATCTCGACCGCGCTTGAGCGCGACGGCTGGCGAGTCCAGCGCCTCGTTCGATCGCCAGCACCCGATCGCCCGACGGAGCGCCGCTTCCGGCTCGGCGAACAGATAACGGGCGACATCGCCGCCGACCTGCTCATCCACACCGCGTACGATTTCACACTCCACCGTCGCGCCGACATCTGGCGGGTGAACGTGGACGGCACGAGCGCCCTCGTCGCCGCGGCCCGCGCCGCCGGTGTCGGACGCATCGTCGTCCTCTCCACGATGTCCGCGTATCGAGGTACCGGCCAGCTCTACGGAAGGGCCAAGCTGGCCATCGAGGAGATCACCGCCGCGTCTGGAGGCGTCGTCGTGCGCCCCGGCCTCGTCTATGGGCCGCGGGCCGGTGGCATGCTCGGGGCGCTCCAACGCGCCCTTCGACTACCTGCCGTCCCGCTGATCGCTCCATCGTCCCGCCAATTCCCGGTGCACGAGGATGACCTCGTGGCGGCGATCGTCGCCATCGCCACCGCCGAGCGTGTCCCGCCCGGACCGATCGGCATCGCACAGCCGACGCCGGTGACCTTCCGCGAGATCCTGGCTACGATCGCGTCCGATCAGGGCCTCCGTCCGCGCTATGTTCCAGTCCCGTGGCGGCTCGTCTACCTCGCCATGCGGGCCGCGGAGGCCGTGGGCGTACGGCTCCCGTTCCGCGCCGATTCGCTCCTGGGCCTCGTGCGACCCGCGCCATCGGTCCCACAGCCCGAGGTCGTTGCGGCGCTTGGAGTGCGGCTCCGCGAATTCGGACCGGGGGCGATGGAAGGATGACCACCCGGACCGTTGGCACCGCCCCCGCGACGCCGCTCGTCGACGCCACCGTCGTCACGGCGGCGTATGCGATGGCGCGCTGGGACCTGACTTGCCGTGCGATCGAGTCGACACTCGCCCAGCAGCCTATGCCGCGCGAGATCATCGTACCGGTCGATCACAACACCGAGCTCCTCGCGCGGCTGCGAGACCGCTGGGAACATCCCGGCGGCGAAAGGCACCCTCGGATTCGGGTCGTCCCCAGCCGTTATGACGGCCACCTCGGCGCGTCGGCGACGACGGCGGCGGAGCTCGCCGATTCGACGTTCCTCGTCTTCCTCGACGACGACGCCGTGGCGGAAGCCGGATGGCTCGAACGGATGCTCGACGGGCTTGCCGAGTCCGACGTGCTCGCCGTCGGTGGCGCACCGCTGCCGGTGTTCGAGACGAGACGTCCAGTCTGGCTGCCGCCGGAGTTCGACTGGGTCTTCGGCTGCGCGTACGCGGGCCTGCCGACGCGCCGGGCGCCCATTCTCCACCTCATCGGGACGACGATGGCCGTTCGACGCGCCGACCTGCTCGCCATCGGCGGCATCCACTCCGACAATCATCCGGACATGGAGATGTGTCACCGCCTCCTCCTCCTGCGGCCCGATGGACGGCTCCTCTACGACCCCGACGCTACGGTCCAGCACTTCGTCCCCGCAGAGCGGACGACGTGGCGGTACTTCTGGCGTCGGATTTTCGGAGTGAACCGCAGCAAGGTCTGGGCGATCCGCGAGATGGGCGAGGCCGGTCACCTTGGGGCGGAGCGCAGCTTCGTGACGCGCGTCGCGTCGACCGGCATCCTCCACGGGCTGCGGGACGCGCTGGGTGGCGATTTCGGGGGTTTGGCACGCGCCGGGGCCATCCTGGTGGGCCTCGCGCTCGCCGCCGGTGGGTACATCGCTGGCAGTGCGGATCTCGCGCTCCGGGATCTGACCGGGCGCCCCGGCCCGAAGACCGGCTGGCACGCGGCGCCGCGAGATCGTGACCGGCGCAGGGCCGAGGACGACGCTACGGCCTGACGAGCTCGTCGAGATCGGCGACGAGCTTCGATCGGGCGTCATCGGTCCTAGCCCGGCGGTCCGGGCTGACCGGTGGGCATCGAGATCGTTGTGCGGACCGTAGAGGAGCAGTCGGGCCGACGCGCCGCGTCCACGCCAGGACTTGAGCTGCTCGGCCCAGGTGTCGCCGCGATTCGCCCTGTCGATGAGCACGAGGTCCACCGCATCCGGGTCGGGGAGCTCGCGAGGCTGGTCGACTCACTGCCATGCGACCCCGGCGCGATACGCGGCGGCAGCGATCCTCGATCCGATCATGAGGTCGCTCCCCACCATGACCACGTTCATTGGCCGTCGAACGGAGCAGAGCCCAGGTAAGTCGCAGGTCGCCGCTCCCCGCTGACGAGCTCTCGGCGCCTCAGGGCGTCGAGATCAGGCGCTCGATCACCGGGAGCACGCCGATGGCCAGCACCACGAGGGCGAGGACGCCGATCAGCTTGCGCCGGAAGTCACGGGCACGCACCGCGAGTGGCGAGGCTGCGCCCTGCGGGATGAGACCATCGATCGCCGCCCGGGCGCCATCGCGCGCCTGGTGGAACCGCGACGCGGAGGCGGCCACCTCGTCTGCCCGACGCCTGCTCCGCTGCGGCAGGCTGGCGGCTGCGAACGCGCCGGCGCGATCCGCGGCATCGCCCTTCGCCGCGAGGAGCAGGAGATCGCTCTCCAGCGCATCGAGGAACTGGCCGCGATAGTCATCGGTCGCGGCCAGCCACTGCCGACTGGCGTGCTCCGCCACCCGCCCGGCCAGGCCCTCGGCCTCGCGTGCCGCCTCGTCGAGGAGATCGGTTGAGCGTCGGGCGAGGGCCACGACCCCGCGCCGGCCGCGAAGCGACGAGCGCCGGCACCCCTCGCACGCGACCGGGTGGGCGCCGCGGCAGATCGTGCACAGCGTCAGGCGGCACACCACGCAGAAGCTGACGCGATCCGCCTCGCGCCAGCACGCCTGGCAGTTGACCACCGGTCCGACCAACTTCGGATCTCCTCGTCCGCGGGATGACTGCGTGAGAGTAGCGCGGATCGGCAAATTGTCACCAAGGCGGGATCTGGAGCGACGAGCCGATGGTCAGGTTCTCCGGGTCCCTCACGTGATCTCGATTGGCCTCCAGGATGGCTGTCCATCGGCCCTCGTCGCCCAGGAGCCGCCGCGCGATGTTCCGCAACGTGTCGCCCGCGCGCACCACATACGTGGTTGCGGAGCCTGACGTGGATGGCAGCGATCGGACCTGCGCCGGGGAAACGGCGGCGACCGGTGTGGGGCTCGCCGTGAGCGCGGCCGGCGAACGGTCGCGCGTCGCCATCCCCAGCGCCCAGCCGGCGGCCATGAGACCGATCGCGAGCAGGATCGCGAGGGCGAGTCGGAACGGCAGGTCCGACACGGCGGCGCGCGCCACGGGACGCAGTGCGCGAGGCAGCGTCCGGAGCCTGGACGAGGCGAGCGGCGCGAGCCGCCCGAGCCCGGTTCGTCGCGGCGCTCGAGGCTGAATGCCGACCTCCGTCCCGCGCAGCCCGAGGCGTGGCGGTCGGCCGATCACATCACCTCCAACCCGCAGGCCGCCGCGATGCGTCACCCCAGTCATCGCGAACGCACAGCTGCTGCAGGCCCCGCGAGACGGGATCCAGCATGCCGGGCAGACGTAGAGCTGGCACTCGGGGCAGAACGTGTAGCGAGCAGCGCCGGACGTCTCGACGGGCTGACGGCCGCAGCGATCGCAGGCCAGGAGAGGAACGTGAACCGTCAATGCGTTCGGCGCAAGAGGGGCTGCGGTCAGTCCCCCGCGGAGGGCGGCCCGAGCTCGCGCGCAGTGTCGTTCACCGCGGCGATGACGGTGGCGGCGTCGTCATCGGTCACCGACGGATGGACCGGCACCGACAGGATCTCATCGGTCAGCCGCTCGGTCACCGGCAGCAGGGTCCCGTCGACGTGGAGCTCGGCGAACGGTCGCTGCCGATGCACCGGCACCGGGTAGTAGACATTCGAGCCGACGCCGCGCGCCGCGAGGGCTTCCGCGAAGGCGTCCCGCTGCCCGACACGAAGCGTGTACTGGTGATAGACGTGGATGGCGCCCTGCCGGACGACGGGCGTGATCACGCCCCGCATCTCGGCGCTGTAGCGAGCGGCGATCGCCTGCCGGCGGCGGTTGGCGGCGGGAAGCTTCTCGAGCTGCGGCAGACCGATGCTGGCATGCACATCGGTCATGCGGAAGTTGTACCCGAGGATGTCGGGCCGGTAGCGCTCGCGCATGCCATGCTCGCGCAGGAGGCGCGTGCGCTCCGCCAGGCCGGGGTCATGGGTGGTGATGATGCCGCCCTCGCCGGTGGTCATGTTCTTCGTGGGGTAGAAGCTGAAGACGCCGATCCCCCACGCGCCGCTCGCGCGGCCGTCGAGCGACGCCCCGTGCGCCTGGCAGGCGTCCTCGATGACCGGGATGCCGGCCCGATCGGCGATGGCGAGGATCTCCGGCATCGCGGCCGGCTGCCCGTAGAGCGCGACCGGGATGATCGCCCGGGTGCGGGGCGTGATGGCCGCCTCGAGGCCGGCCGGATCCATCGTGAAGGTCTGCGGGTCGACGTCGACGAAGACCGGCCGTGCGCCGACGTGGACGATCGGGCTCGCACTGGCGGTGAACGTGAACGAGACGGTGATCACCTCGTCGCCGGGGCCGACGCCGAGTCCGAGCAGGGCAAGATGAATGGCGGTCGTGCCGGAGCTCGTAGCCACGGCGTGCGGCGCACCGACGAACGCGGCGAAGCGCTCCTCGAACTCCTTCACCCTGTCTCCCTGGGCGAGCTGGCCGGACGCGAGCGCGGACCAGACCGAGTCGCGCTCCTCGGTGCCCATCTCGGGACGTGCGATGGGGATCATGCTGCGGATCTTCTCCAGGTGCGTTGATGACGGGTGGGCGAACGCACCACCGGCTAGATGACCGGCACAGGGTAGCGCCTTCGCCGGCCGGAGGCAGGGAGTCGGATGATCAACCGGCGCCTCGGCGCACCAGGCTCTCGACGATAGCCACGTAGCGCTCCGCCTCATCGGACCAGCGGTGCGCAGCGCTGAACGCCTGCGCGTTGCGCGCCAGCTCGGCGCGCCGTTCCGGATCGTCGGCGAGGGCAAGGATCGCGTCGGCGAGCGCGTCCGAGTCACCGGGCTCCACCAAGCGCACCATCTCATCGGTGAAATGGGCCTCGACCGCGCTCGTGCGCGACACGATCGCCGGGATCCCCAGCGCGGCGTACTCCATCAGCTTGGTCGGCAGGATGCCGTCCGTGAAGACGTCGCGGCGGTTCGGGACGATCCCGATGTCGGCGCGACCGATGATCGCGGGCAGCTCACCGGTCGGCACCAACCCGGTGCTCAGCTCGACGGCATCGCCGATGCCCAGCTCGGCGATCCGTTGTTCAACGGTGGCCAGGTACTCGCCGCGCCCGTGGAGGATGAGGTGGGCGCGCCGGCGCTCGCAGACGCGTGCCATGGCGTCGAGCAGGACGTCGATGCCGTACCGATGGGTGATCGTTCCGTGGTAGACGAGGGTCAACGGCTCGGGATGCTCCCGGACTTGCGGCAGGCGCGGGGCGAACAGCTCCTCGTCGGGGAGGTTCATCACCACGTCGACACGGTCCGGCGGCTGGCCACGCTCGATGAGCGTTCCCCGCCACAGCTCGGTCACGGTCAGCAGGTGGTCGGCAAAGGCGGCGCTCAGGCGTGCCTGCCACGTCACGAGGCGGACGGGCAGCGAGCTCATGCGGCCACCGAAGCGGCTGGCGAAGAACTCGGGCATCAGGTCGTGCATGTCGAGCAGGATCGGTGTCCCGGTCAGCTTGGGGACGATGGCGCTGAAGACAAGGAAGTCGGGCACGTTGTGGACCTGGACGACGTCGTACCGATGTCGCAGGTGCAGCCGCGCGACCATCGCCGTCGCCCAGGCGAGGAAGGCGACGTATTCGAGCAGCTGCACCCCGACGCCCATGCCGCGTCTGCGACGCACCGGCAGGCGATGGACCGCAATGCCCGCCGATCGCTCGAACGAGGGCTCCCCCTCGTTGCGAAGACAGATGACGTCCACGGTGTGCCCGTGACGCACGAGTGCCCGCGCCTCGCGCTCGACCCGGATGTCGGGGTAGTAGTTGTCGACCACCATGCAATGCCGCCGTCCGGTCGCGCGCTGGGCCACATCACCTCCCTGCAGCCGACCGCCGCAGGCGGAGGACGGCCGTGCATCCCGCTCAGGCCGGGTTGGCCGAGCATCGGTCAATCCCGGTATTCTGTACTGCGATGCCGCCCAACGCACGCCGACGCCTCGGCGTCCATCCGCCGCTGGCCTGGATGGTCGTCGTCGCCTGGATGGGCGTGATCTTCGTCCTGTCCAGCCAGCCCGGGCTCGACACCGGTCTCGGGCGCATCGGCTTCGGGATCTCCAAGGTCGGGCACGTGGTGGTCTTCAGCACGCTCGGGTTCCTCACCGCCCACGCCATGGACGTGTCGGGCGTTCGCTACCGCGTCTGGTGGACCGTCGTCCTCGTCGCGCTCTATGCGATCTTCGACGAGCTGCACCAGGCCTTCGTCCCGGGCCGTGACCCGATGCTGACCGACGTGGGCATCGACACGGTGAGCGGGTGGATCGCGGCCATCGGCTGGGGACGCGTGGCGCGCCCCTTCCTCGCCCGCCGTCGCTGGCGCCCGCGACGGGAGCGGCGGGAGCGGCGAGCGGCGAAGCACGATGCGGCGGAGGTGAAGCTGCCGACCGCCGGTCCGGCCAGCAGCGGGGTGGGCGGCACTCGCGGCGACGAAGCGACCGGGTGAGGCGACGCGTCGCGATCATCGGCCGCACGAGGCCGGGCGCAGGCCTCGCCTGACGCGGCGCCGGTGCCTCGTCAGCGGATGAGGAGCAGCGCCAGGGGACAGACGAAGAGGAGCGCCACGAAGGCCGCCAGGCGCAGCGGGCTTCTCATCACGGCGGACTGGACGGCAAAGACGGCTCGGCGGAGGGGCCGGTAGGCGACTGCCAGCAGCACCACGCTGACCAGCGAGACCGCCATCGCCACCGCGAGCACGACCCGCGGCGCATCCGGATTGCCGGTGAGGATGCCCACGACCAGGGTATCGACGAGGGTCGTGATGTTGGCGCCCGCGATGTACGGCAGTGTCTGCTCGCGACGCAGGTAGCCCTTGGCGACCGCCGGGACGAGGATGCTGAGCGCGACCGCGACGGAGAGCGTCGCGAACGCGACCGCGAGGCCGATGCCGAACATCGTCCACGGGCCGACGTACCAGCGCGCGCGCTCATTGACCCCGGCGCGCTCGAGCGACGGCAGCAGCTCGTCGACGAGACGGAAGGCGACCAGGAGGAGGCCGACCCCGACCACGAACAGGATCGCGGCGAGCAGCATCTGGCTCGGATCGAGGAGGCGCTCAATGAGACCCACCGGAGGCTGGGTCAGGGCACGGGTCCCCTCGAAGAAGATCGGTGGCGGGGTGAGGCTCACGCCGTCGAGCCAGCCGGAGCCGAGGATGCCGAGCCCGATGAACCCCCCCGGCACGTAGACGATCGCGGTCATGACCAGCGCCAGGACCCCGATCGACAGTGGAGCGCGCCGGCCGGCCGACCGCCCGCGCCAGGCGTAGATGGCACCCACCACGAGGACGACGAACGCTGCCCCGAGCCGTGACCCGACGATCATGCCGTACGTCTCGTCGACGGAGATGGCGCCCGCGTTGAGGAGCGTGAGCGAGGTCGCCGCCACCGGCGAGCCGGACAGCACCAGGAGCGCGCCGAGCCAGCCGAGGCCCACGGCGTTCATCGTGGACGTGACCGCAGCACCGAGCGCCGGCGCCAGCCCGCGCGCCCCGTCCCGCATCAGCGCCAGCGCGACGAGGAAGATCCAGAAGGCCAGCGCTCCGATGAGGATCCGGCGCGCGATGCCGATCCAGGCGGCCCGGCGCTGCTCGACGGCCGGGGCGGCACTCCGCCGCCGGGCACCGATGCGGGCGAAGGGGGCCGGGTCGAGGTCGCCCCACAGGGCGATCTGCTCGAGGTCATCGAGATCGGTCCGGCGAGCGTCGATCGGCTCGGGGCGTGGGCTCTTCATCGTCCCCGCGGCGGTGGCGCCTGCGAGCCGCGGCGCGGATCGGTCAGGCATGAGCGCTGATGATAGTCGGCCGGTATCATCTGCGGTCAGCGCCACCGGATGATTCGCCGCGGCGTGGCCGGGACCGGCGCAGCCCACATACCGCCGCAGGAGGGTCATTTCCGCCGTGCAGATCACCGTGGTCGGACTCGGCTACGTCGGACTGGTCACCGCCACGTGCCTGGCGCGCATGGGGCAGCACATCACCGGACTCGAGTCCGACCTCACCAAGCTCGCCTCACTGGAGCGCGGCGAGGCTCCGTATTACGAGCCGCACCTGCAGAGCGAGCTCGCCCTGCAACAGGGGGATGGTCGCCTGCGCTTCACGGCCGATCCGGCGGTCGCGCTTCGCGACCCGGATGTCGTGCTCATCTGCGTCGGGACGCCCTCGCGCTCAAGCGGCGATGCCGACCTCGGCGCGGTGGAGGGCGTCATCGCGTCGATCGGGCAGCACCTTCACGCGCGCACCGTCGTCGCGTTGAGGAGCACGGTCCCGGTCGGAACGACGCGACGCGTCGAGGCCGAGCTCAATGCCCGCCTCGAGGAACGCGGAGGGCCCACCGCCATCGCCGTGCTCGCCAATCCCGAGTTTCTCCGCACCGGGCGTGCGCTCGAGGATTTCCTTCACCCCAGCCGCGTGGTGCTCGGACGCACCGAGGTCGCCACCGACGCCGACGTGGAGCGCCTCGAGACCCTCTATCGGCCCCTCGAGGCGCCGATCTTCCTGCTCGACGCCGAGAGTGCTGAGCTCGTGAAGAACGCGGCGAACACGTACCTCGCGACCCGCATCAGCTTCGTGAACGAGCTGTCATGGCTGTGCGAGGCAACGGGGGCCGCGATCGACGAGGTGATCGAGGCCGTCGCCGCCGATCCGCGGATCGGGTCCGACTACTTCCGCCCCGGCATCGGCTATGGAGGCTCGTGCCTGCCGAAGGACGTCCGATCGATGATCGCCATGGGAGGCGCGCACGGCGTCGACATGACCCTCGCGCGTGCGGTCGACGCGGTCAACGTGGCGCAGCCGGCGCGCGCCGTGCGGCGCCTCGACCATGCGCTCCCCGGCGGGGTGCGCGGGGCGCGGATCGCCCTGCTGGGTCTCGCATTCAAGGCCGGGACCGACGATACCCGGGATTCCCCTGCCCTCGCCCTGGCCGGCGCGCTGCGCGACGCGGGCGCCACGGTCGTGGCCTGCGATCCCCAGGCGACGGCGGGCGTCGCCGCCCGCGACCCCTGGATCGAGATCGCCTCGGATCCGATGGCCGCGGCAACCGGCGCCGATGCCGTGGTCCTGGCCACCGAATGGCCGGAGTACGTGACGGCCGACCTGGCGCCGATCGCGGGGGTCATGCGGGGACGCGTCCTGCTCGACGCGCGTGACACCCTGGAGCGGAGCCGGGTCGAGGCCGCCGGGCTGACGCTCATCGCCGTCGGACACGGGGACGCAGCGCCAGCGGCCAGCTGAGGCTCTTTCAGCCAGCCTGCGCGTTCTCGTC
Source organism: Candidatus Limnocylindria bacterium (assembly GCA_038209995.1). Lineage (GTDB taxonomy): Bacteria > Chloroflexota > Limnocylindria > QHBO01 > QHBO01 > JAICQM01. Next base: position 1,455 of record JBBQXD010000014.1, on the reverse strand, counting down.
GACGAGCTCGGCGGTCAGCCACGCGCAGAAGCGATCGATGCCGGTCGCGAACGGGGTCGTCGGCTCCCAGCCGAGGCGCTCGCGAGCGCGGCTCACGTCGGCGTGCGTGCCCGGCACGTCCCCGGGCTGCGCCGGAAGCAGCCTCCGTTCCGCCGTCACGCCGAGCGCGCGCTCGAGCTCCGCGACCATCTCGTCGACGGCGACCGGCCGATCGCTGCCCAGGTTGACGACGAGGAACTCATCGCCGACCACCGCCATGCGGACAAGGGCGTCGACGAGATCGTCGATGTAGGTGTAGTCGCGGATCGGGCGGCCGGAGTCGAACAGCTCGATCGGCTCGCCGGCGAGGATGCGTCGCGCGAAGGCGTGGATCGCGAGGTCGGGGCGCTGGCGCGGCCCGTAGACGGTGAACAGGCGCGCCACCCCGACCGGCAGCCCGGTCACCGCGTGATGGGCGTGGCACAGCGCCTCGCCGGCAACCTTCGTCGCGCCGTACGGCGAGATCGGGAGGCCGCGCGCCTGGTCCTCGCGGAAGGGGCGGCGATCATCCACCCCGTAGATCGAGCTGGATGAGGCGAACACGAGCCTCGCGGCATGCCGCGCCACGTTGCCGAGCGTGTGCTGCAGCCCGACGACGTTGGTGGCCACGTAGCCGTCCGGATTCTCGATCGACGGGCGGACGCCCGCGCGCGCGGCAAGGTCGAACACGACATCCGGTCGAGCCCGATCGAAAGCGGCGCTGATGGCGCCGGCGTCCCGCGTATCGGCCTCGATGAGCTCGAACCGGGGCTGATCGAGCACAGCGCCCAAATTGCGGATCTTGCGCGCACGCGGATAGAACGCGTCGAAGGAGTCGAGCGCGGTCACCTCCCACCCGTCGCGCAGGAGGCGTTCGACGAGCGTGCTGCCGATGAAGCCGGCACCACCGGTGACGAGGGCCCTGGTCACCGCCCGCGTGTCTCGCGTCCGATCACGGCCACGCCGGGTTCGGGCCGGGGTGCCCGGCGCCGCTGTAGTAGGTGCCGCCGCCATTGGCCACGTTGGCGAGCAGCCGCGCGGTCTGGTCGCTGCGGATCTGCGGGCCGGAATGTCCGAGGACCATGCCGTACGCGGCGGCGGCGCCCACGGAGCGGACGGACGGCGCGCAGGCCGGGCTCGCGCGACGCACCGTGTGGTCATCGCCGCTGGGCGCCGAGAAGGCGAAGCCGAGGGCCCGGTTGCCGGTCGCGTAGGTGGACGTCGGGATCAGCCTGTCGAAGAAGTCCACGTCTCGCGCATACCGCCACTCGAGGGTCGAGAAGCTCAGCCCGGCGACGGCCGGAGCCGGCCCCTTCTGGTAGGTGTTGCCGATCAGGTTGGCACTCGTCGGATTGCCGGAGGGCCCTTCCGCGTAGTTGTAGAACACCGAGTCGACGATGTCGGTGCAGGTGGCGCCGACGAGGCGCGGGTTGCGCT
>JBBQXD010000013.1:0-63553 GCA_038209995.1 Candidatus Limnocylindria bacterium | reverse complement strand
TGAGTGCGCGGTTGACGGTTGCGACGCCCACCCCCAGCACCGCGGCCGCCTCGCGCTGCGACATGCCCATGCCGCCCTCGTCCTCGGACGCGGTCGTCTCCTCGGGGCGACCCGGCCTCGTCGCTCCCGGAGTAGCATCCGACCCGATGCCACCGGCCACCGTCACCCTGCGCCAGCTCGAGCAGCTGGCGCGCGCCTTCGATGCCATCTCCGACGAGACCGGCGCCCGCTACTCCGCGGGTGCGTTCGTAGCCTTCGTGCGGGACGAGCTGGCGGCGCTGAGCGACTTGCACGAGCTGCGCCGCGAGCACCTGGAGGCCGGGGCGCTGCGACGCTGGGCGGCGGCGCGGTGAGGGACCGTCGGCCGTAAGTTCGCCTCGCGCTGCGACCAGGCGCACGGTTGGCGGCCAGGGCGCGGAAGCGGTGGCGGTCGTCCTTGGCGAGGGAACCTTCGCTCGCGTGCGAAGGTTCTAGGTCCGTTCGGTCGCCCGGTTGCACCGGTCCCAGCAGGTCGCCGACCCGCGCTTCGATCAGGCGCACGGTTGGCGGCCAGGGCGCGGAAGCGAGCCTTCGCCATGCGGTGCAGGTCACTGTCACTCGCGGGTGAAGATTGCGGCCCCGGCTTGCCCGGCCCCAGCAGCTCGCCCCAGCGCAGCTCCAGGTAGCGGCGTGCCTTGGTCAGCTCCAGGGTGTCGGCGCCGAGGGTGCGGTAGGCGGCGATTAGGCCATCGAGGCGTGCGGCCGCGCCGTTTAGGCTGGCTGGGTCGGTCTGCTCTGCCAGCCACGGCACCACCGTCGTCGGCGCAGGGCGGTGGTGGCGGGACCGGGGTGATAAGCCGCCGATAAGCGGCGCCATGAGAGAGTGACCATGCCGGCGTGCAGTTGACGGCGGGGGATCCTCGGATCGGACCGCGGCAGGACGGCGCCGGCTCTCCGCATCACCATGAGATAGGTTCGCCCCGGCAGATCTGCCGAAGGAGGGGACCGGCTACGACCTGGCGATCGCGATCGGGATTCTCGCCGCGTCCGGCCAGCTTCCGAACGTCGACGGCAGCGACACGGCCCTCCTGGCCGAGCTCGCGCTCGACGGCCGGCTCCGTCCGCTGCCGGGCATCCTGGCCCTCGTGGACGCGGCGCGGAGGGCCGGGTGCCGCGCGACCATCGTGGCGCCCGCCGCGGTTTCGGAAGCCTCGGTCGTGAGCGGGATCGCCGTCCACGGCGCGCCAACGCTGCGGGCGGCGATCGGGCACCTCAGCGGGACCACGCCGCTTCCACGAGCCGGCACGGAGCGCTCGCGCTCGGCACCCGAGGCCCGGCCCGGCCCTGACCTGGCCGAGGTCGTCGGCCAGTCGCTCGCACGGCGGGCGCTCGAGATTGCGCTCGCCGGCCGGCACCACCTGTTCATGGAGGGGGCGCCGGGCACCGGCAAGTCGCTGCTCCTCGCGGCCGCCCGGGGGCTTCAGCCGGGCCTTGACGAAGAGGAGTCGATCGAGGTCAGCCGGATCTACTCGATCGCGGGGCTGCTGGATCGGAGCGCTCCCGTGCGACGCGCGCGCCCGGTCCGTCAGCCGCACCACACCATCAGCGCCCAGGCTCTCGTGGGCGGCGGCCCCCGCGTGAAGCCTGGCGAGGCGTCGCTGGCGCACCGCGGCCTGCTGGTGCTCGACGAGCTCCGGCACTTTCGCTCGGATGCGCTCGACGTGCTGCGCCAGCCGCTCGAGGCCGGCGCGATCACGGTCGCGCGCGTCGAGGGAGCGGTCACGCTGCCAGCCCGCTTCCAGCTTCTCGCCGCCGCGAACCCTTGCCCGTGCGGGTGGCGTGGCAGCCGCCGGCGACCGTGCACCTGTGACGAGGGCGGTGCGCGCCGGTACGCCGCCCGCGTCTCGGGCCCGCTTCGCGATCGGGTCGACCTCTGGGTCTCGATGGGCGAGCCGACCGGCTTTCGACTGGCGGAGGCCGTCGGCGACCGCAGCGCGACGGTTGCCGCGCGGATCGCGATGGCGTGGGCGGCACAGCGCGAACGTCAAGGCAGCCTCAACAGTGACCTTTCCGCGATCGCGCTGCTCGGGGATGGCATCCTCGGCCCACGCGCGCGCCGCACGCTCGAGCGCGAGGCCTCCCGCCTCGCCGTGAACCCGCGGCGCACCGTCGGGGCCGCCCGCGTGGCCCGCACGATCGCTGACCTCGATGGCCGCGCGACGGTGGCCGCGGCCCACATCATGGAGGCGCTCCACTACCAGCCCGGAGCCGCACGATGATCGGCGTTGGTACGCGCGGACCCCGGCGGCCGCCCGCGGACCAGCAGCTCCACGTCCCAGCCGGCTCGCCACCACCGAACGGGGACGGGCGGGCGAAGGCCGGCTGGCATGACCTCGACCTCGCGGCGGTCGGCCGTGATGACCGCGCGGCCTGGGTCGCGCTGTCCCTGATTCCCGGGATGGGCCCGGTGAGCTTCGGCACCATCCTCGCGCGCCATGGCACGGCGCGGGCCGCGCTGCGCGCCGGCGAGGCGCTGCTGCCGCTCATCCATCGACCGGGTCCGGACACGTTGCAGGCGTTGCGTCGTCAGCGCCGCCAGCGTCCGGAGGTCGTCTGTGCCGCCGTCGAGGCAGCGGTGGCGCGCGTCGGGGGCGAGATCCTGACGGCCCTCGACGACGCGTATCCCGGCTCGCTCGCCCAGCTCGACCCGCGGCCACCGGTTCTCTACGTCGCGGGATCACTCGACGCGCTCCAGGGGGCGTCGGTGGCAATCGTCGGCACCCGGCGTGCGAGCGGCTACGGCCGCTCGGTGGCGACGGACATCGGCGATGCGCTCGCGCGCGCCGGGCTCGTCGTCGTATCGGGCCTGGCCGTCGGCATCGACGCCGAGGCGCACCGCGCCGCGCTCGAGGCCGGAGGCCGCAGCGTCGCCGTCCTGCCCTCGCCGCTGGATCGCGTCTATCCTCCCCGCCACACGCGACTCGCCGACCAGCTTCGCAGCTCGGGCGGGGCGCTTGTCACCGAGGTTCCTCCGGGACGCGCGATCGGGCGGCCGGACTTCGCACGGCGCAACCGACTCATCGCCGGCCTCGCCCAATCGGTCGTGGTTGTCGAGGCGCCGGATCGGAGCGGCGCGCTGCTCACCGCCTCCATCGCGCTCGACATCGGCCGCGAGTTGTACGCGGTGCCCGGACCGATCGACGCGGTCGCCTCGCGCGGCTGCAACCGCCTGATCGCTGACCACGACGCGACGATCGTGACCTCGACAGGCAGCCTGCTCCAGCGACTCGGGGCACGCTTCGACGATGGCCGACCGTCGGTGGGCGCCCTCTCGGAAGCCGAGGGCCTGGTCGTCGGCTCGCTGCTCCAGCGGAGCGCCTCAATCGAAGAGTTGCTGGTGTCCACGAGGCTGCCGGTTGGCGCCATCGCGAGCGCCTTGACCCTGCTCGAAGCGCGGGGCCTGGCCACCTCATACGGGGGCGCCACCTTCCACGCCACGCTCGCGGCGCGGGGCCGCGGACCGGCACGCCGCCAGAGGGCCCATGCGTGATGGTGGACGATCGGGCTATACTGCCGCGGCCATCCACGAACCTCCCAGTGCCCCCACGGAGGTCGAAGTCCCCGCAGGAGTCCTTGTCTATTGCGTTCGATCCGTAACGCACGCGCTGCCCTGTGCGCCCCATACGAATCGGTCCTTCCGCTGCTGGGCCGCCACCGGGCGGTCACCCGAGTAACGCTCGCGGCCGTCGCCATGGCCATCGTGCTCGGCTTTTCGCAGCAGGGTCCGATCCGGGCCGGCGCCGAGCCGCCCCGGCCATCGGCGACTCCCCGCCTGCTGCCGACGAACATCGGCGCCGGGATCGCCACCGATCACACGGTCACGATCCACTTCGACCAGGCCATGGACCCCGAGTCCGTGGCGAGCTCCCTTCGCATCTCGCCCGCGCAGCCGCTCGCGCTCGGCTGGAGTCCCGACGGAAGGTCGGTGCGCATCGGACCGGCCACGCGCTGGCAGACCGATCAGCGTTACCTGATCGAGGTGCCGTCGACGAGCCTCACCGCCTGGGGCAGCGCGCTCGGCACCCCCGCGCGGGTCAGCTTCACGACCGAGACGGCACCCACGGTGACCGACTTCCAGCTTCGGTTCACGCCGGCCACGCTCCCGAGCGAGCACGTGATTGATGCGCGGCCCGGCGCGGTGTTGGACATTCCAGTGGTCCCGCCGCCCGATACTGCCGCGCACGTCAGCTCGCGAACGACGATTCGCATCGCGTTCAGCGCCCCGATGAATCAGAGCGCCACCACCGACAGCTTCGTCCTCTCGCCGGCCGTCCCGGGCTCGGTCCGCTGGGCCGGGAACGTCATGACCTTCGAGCCTACCCGGCCGCTCGAGGCCAACACGCGATACGCAGTGAGCCTCGCGAACGCGCGGGACGCAGGCGGGAACCGGCTCGGCGGTGACACGAGCTTCTCGTTCACCACCTTTGAACGGGCACAGATCGTCGCCGCGCGGCCCGACGCCGGCGCGCGCGATGTCACCGGCAGCACCGTCAACCTCCGCTTCAGCCAGCCGATGAACACCGCGCTCACCGCGGCGGCGTTCCGCGTCAGCGACGCAAGGTCCGGCGGCCGCGTCGCGGGAACGGTGCGCTGGAACGCGACGCACACCCAGCTCACGTTCATCGCCACTGTGGCATTCGCGGTTGGCCATACCTACAAGGTCAGCGTCCTGTCCAGCGCGCGCGATGCCGACGGCAACCAGGTCTCGCGTTCGTACGCGTTCAGCACGCCGGTTCCGGCGGTGGTGCCGCCGCGGTCCGTCGCGGTGGGCGCCACGGCGCGCCCCGTGATCCGTCCGCCGGCGCCGTCGGGGAGCGGCGTGACCTATGCGCTGAACCAGATCAACGTCTCGCGGGCGGCCTACGGGTTCGCACCGCTCGCGCTCGACCGCGCCGTGAGCGCGGTCGCGAACGCCCATGCGTGGGACATGCTGCAGTACGGCTACTTCAGCCACACCGGGCGCGACGGATCGACGGTGCGGACGCGCCTGTCAGCCGCGGGCATCTCGTACACGCATGCGGGTGAGAACATCTGCGAGTACACCGGCATCGGTGTCTCCGGCACCCTGCAGTGGTGCCACGACGCATTCATGAGCGAGCCATATCCGGGGTACTTCAATCACATCGCCAACGTCCTCGACCCGGACTACCGACGCGTCGGGGTCGGGATCGCCACCTTCGGTGGCAAGGTGATCGTGGTCTGGGACTTCGCCGGCTGAGGCTGCCCCGCGGCTTTCGCTGGCCCCGGGCGCCTGCTCGCCCAACGCTCCTGATCGGGAGACGGGGCGGCCGGAGCCGGGTGCTACACTCCCGGACCGATGCCTCGAAAACACCCCTCCGGCGACGACCTCGTCATCGTTGAGTCGCCCGCCAAGGCGAAGACGATCGAGCGCTACCTTGGTCCCGGCTATACCGTGCTCGCCTCGTACGGCCACGTCCGGGACTTGCCGCAGCGCAGCCTCGGGGTCGACGTGGACCACGACTTCGCCCCGCGCTACGAGCCGCTGACCGATCGCAAGCGCGAGCTCGACCGGCTGGTCAGCCAGGCCAAGAATGCACCGCAGATCTGGCTTGCCACCGACCTTGATCGCGAGGGGGAGTCGATAGCCTGGCACATCGCCGAGGTGACCGGGCTCCCGGCGGACCGCTTCCGCCGGGTCACGTTCAGCGAGATCACGAAATCCGCGATCGACGCCGCCTTCTCGGCGCCGCGCACGATCAACCTCGATCTCGTCAACGCCCAGCAGGCGCGCCGGATCATCGACCGCCTCGTGGGCTACAAGCTCAGCCCGCTCGTCAGCAGCAAGATCCGGCGTGGCCTCTCGGCCGGCCGCGTCCAGAGCGTCGCGGTCCGCCTGGTGGTCGACCGTGAGCGCGAGATCGGCGCCTTCACCGCCGAGGAGTACTGGACGATCGCGGCGACCCTGGCGCGCACCGAGTCGGAGGGCACCTTCGCCGCCGAGCTGAGCCGCATCGACGGCGCGAAGGCCCGGATCGGGTCCGAGGCCGAGGCGCGCGAGCACGAGGCCGCGCTGCGTGCGGCGACGGACTATCGCGTGAGCGACGTCACCCGCACGCAGCAGCGCAAGGGCGCACCGCCACCGTTCACGACGAGCACCCTCCAGCAGGAGGCGTCCCGCAAGCTCGGCTTCGGCGCGCGCCGCACGATGAGCGTCGCGCAGCGCCTCTACGAGGGGATCGCGCTGCCGGAGGGGCAGGTCGGGCTGATCAGCTACATGCGGACCGATTCGGTGGCGATGGCGAGTGGGGCGGTGGCCGAGGCACGCGAGCTCATCGCGCGCCGGCATGGCGCCGAGTTCGTGCCCGAACGGCCGAACAGCTTCCGCGCGAAGAGCCGGGGCGCCCAGGAGGCGCACGAGGCCATCCGCCCCTCGAGCTTCGCCCGCACGCCGGAATCGGTCCAGGCGCATCTCAAGCCGGAGGAGGCGCGGCTCTACGAGCTGATCTGGAAGCGTGCCCTCGCATCGCAGATGGCGCCAGCCCGCTTCGACCAGGTCGGGGTCGACGTCACCGCCGGTCGCTACATGCTGCACGCCGGGGCGCGGAAGCGCGTCTTCGACGGCTACCAGGCGCTGTACGTCGAGGGCAGGGACGACGAAGAGGACGAGCGGCTCGCGATCCTGCCGGATCTCGCGAGCGGCGAGGCCCTGCGGCTGGAGGACCTCGGCGCTGAGCAGCACTTCACCCAGCCGCCGCCGCGCTACACCGAGGCAACCCTCATCAAGGCGCTCGAGGAGCACGGCATCGGGCGGCCGTCGACCTATGCGCCGACGATCGAGACGATCCGCCAGCGCGGCTACGTGACGCTCGAGGACCGGCGCCTCCATCCGACCGAGTCGGCGGAGCGGGTCACGGACCTCCTCGTCGAGCACTTCCCCGAGGTCGTCGACCTGGAGTTCACCGCGCGCATGGAGGAGCAGCTCGACGACGTGGCGCGCGGCCAGCACGCCTGGGTGCCGATGGTCCGCGACTTCTGGGGGCCGTTCAGCGAGAAGATCGCCGAGGGTCGGGACAAGATCGCGAAGCAGGTGGAGCTGACCGACAGGCGATGCCCGCTGACGGGCGAGAAGGGCGACATGCTCGTCAAGCGCTTCGGGCGCAACGGCTGGTTCCTCGGTTGCTCCGGCTATCCCGAGTGCAAGTACACCGAGCCGCTGCCGGGCGAGGAGCCGGAGCCGCTGCCGGAGCTTCCCGGGGTGGGGGAGACCTGTCCGGAGTGCGGCCAGGGGACCCTCACGGCCAGGCGTGGCCGCTTCGGGCCATTCGTCGGATGCGACCGCTACCCCGACTGCCGCTACATCAAGAAGGAGGCGCAGCCGACCAGCGAGCAGTTCGGGCCATGCCCGAAGTGCGAGATCGGCACGGTGGTCACCAAGCGCGGGCGGCGAGGGCGACGGCCATTCTGGGGCTGCAACCGGTATCCGGACTGTGACTACGCGACATGGACACGCCCGGGCGCGGACGGAGTAACGGAGATCGCTGCCACGCCCGACGGTGACCCGGCGCAGGCCCCGCGGCCGGCCATGCGCCGCCGGCGACGTGGCGCCGGCACCGCCGGTGGGGCGCGTGCCTGAGGCCCGCGAGGCCTCGCTGGCGCCCTCGGCCATCGAGGCGCTCGACCGGTTCCTCGCTCACCTCGCCGGCCGCAACGCGTCCCCGCGCACGATCGTCGAGTATCGGCGTCACGCGACCGAGTTCCTGGCCTTCCTCGCCGCCTCGGGCGCGACCTGGACGGCGCCGTCGCGGATCGTCGTCCGCGGTTACCTCGCGAGCCTTGCCGAGCGGCATCTCTCCGCGTCCGCGGTCGGCGGCCGGCTGGCCGCGGCTCGCGCGCTCTACCGTGATGGGATCCGGGACGGGGTCATCGCCGTCGACCCGCTCGTCGGGGTGCGCAGCCCTCGCCACCCCGGCCGGCTGCCACGCGTCCTCACCGCGACTGAGGCCGCGCGACTGGTCTCGGCACCGGCGGGCGTGACGCCAGCGGCCGATGCGCCGAGCGGCGAACCTGCGCAACGCCGTGATGCCCTCGCGCGACGTGACGCCGCCATACTCGAGCTGCTCTACGCGACCGGCATGCGGATCAGCGAGCTCGCCACCCTGTCCTTGGGAAGGCTCGATCTTGGCCGGGGGCGCCTGCGCGTCATCGGCAAGGGCAACAAGGAGCGCGAGCTGCTCTTCGGCGCGCCGGCGGCGGCTGCGCTGCAGGCCTATCTCAGGGGTGGGCGTCCCCGTCTCAAGGCCAGGGACGCGGACCTGACCGATCGGGTCTTCCTCAACGCGGCCGGGGCGCCGTTGACCGACCGCGGGGCTCGGCTCGTCGTCGCGCGCTGGGTGGAGCGGACCGGGATGCCGCCCCGCACATCGCCGCACACCCTCCGCCATTCCTTCGCGACTCACCTCCTCGAGGGCGGCGCCGACCTCCGGAGCGTCCAGGAGCTCCTCGGTCACGCGAACCTCGCGACGACCCAGATCTACACCCACCTGTCCGATGCGTCTCTTCGCTCGACCTACCGCGCGGCGCACCCCCGAGCCACGCGCCCGCACGACGGCCGGTGACCGACGCGACGGGCGGGGGGACGCAGCCCGGGGGCCCGCCGGAGCCGGAGGCGACCTCGTCCGCCGATCCGGGGTCGAGCTCAGGCCCGCGCCCCACGGCGGCGCGCGTCGTCGTCACCGCCAGCCTGATCCTCACCGTGGCCGCCCTGGCCAGCCGCCTGCTGGGCTGGGTGCGGCTGCTCGTCATCGGCTCGCAATTCGGGGCGAGCCGCGAGCTCGACGCCTACTTCGCGGCCTTCCGCATCCCCGACGCCATCTTCCAGCTCGTCGTCGCGGGCGCCCTGTCGGCGGCGCTCATCCCGGTCTTCAGCAGCTATCGGGCCCGCGACCAGGAGCGCGAGGCCTGGCGGCTGGCGAGCAGCGTCATCAACCTCGTCGTCATCGCGCTCGCCGCGCTCAGCTTCCTGATGGCGATCTTCGCGCCCCTCATCGTCCCGGTCGTGGCCCCCGGCTTCGACGCGCCGACCACCGAGCTCACGATCCGCATGACGCGCGTGATGCTGCTCAGCCCGGTCTTCATCGGGATGGGGGCCGTCGTGAGCGGGGTCCTCAACTCGTACGAACGCTTCGCGATCCCGGCGCTCGCGCCCCTCGCCTACAACCTGGCGATCATCGTGGCCGCCATCGTCATCGCCCCGATCATGGGTGTCGAGGGCCTGGCGGTCGGCGTCGTCATCGGCTCGCTGTTCCATCTCCTCGTCCAGCTGCCGCAGCTCGGCCGGGTCGGCCAGCGCTACGACCTCACGATCGGCCTCCGCCACCCGGGCGTGCGGCAGGTGCTGTGGCTGATGGGGCCGCGCATGCTCGGGCTCGCCGCCGGACAGCTCAACTTCATCGTCTCGACCGTTCTCGCCAGCGGCCTGCCGGAGGGGAGCGTCACCGCCTACAACTACGCGTTCCAGCTGTCGCAGATTCCCGTCGGCGTGCTCGGCGTCAGCGTCGCGGTGGCGCTCTTCCCGAGCCTGTCACGGGACGCCGCGCTGGGTCGCGTGAGCGAGATACGGCGCCAGGTGGCAGCCAGCCTGCGGCTCCTTGTCTTCCTTGCCGCGCCACTGACCGCGATCATGATCGTCCTTGCCCAGCCACTGGCCGCCGTCTTCTTCCAGTACGGCCTGTTCAGCGCGCGGTCGACGGAGCTCACGGCGCGGGCCCTGGCCTATTTCGCCATCGGCCTGGTGGGCCACATCGTGGTCCACCTGCTGACCCGTGCGTTCTACGCCATGCAGGACACCCGCACCCCGGTCACCTGGGCGATCATCGCGGTGGCGACGAACGTCCCGCTCATGATCGCCTTCGTGGGACCGATGGGCGTCGAGGGCCTCGCCCTCGCGCTCTCGCTCTCCGCGGTGGCGGAGGTCATCGGTTTGGTCTGGGCGCTGCGTCGGCGGATCGAGAGCGTCGAGGAGGCGTCGGTCCTGCGCTCGGCCGGCCGTTCGCTGGTGGGTGGTCTCGCAGCTGCGCTCCTCATGCTCGGCGGGCTCACCGTCGCCCAGGCGTGGTTCAGCGGGCTGCTCGCAAACGGGCTCGGACGGCTCGTCGTCCTGGCCATCCTGTCGGTCGCCGGGATCGCGGTCTTCGCGCTCGTCGCGGCCGCGCTTCGCGCACCGGAGCTCGAGCAGGTGCGCGCGCAGTTCGGACGCCGCCTGCGGCGGGGGCGAACATGATCCGCTTCCGCCCTGCCACCGATGACGATGCCGCCTCGTGGCAGGAGCTGCTGGCAGGGACGTCGGCTGGCGATTTCCTCCACGACTGGGCATGGGCGCCGATCGCCGCCTTCGACGGCCAGCCGCAGCGCCGCTTCGTCGCGGAGGAGGACGGACGCATCGTGGCGCTCGTCGCCGCGCAGGTGCGGCCCCTGGTGCTGGGGCGGACGTTCTGGTACGTCCCGCACGGTCCGGTGCTCGACTATGCCGCTTCAACGGCACCCGAGCGGCTCCGCGGCGTGGTGATCGGGCTGCGGGAAGCGGCGCGTCGCGCCGGGGCGGTGGCGGTGAAGCTGGAGCCGCGCGTTGCGCGCGACGACCCCGCGGCGGCGCTGTTCGATCGCCTCCATCTCCGGCCGCAGCCCGCGGCGATCCAGGTCGGCCAGACGCGCCTCGTCGAGCTGGTGGTCGACGAGGCGCTGCTGGCGGGATTCGACAAGGACACGCGGTACGCCGTCCGCCGCTCGGCACGGGAGGGGGTGGCGGTTCGTCGCTTCACCGATGCCGGCGACCATGGGCCGGTCGATCGGCTTCACGAGCTTGTCACGACCACCCAGGCCCGTGCCGGCTTCCCGATGCCGCCGCGCGACCGCTACCGGCTGGCGTGGGAACGGCTGGGTGGGGCGGGCCGAGCGCGCATCCTCGAGGCGTGGCGCGAGGACCGGCTGCTGGCCTCGGCGATGCTTGTCGTGGAGGGCACCGGCTCGTTCTACCTCTTCTCAGGGTCGGTCCGCGAAGCACCCGGCGAGCCGAAGCGCTACGCGAGCTACGGGCTCCAGTGGGAGCTCATGCGTGACGCCCGCGAGCAGGGCGCGCGGGTCCACGACCTGTGGGGCGTCGCGCCGCCCGCCGCGGGTCCCGAGCACGCGTGGCATGGCGTCGGCCTCTTCAAGAAGGGCTTCGGCGGTCGGGAGGTCGTGTGGGCCGGGACGTGGGACCTGGTCACCGACCCACCCGCGTACCGCCTCCGCACCGCGGCCGGGTTGCTGCGCAGCGCCATGCGTGGCGCGTCCGGTGTGCCGCAGCGCATCCTGCGGCGGGCTCGCCCATGAGCGACGCGCGCCCGATGGGGCTCGGGGCCCTCACCGATGTCATCGCCCCCGAACGCGTGGTGGGGATCCCGGTCGGCGAGGTGCACGCCCTCGCGTACGACTCTCGGGCCGTCGAGCCGGGATCTGTCTTCTTCGCCGTCCCGGGCATGCATGTCGACGGGCACGCCTTCGTGCGGCAGGCCGTGGGCGCCGGAGCGGTGGCGGTCGTGGTCGAGCGCGAGCTCGAGGGGCTGGCCGTGCCGCAGCTCATCGTCGACCGGACGCGCCGTGCGCTGGCTGACGCGGCCGACGCCTGGTTCGGGCGGCCGAGCGAGCACCTCCAGGTGATCGGGATCACTGGCACCGATGGCAAGACGACGACGAGCTTCCTCGGGGTCGAGCTCCTGCGCGCGGGAGGACGGCGGCCCGGGATGATCGGCACGGTCGCGGCGGACGTCGGCGATGAGCGGCGGCCGAACGACGATCGCACCACGACCCCCGAGGCGCTCGAACTGCAGGAGCTGCTCGCGGAGATGGTCGCGGCCGGCAACGACAGCGTCGTCATGGAGGCCACGTCGCACGGGCTGGCGCTCGAGCGGACCCGCAACTGCCGCTTCGACGTCGGCGTGATGACGACGGTCTCGAGCGAGCACCTCGAGTTCCACGGCTCGCTGGAGGCGTACCACGCCGCCAAGGCGCGCCTGTTCGAGGAGGCGCCGCTCGCCATCCTCAATGCCGATGAGCCGACGTTCGGCTACTTCCGTGAGCGTGCCCGGGACCGGTTCCTCACCTACGCGATCGAGGCGGAGGCTGACTTCCGCGCCCGCGACCTCGTGTCGGACGCCGATGGCAGCCGGTTCACGCTCCACGCGCCATCGTGGAGCGGCGAGGTGCGGCTGCCGATCCCGGGGCGCTACAACGTCCTCAATGCGCTCGCCGCGCTCGCGATCGCGCAGGGGGAGGGGGTCGATCTCGAGGTCGCCGCGGCGGCACTCGCGCGCACGGCCGGCGTCCCCGGCCGGATGGAGCGGATCGATGCCGGCCAGCCCTTCGGCGTGGTCGTCGACTATGCCCACACGGCGGACTCGCTCGCCAATGTGCTGCGCACGTTGCGGCCGATCACGCGCGGGCGGCTGATCGTCGTCTTCGGCTCGGCCGGCGAGCGCGACCTGACGAAGCGGCCGGCCATGGGACGGGTGGCGGGCGAGCTCGCCGACCTCGTCGTGGTCACCGATGAGGACCCGCGCCTCGAGGATCCGAGGGCCATCAACGAGCAGGTCGCGGAGGGAGCCCGCGCCGCGGGCGCGGTCGACGGCGAGACGCTCGTCGTCATCGGCGATCGGACCGCAGCGATTCGGCACTCGATCGCGGTGGCCGGGAAGGGTGACGTCATTCTCCTTGCCGGCAAGGGCCACGAGGCGTCGATCTTCTACGACACCCGCAAGCTGCCATGGGACGACCGCGCGGTGGCCCGCGAGGCGCTGGCGGCCGCCGGGTGGGGGGTGCCACGTGGCTGAGCTGCAAGCGTTCCTCGTGGAGCGGGCCGATCGATGGAACGCGTTCGTCGAGTCGGCCGACTACGCCGCGTTCCCGCAGCTCTGGGAATGGGGCGAGCTGCGCCAGCCATTCGGCTGGCGGCCGCTTCGGATCGCGGTCGGTGAGCGCCAGGATGAGCCGCTCGCCGGCGCGCAGCTGCTCGTGCGGCCGATTCCCGGCCTCGGCTGGCACCTCGGCTATGCGCCACGTGGCCCGATCGGCGCCGTCGATGATCCGGCGGTGCGCGACGCGCTCACAGGGGCCCTCCGCGCCCTCGGGCGCCGGGAGCGGATCGCGACCCTCAAGGTCGACCCGGCGGCTTCACCCGACGATCCGCTGGGGGCGGCGCTGCTCGTCGGAGGGTGGCGTGCAGCGGCGAAGGTCCAGCCGTCATCGTCCCGCGTGCTCGACCTGACGCGCACCGAGGAGCAGCTCCGCGCCGACCTGAAGCGCAAGCACCGCCAGTACGTCAACAAGGCGGAGCGCGCCGGAATCGGTGTCGAATGGCTCGGAGGCGATACGCCGCGGGCCGAGACGGAGCGGGCGCTCGCCGATTTCATGCGCATCTATGCCGCAACCGCGCTGCGTGGCGGATTCGTCGCACGTGCGCCGGCGTATTACGAGCGGGTCTGGCAGCTGTTCGCGCCGGGTGGGCGAGCGCGGCTCCTGTTCGCGACGCTTGACGGCGAGCGCGTCGCGACGCTCTTCCATTTCGTCACCGGCCAGCGTGTCGCGGAGGCGTACGGCGGCATGACCGAGGCGGGAGCCGACTCGCGCGCCAACTACCTCCTCAAGTGGGAGGCGATTCGCGGCTTCCGGGCCGACGGCCGGACGAGCTACGACCTGTGGGGCATCGCGACCGGCGGCATCGCGCAGTTCAAGGAGGGATTCGGGGGCGAGGTGCATCGCTACGTCGGGGCACGGGACCTGCCACTCCGGGCGCCGGTCGATGCGCTTCTCCGCGTCGCCATCCCGGCCTACGGCATCGCCCAGCGCCTCCGGCTCAGGCTCATGGGCCGGCGGCTGGTGGGCAGCGATGACTGACGAGGTGGCCGT
Organism: Candidatus Limnocylindria bacterium; assembly: GCA_038209995.1. Lineage (GTDB taxonomy): Bacteria > Chloroflexota > Limnocylindria > QHBO01 > QHBO01 > JAICQM01. The sequence continues at coordinate 49,612 of JBBQXD010000013.1, read as the reverse complement.
GAGCGACCCGAGGGGCGCCGAGGGGGTGCGGATCGTGGCCGCGCAGGACGAGGACCGCGCGAGATGGGACGCCTTCCTCCGCGCGCGCCCCGAGGGCGATCCGCTCCAGGCGTGGGCGTGGGGCGACTGTGCCGCGCTCGCCGGCGAGCCGCCGGTTCGCGTGCTGGCCGAAACGGCCAATGGCCGCGTGCGGGGGGTCGCCCAGGCGCTCGTGCGGCCGGCCGGCATGCGGCGCAGCGTCGCCTACGTCGCCCACGGCCCCGTCTGGGAGCGCGAGGCGCCCGATGCCGACCGGCTGCTGGGCGCGCTCGTCGACGGGCTGCGGCAGGTCGGCCGCATCGAGCGCGCCATCGTCGTCAAGCTCGACCCGCGCGGCACCGGCAGCGACCACGACGAGCTTGCGACGCGCCTGGCGGCCTACGGCCTGCGGCGCGCCGACGACCTTCAGGCCCCGACGACGCGCATCGTCGATCTCGCCGACGGTGGCGACGAGCTCATGGCCTCCTGGCACGCCGATGCGCGTCGCCTCTCGCGACGGAGCGAGCGCGAAGGCGTGACCGTCGAGATCCATCGCGACGCTGATCCGGCGGCCATCGCCACCTTCCACGACCTGCTCGAGGTGACCGCCGAGCGCGCCGCGTTCCGCGTCCGCAGTCCCGTCTTCCTCGAGGCGCTCGCCACCGCATCGGTGGCCGGGGATGGCTGGTATCTCGGCCTCGCCCGCGTCGAGGGCACGGCGATCGCCGGCATGGCGATGCCGAGGATCGCGGATCGGGCCTACTACCTCTACGGCGCGTCCCTTAGGGATGCGGCGTACAAGCACACGTATGGTCCGTACGCGGTCATGGCCGCGCTCCAGCGCCGGATGGCGGCCGATGGTGTCCGCGCGCTGGACATGTGGGGCGTGGTGGAGCCAGACGACCCGGCGGCCGACCCGGCGTGGGAGGGCTTCTCCGCCTTCAAGCGCACGTTCGGGGGGACCCCGCTCAGGCACCCCGGCACGTTCGACCTGGTCATCGACCGATGGTGGAGCGTGGCCCGCGAGGCCCGCAGCCGCCTGCTGGGGCTTCTCGAGCGGGGCTGACCGCTCGGCCAGCGGTCTCCGGGGCCCGGCCGAGCGCATGCTACGATGCGCCGACCATGGATCTGGCCCGCCTTCGGGCGGCGCCGGCGGCGGTCATCCAGCGCATCAGCCGCACTTCGGACCCGGCGTCGGGCACGCCCACCATCGCAGACGTCATCGCTGAGGCGCAGCGACATCGGCCGAGTGTGAACGTCGGCCTCCTCGAACGTGCCCACGAGCTGGCGGTCAGTGCCCACGAGGGGCAGCTCCGCGCGTCGGGCGAGCCGTACGTCGTTCATCCCATTGCGGTCGCGTTCGAGCTGGCGCAGCTCCAGATGGACGCCGAGACGCTCGCCGCCGCACTCCTCCATGACGTCCCGGAGGACACCGACGTCACCCTCCCCGAGATCGAGAAGCGCTTCGGGCGAGAGGTGGCGCGACTCGTCGACGGGGTGACGAAGCTCTCCAAGTTCGGCAGTGCGCGGACGATGGAGGAGCAGCAGGCCGAGAACATCCGGAAGATGTTCATGGCGATGGCCGAGGACGTGCGTGTCGTCATCATCAAGCTCGTCGACCGCCTCCACAACATGCGGACGCTCGGGTTCCTGCCGGCCGACAAGCAGGCGCGCATCGCGCGCCAGACGATGGAGATCTACGCCCCGCTCGCGCATCGGCTGGGGATGTGGCAGGTCAAGTGGGAGCTCGAGGACCTCTCGTTCAAGTATCTCGAGCCGGATTCCTACCGGAAGCTGGTGACGATGCTCGCCGATCGCCGCAAGGCGCGCGAGAGCTACGTGAACAAGAGCATCGGTGTCCTGCGCAAGGAGCTCGCCAGGCTCGGCATCGAGGCCGAGATCAGCGGCCGTCCGAAGCACCTCTACAGCATCCACAAGAAGATGGAGCGCAAGGGCGCCGAGTTCAGCGAGATTTACGACATCCACGCCATCCGCGTCCTCGTCGAGGACGTGAAGGACTGCTACGCGGCCCTCGGCGTCGTGCACTCCCTCTGGCGGCCGATCCCCGGCCAGTTCGACGACTACATCGCGATGCCGAAGGCGAACATGTACCAGTCGCTGCACACCGCGGTCATCGGTCCGGAAGCGAAGCCGCTCGAGGTCCAGATCCGCACCAAGCAGATGCACGAGGTCGCCGAGGCGGGGATCGCCGCCCACTGGCGCTACAAGGAGGGGTCGCGCGGCGATCGCCGCTACGACGAGAAGCTGGCATGGGTGCGGCAGCTCATCGACTGGCAGCGCGAGGTGAGCGACGCCACCGAGTTCGTCGAGGGGCTCAAGCTCGACGTCTTCCAGGACCAGGTGTTCGTGTTCACCCCGAAGGGCGACGTCAAGGACCTGCCCGCGGGCGCCACGCCGCTCGACTTCGCCTACCGCATCCACACCGATGTTGGCCATCGCACGATCGGCGCGAAGGTGAACAATCGCCTCGTCCCGCTCGACTACAAGCTGCGCAACGGCGACATCGTCGACATCGTGACCACCAAGGCCGCGCACGGGCCGAGTCGCGATTGGCTGAACATCGTGCGCACGTCGCACGCCCGCGAGAAGATCCGCGGCTGGTTCCGTCGCCAGCAGCGCGACGAGAACATCGAGCAGGGCCGCGATCTCCTCGACCGCGAGCTGCGGCGCCTTGCGCACGAGACGCTCGCATCGGTTTCCGTCGACAAGCTCATCGAGATCGCGAGCCAGCTGCGCTACCGGGAGCTCGACGACTTCTACGCCGCCATCGGCTACGGCGCGGTGTCGCCGGCAAGCGTGGTGAGCAAGCTCGAGATCCACGACGACGTCGAGATCACGCTCCCCGAGGTGGCGCCGACCGCCGCGCCGCCGTCGACCACCGGGGTACGTGTCAAGGGCGTCGGCGACCTTTTGGTGCGCTTCGCGAAATGCTGCTCACCGATCCCCGGCGACGCAATCTCCGGCTACGTGACCCGCGGCAAGGGCGTGACGATCCATCGCTCGACCTGCCCATCGGTCCTCTCCGAGCGCGACATCGAGCGGCTGATCGACGTCGAGTGGGAGAGCGTCGACGCGCAGACCTACCCGATCACCGTGCGCATCGAGGCCAATGACCGCCCCGGGCTCCTCAATGAGATCACGAACGTCGTCGCCGAGAACAAGGTGAACATCATCGCGGCGTCGATCGGTGTGGCACCGGACGGGATGGCGCTCATCACCGCCACCCTCAAGGTCACCTCGCTCCAGCAGCTCTCGCGGGTGCTGTCGCGGATCGAGCGCGTGCGCGACGTGACGAGCGTCACACGCGAGGTGAGGTAGGGGCGAGCGGCCATCGTCGGTATATACGTATGTACGCCGGTGCCGGCGAGACGGCGTACACTCCCCGCCATGAAGGGCGATCGGGTCGAGGCGGTGGTCGACACCGGTCAGGGCGGGACGCAGACCTTCGAGATCACCGCCACGAAGGCCGGTCGCCGGGTGGAGGTCACGACCGCCCGCGGCGTCGTCGAGGTGAGCGAGGTGACACGCAGCGGGACGCCGGTCCGCACCGGCCGCTTCATGGCCACTCGGCTGGTCGCGCTCGTCGAGCATCCCGCCGCCGAGGTGAGCGACCGCGGGGTGGACGTTTCCACGCGCCGGCGGCTCGGAGCGGGCTCGAGCGAGTAGCGGACGTTGGGGCGCGGATTTCGGTCGCGGTCATCTCGCGCCTGAGCAGCGAGGGCAGACGCCCCGCGGGCCGCTAGACTGCGGCCCATGCCGGCTAGGATCACCGCCCCCCGCGGCACGCGCGACCTGCTCCCGGACGACGCCCCGTGGTGGGACCGCGCGGAATCCGTCGCCCGCGACCTTGCCCGTCGCTACGCGTTCGAGCGTATCGAGACGCCGCTGTTCGAGCGGGTCGAGCTCTTCGCGCGCGGGCTCGGCGAGAGTAGTGACGCGGTCGAGAAGGAGATGTTCCGGGTCGGCGGGGCACGCGGCAGCGACGAGGAGCGCGCCGAGTGGGCGCTCCGTCCCGACCCGACGGCGGGCATCGTGCGCGCCTTCGTCGAGCACGGGATGCACGTGCGGCCCGGTCCACTGCGCCTCACCACCACCGGCCCGATGTTTCGCTACGACCGTCCGCAGGCCGGCCGCTACCGCCAGTTCACGCAGTGGGACGTCGAGGTCATCGGCGACGCGGGGCCGGCAGTGGACGCGGAGCTCGTCGAGCTCGCCCATCGGTTCTATCGGGCGGTCGGACTGACCGATGTCGTGGCGCGCATCAACTCGATCGGCGATGCCGCCTGTCGACCCGCCTATCGCGAGGCGCTCATCGCGTATTTCGGCCAGCACGCGTCACGCCTGACCGATGACGCGCGTCGCCGGCTGCAGGCCAACCCGCTGCGCATCCTCGACGACAAGCAGCTCGACCCCGAGCTCGCCGCCGCCGCGCCGAAGAGCATCGACCACCTGTGCGAGGCATGCCGGGAGCACTTCGGAGCGGTGCTCGCGATCCTCGACGCCCTGGGAATCGCCCACGAGGTCGACCATCGGCTCGTCCGCGGCCTCGACTATTACACCCGCACGAGTTTCGAGTTCTACGCTGCCGCCCGCGAGGGCCAGCAGGACGCGCTGGGCGGCGGTGGGCGCTACGACGGCCTGGTAGAGCTGCTGGGCGGTCCGGCGACGCCGGGGATCGGCTTCGGAATCGGCCTCGATCGGACGGTGCTGGCGATGCAGCGCCAGGGCGTGATCCTGCCCGAGGCGCCGCCGCTGGTCGCGGTGCTGGGAATCGGCGATGTCGCCGCTCGGCTGCGGGTCGCCGGCGCGCTGCGTGACGGCGGACTCGCGGTCCGCGCCGACGGATCGACGCGCAAGCTCGGCCGCCAGCTCGAGTCGGCGGCCAAGGCCGGGGCGCGATGGGCGGTGCTGATCGGCGACGACGGGCGGCTGGCGCTCAAGGATCTAGGCAGCGGGGAGCAGCGCGACGACCTGGCGGTCGACGAGGTGACCGCGGCCATCGGGGCCGCCTGAACGACGCTCAGCCGCTCCGCGCCACGCGCCGCCGGATGACGAGCGCCACCAGGCCAAGCGTGGTCACCACCACGCCGACGCCGAACAGGAGCGGCCCGGCCCACGCCCCCAGCACGACCCAGCTGACGCCGTAGCCGGTGAGCAGCGCCGCGAGCTCGAGCCATCGCCCATCGCCGCGGTAGTGGAGCGCGAGCAGCGCGGTGCCTCCCACGAGCAGGGCCAGGAACACGATCGACGCCCGTGCGAGGTCGGCGAAGATGGCCGAGGTGATGCCGAGCACGGCGCCCCAGACGAGGGAAGACGCCGGGCGCACCAGCTCCGGCGGCGCGGGGACGAGGTCCACCCGGGCGAGCAGCGTCCAGGTGGCGAGGACGGCGCCGATGAGCGCCATCGCGCCATAGGTGACCAGAAACGGGGTCATGGGATGGCCGATGATACGCAGGACCGATCCGCTACCATGGCCGCCCCATGTCGAGCGCGCGCCAGACGTCCCTGCGAAGCCACACCTGCGGTGAGCTGCGCGCGGGCCACGTCGGAGAGCGGGTGACCCTCGCCGGCTGGGTCCATCGGCGCCGGGACCACGGCCACCTCACGTTCTTCGACCTTCGTGACCGGCATGGGATCACCCAGGTCGTGACGAGCGCCGACGACGCCCCCGACGCGCATGCCGCCGGGGAGGCGGCGCGCAACGAGTGGGTCATCACGGTCAGCGGGACGGTTCGTCATCGGCCGGAGGGGACGACCAACGCCGAGCTCGCCAGCGGGGAGGTGGAGGTGGCGGTCGATCGGCTGACTGTCCTCAACCCGAGCCGGGTGCCGCCGTTCTACGTCAACGAGGAGCAGCCCGGGCTGGACGAGTCGCTGCGCCTGAAGCATCGGTACCTCGACCTCCGCCGGCCGCCGATGCAGGAGCGGATCCTCATGCGCTCGCGCCTGGCGGTCGCGATCCGGCGCGCGCTCGACGACGAGGGCTTTGTCGAGATCGAGACGCCCACGCTGATCCGCTCCACGCCGGAGGGGGCGCGCGACTTCGTGGTCCCGTCGCGGCTGCGGCCGGGAGAGTTCTACGCGCTGCCGCAGAGCCCGCAGGTCATGAAGCAGCTGCTCATGGTCGCCGGCTACGACCGCTACTTCCAGCTCGCGCACGCCTACCGCGACGAGGACCTGCGCGGTGACCGGCAGCCCGAGCACACGCAGGTCGACATCGAGATGAGCTTCGTGACCGAGGAGGACGTGATCTCCACCGTCGAGCGGGTCGTCAGCCGCGTTGCTCACGAAGTCGTCCCGGACCGGCCGCTCCTCGCCGAGCCGTTTCCGCGGCTGACGTATGCGGACGCGCTCGAGCGCTACGGCTCGGACAAGCCCGACCTGCGCTTCGGGATGGAGCTCATCGACCTGACTGAAGTCGTGCGCGACGTCGACTTCCGCGTCTTCGCCGAGCCGATCGCGGCCGGCGGCGCGGTACGTGCCATCGTGGCACCCGGCTGCGGCGACTCCTCCCGGAACCAGCTCGACGAGCTGACCGACCTCGCCCGCCGCCACGGGGCGAAGGGGCTGGCGCACCTCGGGATCCAGGCCGATGGCACGTTCCACGGCCCCGCGGCGAAGTTCCTCGCCGGCCGCGAGATGGACCTCCTTGCCGCGACCGGCGCGGAGGCCGGCGACCTGATCCTGGTGGTCGCGGATGCGGATCGCGTCGTAGGCGCCGAGGCCCTCGGCCACCTGCGGCTGGCGATGGGGGAGCGGCTCGGCCTGCGCACGCCGGGCACCCTCGCGTACGTCTGGGTGCACCGCTTCCCGATGTTCACCTGGGACGCGGAGGAGCAGCGCTGGGATGCCACCCACAACCCGTTCAGCGCCCCGTTCCCCGAGGACGTGGACCGCATGGAGTCGGATCCGGGCTCGGTGCGGGCGCAGCAGTACGACCTCGCGCTCAACGGCTGGGAATGCGGCGGCGGCTCGATCCGCATCCACCAGCGCCCGCTCCTGGAGCGCGCCTTCGCCCTCATGGGCCACAGCATCGAGGGCATGCGGGACCAGTTCGGCGCGCTCCTCGACGCGCTCGAGTACGGCGCCCCGCCGCACGGCGGGATCGCCATCGGCCTCGATCGCTGGGCGGCGCTCTACGCGGAGGTCGACAACATTCGGGAGGTGATGGCCTTCCCCAAGACCCAGTCGGGGACCGATCTCATGCTCGACGCCCCCTCACCGATCTCGGCGCAGCAGCTCGACGAGCTGCACCTCGCGGTGGTCGACGAGGCCGGTCAGCCCTCCGCCGGCAGGTAGCTGCCGTCGGCGTCGTGCGTCTCCTGCCCGGAGAGGGCGGGACTGAAGACGCACACCAGGCGCAGCGGCGACAGGACGCGGATGTGGTGGCGGTCGTGCTCCGGGGCGTACGCCGATCCCGGACCGATGCGATGGACGCGTCCCGTGTCGCGCTCGGTGACCTCGGCCTCGCCAACGATCACGAAGCAGGCCTCGGTGTGGTGCTTGTACCAGAGATCGAGCTCGGCGCCGGCCTCGACCGTCGTCTCCGACAGCGAGAAGCCGAGCCCGTCGTCGCGGACGAAGAGGCGGGCGGCGCGCCACCGGTCGCCACGGACGTCGAGCTCGGTGCCGACGACCTCGGCGAGGGAGCGGACCTTCATGGCGTGACAGTCTAGGAGAGGGCGGCGGCCGATGGGTTCCTATAATCAGCCGCAATGGCCATCTATCTCGACCACGCCGCGACCTCACCGCTGCGGCCGGAGGTGCTCGAGGCGATGCTTCCGTACCTCACCGAGCACACCGGCAACCCCTCGAGCCTCCACGCCGCCGGGCGGCGGGCGCGGCAGGGGATTGACGAGGCGCGCGAGGCGGTCGCGGCCCTCATTGGCGCCCAACCCCGCGAGATCGTCTTCACCTCCGGTGGCACCGAGGCGGACAACCTGGCGCTGAAGGGCGTCGCGTGGGCGGCGAGCGGACGCGGGAAGCACATCGTCACGACCGCCGTCGAGCACAAGGCGGTCCTCAACGCGGCATCGGTCCTCGAGCGTCACGGCTTCGAGATCACGATCCTCCCGGTGGACCGATACGGCCGGGTCGACCCGGCCGCGGTCGCCGAGGCGCTCACCGAGCGCACAACGCTCGTGAGCGTGATGGCGGCGAACAACGAGGTCGGCACCCTCCAGCCGATCGCCGAGATCGGCGAGATCGTGCGCGGCCATCGGGCGCTGTTCCACGTGGACGCGGTGCAGTGGGCGGCGCACCTCGCGATCGACGTCGATGCATGGCAGGCCGACCTGGTGAGCCTCTCGGCGCACAAGCTCGGCGGGCCGAAGGGCGTCGGCGCGCTCTTCGTGCGCCGCGGCACCCAGCTGTTGCCCCAGCTCCAGGGCGGCTCGCAGGAGCGGCAGCGGCGGGCGGGGACCGAGGACGTCCCCGGCATCGCTGGCTTCGGGGCCGCGTTCCGGATCGTCCATGCCGACGCGGCGGCACGCGACGCCGAGCACGCCCGGCAGCTCGACCTTGCCGGGCGCCTCCGTGACGCGCTGCGGCGGATCCCCGCTCTCGAGTGGACCGGCGACCCGCGGGCGCGGCTGGCCGGCACGGTGAGCGCCGTCATCGCTGGCATCGAGGGCGGCGACCTCGTCGCGGCGCTCGACCTGGAGGGGATCGAGATCTCGACCGGGAGCGCATGCACCTCCGGCAGCACCGAGCCCAGCCACGTCCTGCTCGCGATGGGCATCGAGCCGCATCTCGCCCACGGCTCGCTGCGCATCACCATCGGGCCAGCGACGAGCGCCGAGGACGTCGACCGGGTGGCGAGGGTGCTCGTCGATGCCGCCGAGCGGCTGCGCGGCGGCATCGCCGCGCCGGTGGTGCAGGCATGAGCGGCCGGATCGTGGCCGCCATGAGTGGTGGCGTCGATTCGAGCGTGGCAGCCACGCTGCTGGCAGCCGAGCGCGCCTCCGGCGGTCCTGAGGTGGTCGGCGTCTGGATGCGCCTCTCGCCGGACGAGGGCGAGGGCTACGAGCTGCGCCGCTCCTGTTGCTCGCCGGACGCGGCCGACGATGCGCGGCGCGTCGCCCAGCTCGCCGAGATCCCGTTCTTCGTGCTCAACCTCGAGCGCGAGTTCGGGGAGCGGGTGATCGATGCCTTCGTCGACGGCTATCTCGAGGGCGTCACGCCGAATCCCTGCCAGGCATGCAACCAGCACATCAAGTTCGACGTGCTCCTCCAGCGCGGCCTGGCCGCCTACGGGGCCGATGCGGTCGCCACCGGCCACTACGCGCGCGTCGCGACCGATGCACGGGGCCGCCACCACCTGCTTCGTGCACGCGACACGGGCAAGGACCAGACCTACTTCCTGTGGACGCTCACCCAGCCCCAGCTTGCCGCCACGCGCTTCCCGCTCGGTGAGCTGACGAAGCTCCAGGTGCGTGCGATCGCGGCCGAGCTCAAGCTGCCGACGGCCGCAAAGCCTGAGAGCCAGGAGATCTGCTTCGTTCCGCTGGGCAACTACCGCGCGCTCCTCGACGAGCGCCGTGGCTACGCGGGTGACCCCGGCCCGATCGTCGATGTCGCCGGCACGCGGGTCGGGACCCACACCGGGTATGCCCACTACACCGTCGGCCAGCGGCACGGGCTCGGGCTCGCTCTCGGCGAAGCGGTCTATGTCCGCGAGGTCCTGCCGGCCACGAACACCGTGGTCATCGGTCGCCGCGACGAGATCGCGCGTCACGCCTTCGGCGCCGCAGGTCGTCACTTCATCGCCGGCGAGCCGCCGGCCGAGCGGTTCGCCGCCGCGGTCCGCATCCGTCATCGCGGCGAGCCGGTGGCCTGCGAGGTCACGCTCGCCGGCGAAGACCGACTCGCGATCGAGACGGCCGAGCCGGTCTGGGCACCCGCGCCCGGCCAGGCCGCCGTGCTGTACGACGGTGACGAGGTGCTCGGCGGAGCACGCATCGCCCGCGTGGCGGTATGACGCCGTGGCTGGTGGTGAGCGTGCTGGTGGCCCTCGCCAACCTGTTCGGGTTCGTCCTGGTCCGCGGTCGATGGGGGCGCATCACGCTCGCCCTGGGGCTGGCAAGCCTCATCGGCACGCTGATCGGGGCCGCGATCGGGGATCGGCTCGGCCTCGACGTGCTGCGGATCGGTGACGTCGGCCTCGTGGCAGGCTCGATCGGCGCGCAGCTGGCGATGCTGGCCGCCCTGCTCCTCTCGGCAATGTCCCCCCAGCCGGCCGCGGCCGACGAGGGCTGATACGACATACTGCGTGCGCCGACCGGGCGCACGCCATCGGGCAAGGAGCGAGGGTGACATGGAGCTCGTGACCGCGATCTTCAACGTGGGGGTTGGGCTCGGCGTCCTCCTCGTGGGCGCCGCGCTCCTGTATCTCGTCGTGCAGACGACACCGCTCCTGCGGGAGTCGCGCGCCCTCGCGGAGGACGCGCGACGGCTGACGCGGCTCGCGGAGCAGGAGGCGCGGCCCATTCTCGCCCACTCCCGCGAGCTCGCCGCCAACGCCGAGGTGCTGTCCGAGGACGTGGCCGTGAAGCTCGACCGCCTCAACGACCTCATGAACGCGCTGCAGCACACGCTCGAGTCGGTGACCGTCACCACCTCGCCGGGACGGGTGGCCATCGGCTCGGTAGAATCGCCCTATCCACGGGAGGAGGATCCCTACCCATGACCAACTCCGGATTCGGCAGCTTTTTGGCCGGCATCGTCATCGGCGGGCTCGTCGGGGCCGCCATCGGCCTGCTCATCGCCCCGCAGACGGGGGACCAGATGCGGGAGCACGTCGGCGAGTTCGTCGACGCCAAGCGATCCGCGTTCGGCGACGCCGTGAGCGAGGGGCGCGCGGCGGCCGAGCAGGCGCGCGCCGAGATGCTGGCCGAGTACGAGCTCGAGGCCGGCGCGGGAGGCACCGTCTCGTAACCTGTTCGTTTCGGCGGCCGCGAGCCGCAGCAGCCAGATGAGACGAGAGCCGGTGGGTACGCCGGCTCTCGTCGTGTGGAGCAGTTGACCTGAGCATGACTCCGATGCCCGCGGCGCAGATCCGCGAGCGATATCAGCGCTTCTTCGAGGCGCGCGGCCACACCCGCGTGCCCTCTGCCCCGCTGCTCGCCCGCGACGATCCCACGCTGCTGTTCGTCAACTCGGGGATGGCGCCTTTCAAGCGGGTGCTGACCGGGGAGGAGAAGCGCGACTATGTCCGCGCCGTCGATACGCAGCTGTGTTTGCGCGTACAGGGCAAGCACAACGACTTCGAGGAGGTCGGGCGCACGCCCCGTCACCACACGCTGTTCGAGATGCTCGGCAACTGGAGCTTCGGCGACTACTTCAAGCGCGACGCGATCCTGTGGGCCTGGCAGTTCCTGACCGATGAGCTCGGGCTCCCCGGCGATCGCATCGCCGCCACCGTGTACACCGATGACGACGAGGCGCACGCGATCTGGGCGAACGAGATCGGCCTGCCGCCCGAGCGTCTCGTGCGGTGGGGCAACATCGCCGCCGGCGACGAGAAGAACTTCTGGCGGATGGGCGACACGGGCCCCTGCGGACCGTGCAGCGAGCTCCACTACGATCGGGGCGCCGAGCTCTCCGAGGGGCCTCACTGCATCCCGGACCACTCCGAGCACTGCCCCCGCTGGCTCGAGATCTGGAACCTGGTGTTCATGGAGTTCGACCGCGCCGCCGACGGCTCCCTGACGCCGCTGCCCTTCAAGAGCGTGGACACCGGGATGGGCCTCGAGCGGCTCGCCTCGGTCATCCAGGGGGTCGACTCGAACTACCGGACCGACCTGTTCGTGCCGATCATCGAGCGCCTGGCAACCTTCATCGGTCACGATCCTGAGACGGTCGAGTCCGAGCGCTTCAGCTACCAGGTCGTCGCCGACCATTCGCGAGCGATGACCTTCCTCATCGCCGAGGGGATCAAGCCAGCGAACGACGGCGCGGGCTACGTCCTGCGGCGGATCCTGCGTCGTGCGGTGCGCCACGGGCGGCTGATGGGCATCGCGCAACCCTTCCTCCGCGAGACGTGCTCCGTGGTCGTCGACGTGATGGGCGAGGCCTATCCACGGCTCCACGACGAGCGCGACCGCCTCCTGGCCGAGGTGGAGGCGGAGGAGACGAAGTTCGCGCACACCCTCGAGTCGGGGAGCGCGCGCCTCGCCGAGCTCGTCACGCACGGGGCCGAGATCAGCAGCGAGGACGCGTTCCGCCTCCACGACACGTTCGGCTTTCCGATCGACCTCACCGTCGAGATGGCGGCGGAGTCGGGCGTGACCGTTGACCGTGCCGGCTTCGAGGCCGCGATGGCGGAGCAGCGCCGGCGGTCGCGCGGCACGGCTCCTCGCGGGATCAGCCAGCCGGCGGCCTTCACCGCGCTCGCCAGCGAGTTCATCGGCTATCCGAACCAGACCGATGCCGACGCCCTCTCGGTGCTCGGCGTCGCGCGGGGCGAAGACGGCCGCACGCTCGTGGTGCTCGATCGCACGCCGTTCTACGCCGAGGGCGGCGGGCAGATCGGCGACCGGGGGACGCTCGTTGGCCCTGCGGGGATTCTGGCAGTGGATGACACGCAGCGAGCGGGCGACGCGATCGTCCACGTCGGGACCCTCGAGGGCGAGCTGCGCGCCGGCGAGAGGGTGGCCGCCCACGTCGACGCGGATCGGCGCTGGGGAGCGGCGCGCAACCACACCGCCACCCATCTGCTCCACCGCGCCCTGCGTGACGTGCTCGGCGAGAGGGCGAAGCAGGCCGGCTCGTACGTCGCCCCCGACGGGCTGCGCTTCGACTTCCCGGCGCAGGGCCCAACGACCCGGGAGGCGCGGCGCGAGGTCGAGCAGCGCGTGAACGAGCAGATCCGGCGCGATGCCACCGTCGTGCCCGAGACGATGTCGATGACCGAGGCGCAGGCACTCGGCGCGGACATGTTCTTCGGTGAGAGGTACGTGCCCGAGTCGGTGCGCGTGGTGCAGGTCGACGGCTACAGCCGAGAGCTGTGCGGCGGGACGCACGTCGCGAGCACCGGCCAGATCGGCACCTTCCTCATCACCGGCGAGTCGAGCATCGGTGCCGGCCTGCGGCGGATCGAGGCGGTCACCGGGGCGGCGGCGGTGGATCTCATCGCGACGCGGCTCGAGGCGCTCCGCGCCACCGCGCAGCTGCTCGGAGAGCAGGAGACCGCCGTCCCGGCGCGGGTCGAGGCGCTCATGGCCCGGCTGCGCGACGCCGAGAAGGCAGCGAAGGCGCCCGGCGCCGTGCGCGCCGCCCGGCTCGATGCTGCCGCGGCGCTGGCCGAGGCCCGCGACGCCGGCAGCGCGAAGGTCGTGGTGGCGAGCTATCCCGACGCCGACGCGGACGCCCTGCGCGGGCTGGTCGACGACCTGCGCGGCATGACCGGACGCTTCGTGGCGGTGCTGGGCGCCAGCGCGAGCGGCCGGCCCACGCTCCTGGTTGCCGCCAGCCGCGATCTCGCGGGCGAGGGCTTCGACGCCGTCCAGGTGATCCGTGCCATCGGTTCGCTGATCGGCGGCGGCGGTGGCGGGCGCGCGGACCTCGCACAGGCGGGCGGCCGCGACGCCGGGCGGCTCGACGACGCGCTCCACGAGGCCGCACGCCTCGCTCTCGAGACGCTCGCGCGCCTCGAGGACGGCTGAGTCGCGCGCGGGACGGGTCGAGGGCGATGCAGGATCTCGTCGGTCGCGTCGCCGGGCGCGTGCGCCGCCTTCGGCCCGTCGCCGGCTCGCGGCGCCCGCTGACGATCACCTCGCTCGACATCGGCACCGAGTTCGCGAAGGTCCTGGTCGTCACCGCCGAGCAGCGACCAGATGGCACCCTTGACGGGGTGGTGCGTGGCAGCGGCCGCCGCCGCCAGGGCCTCTCCCACATGCAGTCCGGTACGGTCAGCGACATCGATGCGGTGGTGGCCAACTGCGCGGCGGCCCTTGCCGAGGCCGCGGCCATGGCCGGTCGTCGCCCGGGACCGGCCGTGATCGGGATCGCCGGCGAGCTGGTGAAGGGCGCCACGACGAGCATCTCGACCCGCCGCGACGACCCGCGCGCGCCGATGACCGAGGTGGAGCTCGGCGGCATCGTGGAGCGCGCCCAGGAGGCCGCGCTCGCCGAGGCGGAGGCGCAGATCGCTTGGGAGTCCGGCGTGCCGCGCCTCGACGTGCGCCTCGTGCACGCGGCCATCACCGAGGTGAAGATCGACGGCTACCCGGTGAGCAACCCGGTCGGCTTCACCGGGGCCCAGGTCGAGCTCGGCCTCTTCAACGCCTTCGCGCCGATGGTCCACCTCGGGGCGCTGCAGTCGGTCGCCACCGCGCTCAAGCTCGAGCTGCTGGGGGTCATCGCCGAGCCGTATGCGGTCGCCACCTGCCTCGATCCGGGTGAGCTCGGCGACGCTGGCGCGATCTTCGTCGACGTCGGCGGCGGGACGACCGACGTGGCGCTCGTGCGCCGCGGCGGCGTGGCCGGCACGAAGATGCTCGCGCTTGGCGGCCGCGCATTCACGAAGGGCCTTGCGGATCGGTTCGATCTCGGCTTCGCGCGCGCCGAGGCGGTGAAGATCGCGCTCGCCGACGGGAGCGCGCTCCCTGAGGCCGTCGACCCCGACGCCGCGCGCCAGGCCTTGACGGCCGATGCCGAGGTCTGGCGACGGGGCGTGGCGCTCATGATCGACGATCTCGCGGCGGGGGAGCTGCTCCCCGGTCGGATCTACCTGTGCGGCGGGGGGGCGCGGCTGCCGCAGATCCGCGAGGCGCTGGGCGCCGATGCGTGGTGGCGCGAGCTGCCCTTCGCGCGCCGGCCGACCGTGCGCGGCCTGGCGCCCGACGAGATCCCGGGCATTCGCGACGCCACCGGCGCGCTCACCACCGAGCAGGACGTGACGCCGATCGCGCTCGCCCACCAGGCGCTGATCCTCGACGCGCAGACCTCGGCGACCGAGCGCGCCATGCGTCGAGCGGTCCGGAGCCTCGACCTGTGACCGACGACGCGAAGCTCATCTACCTCGAGCCGGACGACGAGATCACGACCGTCGTGCGCCGGCTTCGCGAGGCAGACGGCGCGCGGGTCATCCTCGTCGCGCCGGGGCGCACGAAGGCCACGACATCCGCGGTCGGGCTGCGGCTGCTCGCCGGCGTCGCCCGCGAGGACGGTCGCGAGATCGTGCTGGTCGGTGACGCGGGCGCTCGCTCGCTGGCCGGCGAGGCCGGCATCGCGGCCGTGGCGTCGGTCGCGGAGGCGCGGTCCCTCCACCCCGGCGCGACTCCGAGCGTCGATCTCGCGCCGGAGCGCGCCCGCATCTCGGTCGTCCGCGGCGAGCGGCGCGCTGCGCTCTCGACACGGAGTGCGCAGCCTCCGAGTGTCGCGTCGGCAGGATCGGCGCCGCCGGTGAGCCGGCTCGACGAGACGCTTCCCGTTCCCGTGTTGAAGCCACCGCCTCCCACCCCGCGCCGGCGGCGCGAGCGACCGTTTGCCCCGCAACCCGCAACGCGCCGGCCACCGTCGGCCATCGGGCTGGCGGCCATGGCCCTCGTCCTGGTGGCCGGCGTGGCCGGCGCCGCGGTGGTGCTACCCGGGGCGACAGTGCACATCGCGCCCGTCACCCAGCCGATCGGGCCGTTCACCTACCTGGTGCCGCTGCCGGTCGCGGGCCTGGAGACGGGAACCCTCACCGCGAGCGCCGACGGGACCGCGACCGGTGACGATCCCCAGCTGGTGGCGGCGACCGGCTCCGTGACGCTCCTGAACTACAACAGCGTTCCGGTCGAGATTCCCAAGGGGCTCGCGGTCTCCGGTGGTGGGGCGCGATTCCTCACGCAGGAGCTCGCCACCGCTCCGAAGGCGCGCTTCACCGGCCAGCGGATCCGGCCCGGCGAGGTGAGCGTCCGCGTCACCGCGGCCGATCCAGGGCCGGGTGGCAACGTCGCGGCGGAGGTGATCGACACGATCGAGAACCGGCTCGTTGACTTCTACCTGACCTTCCCCGGGGCGGACGCGCGCCACGTCATCAACCCGGAGGCCACCAGCGGCGGGGCGGAGAGCCATCGGCCGAAGGTCGAGCAGGCCGATGTCGACACGGTCGTCTCAACCCTGCAGCGGGACATCGCGGCGCAGCTCGACGCGGTGCATGCCGCCAACCCGGATCGCCTGTACGCGACCGCCGGGGCGCCGCAGCCGGAGATCGCCATCCCCAACGACCTGGTGGGCCGCGTCGGCGAGGCGACGTTCAGCCTCCAGGCGACGCTCGCCTACTCGCTGCCCTACGTCGTCCGCGACGACGCGACGGCCGGCGCGCGCGGCCCACTCGACGCGGACGCGGGGGCGATCCCGTCCGGCATGCAGGTCGTGCCCGACTCGGTCACGGTCACGCTCGGCGACGCGGTCGCGGACGGTTCGACGATGACGGTGCAGGCCACGGTGACGGGCGCCGTGGCGGCGGCCATCGACCCGGATGCCATCCGGCGCCTCGTGGCGGATCGGACCCCGGAGGAGGCCCGAACGGCGCTGGCGGGCTTCGGCGCGTCGCGCATCGACCTGTGGCCGGGGTGGGTGGATCGGGTGACCGGCCTGGGGTGGCGCATCGCGGTGGACATCGAATCGGCGGCGGTGCCGGCCGCGTCGGCTTCGCCGAACCCGTGAGTCGTCTCATCGGCATCGACCACGGGACACGCCGCATCGGGTTGGCGGTGGGAGATTCCGAGACCGGAATGGCGTTCGCGCGCGGGACGCTGCGCACGCGGAGCCGTGTGGCGGCAATCGGGGAGCTCGTGACCCTGGCCGCGGCCGAGGCGGCGGACCGCTTTGTCGTCGGGCTGCCGCTTCACACCGACGGCACCGAGGGCGAGCAGGCCGCGGCCGCCCGGCAGTTCGCGCTTGCCCTCGCACAGGCATCGAACCTGCCGGTGTCGCTCGTCGACGAACGGCTGACGAGCTGGCAGGCGGGGGAGCGTCTCGCCGAGGCCGGACGTCGTCCGCGACGGGGCTCCGGCGAGCTTGATGCCGCGGCGGCACGCTTGATCCTGCAACAATATCTCGACGACCTGGCCGAGGGGGGGCACGCCGGGAGCGACCCGTCGGCCCACCCTGAGGAGCCTGCATGAGCCGTCGGATGCCCCGCCGCGACCTGGATGAGCGGCGCAACGCCCGGATGCGCGAGCTGCGCGATCAGCGCGAGTCACCGATCCGTCGCCGCCGGCGCCTCCAGCCGGTCGTCCTCCTCGCCTGGTTCGCGGGCGTCATCGCCGTGCTGGGCATCCTCATCTTCATTGGCTTCCTCGCCTTCGCCCCGCGGCTCATGTCGTGGGTGGAGGAGCATCCGGGCTCGATCGAGAACGGGCTGATCCACGACTTCGTCGACTGGTATCGGCCCGATGCGCTGTCCGACACGCCGGTCAGCCAGCAGCGTGCGCGGATCACGGTCGTCATCGAGAGCGGCATGAGCGACGCCGCCATCGGCGACGTGCTGGCCCAGAAGGGCGTGGTGCGCAGTCCGCTCGCTTTCCAGTGGGCGGTCCACGAGGCCCGGCGGTCGGGCACCCTCGCCTTCGGCACCTACGATCTGTCGCCGACCATGAAGCCGTCCGAGATCGTGGCCACCCTGCGCGGCCAGGCGTTCGAGCAGACCGCGGTCACGATCCGCGAGGGGCTGCGGCTCGAGGAGATCGTCGCCGCGTTCGCCGCCAGCGACATGACGATGAACATCGACCAGTTCGCCAAGATCGTGAAGCAGCCGCCACCGGATCTCCTCAATGAATTCGACTTCCTCAACAACCTTCCCGCCGGCCGCTCGCTCGAGGGCTACCTCGCGCCGAATACCTACGAGTTCAAGGTCAACGAGGCGCCGATCGAGGTCGTGCGCAAGCTCCTCGCCGCATTCGGCACCACGAACCTCCCCGCCGAGGTCCGCGACGGGATCACCGCCCAGGGCCTCACCATCGACCAGGCGGTGGTCATCGCCAGCATCGTCGAGCGCGAGGCGGTGAAGGAGGAGGAGCGGCCGCTCATTGCGGCGGTCTACATCAACCGCTTCCTCAATCCGAACAACGGAATCACCAATGGGCTGCTGAACGCCGATCCCACGCTGCAGTACGGGCTCGGGACGGCGCAGTACGGCACGACCCCGGTCGGCGACTGGGGGACCATCGAATGGTGGCCCCCGCTCGATGGGACCGGAGGCGACGTCCAGCTGCCCGATGAGCTCGCCGGCTACCAGACGTACCTCCATCCGGGGCTGCCGCCGACGCCGATCGCCGCTCCGCGGGCCTCGTCCATGGCGGGCGTCGCGACCGCGAACCTTGACCAGGGCTACCTCTTCTTCGTCGCCGGCTGCCCGGGTGGCACCCGCGACGGGTCGCACTACTTTGCGAGGACGCTGGCGGAGCACAACGCGAACATCGCGAAGGCGAACGGAGAATGCTCGGGCGGGTGACCCCATGGTCACGCCGTCGACGTGCCGGTTGAGCCCGGCAACGTGCTGCTCATCGACTTCGGTGCCCAGGTGGACGGCTATCGGTCCGACATGACGCGCACGATCTTCGTGGGCGAGCCTTCCGATGAGCTCCGGACCTTGCACGAGCAGGTCCAGCAGGCGCAGGCTCGTGCGCTCGCCGCGATCGCGGTCCGCGTGCCCGGCACGCTCGTCGATGCCGCAGCCCCCGAGTTCCTCACCGGCCACGGGCACGCGAGCGTTCTCCCACGGCCCGCGGGGTCCGATCGTCATCTGAGGGCGTGCCGTATCCTGTCGGGCGCACCACCATCGGTCATTCGGTCAGGAGCGACGATTGATCAGCACCGGCGACGTCAAGAAGGGCGTCATCATCGAGCTCGATGGGCAGCTCATGAAGGTCCTCGACTGGACCCACATCAAGATGGCCCGTGGCTCGGCCCAGGTCCGCATGAAGCTGCAGAACGTGCGGAAGGGCGACATTATCGAGCGCACCTTCCAGGCCGGCGCCCGCTGGCCTCGGGCCCGGGTCGAGCAGCGCCGGGTGCAGTACCTCTACGCCGATGGCGCCACCTACCACTTCATGGACAACGAGACGTACGACCAGTTCGCGATGAACGCGGGACTGCTGGGCGACGACGTGCGCTTCCTCAAGGAGAACACCGACGTCTTCGTCTCGAGCCATGAGGGCGAGATCCTCGGCGTCGACCTGCCAGTGACCGTCGACCTGCTCGTCACCCAGACCGATCCCGGCTTCGCCGGCGACACCGCCACCGGCGCCAAGAAGGCCGCCACCCTCGAGACCGGGCTCGTCGTCCAGGTGCCGCTCTTCGTCAGCGAGGGCGACACGCTGCGCGTCGACACCCGCACCGGCGAGTACGTCACCCGGGTCCAATAGATCGAGGACCGATGGCACCCGAGCAGCCGACCCTCTGGGAAGGAGCGCGCGCGGCGCCGCGCATCCTCCGCGTCACCGATCTCAACCGCCGCATCCGATCGCTGCTCGATGCCGATGCGACCCTCGCGGACGTGTGGGTCGAGGGCGAGGTCAGCCAGCCGTCGTTCCCGCCGTCGGGGCACTGCTTCTTCACCCTGAAGGACGGCACCTCGCAGCTGCGGGCGGTCCTGTTCCGCGAGGAGCTCGCTCGCGCCACGGTGCGGCCGGCGCACGGCATGAACCTCATCTGCCACGGCCGCGTCCGAGCGTACGAGGCTCAGGGGACCTATCAGCTCTACGTGGAGTCGGTCACCCCCGCCGGCGCAGGTGACCTCCATGCGCAGTACGAGCAGCTCCGCATCCGCCTCGCCGCCGAGGGCCTCTTCGATGAGCGGCTCAAGCGTCCGGTTCCACGCTGGCCGCGCCGCATCGGCGTCGTGACGTCGCCGGTCGGCGCGGTGTGGCGTGACATCGGCAACGTGCTCCGGCGGCGCTACCCGCTCGTCGAGGTCGTGCTGTCGCCGACGATCGTGCAGGGCGCCACCGCCGCGCCGGCCGTGGTCCGGGCCCTGGAGCGGCTCTATGCCCGCCCCGGGCTCGATGTTGTCATCCTCGCCCGGGGCGGCGGCTCGCTCGAGGATCTGTGGCCGTTCAATGACGAGCGGGTGGTTCGCGCCGTGCGCCGCTCCCCGGTGCCGATCATCGTCGGCGTCGGCCACGAGTCGGACGTCACGCTCGCCGATTTCACTGCGGACCTCCGCGCGCCGACCCCCTCGGCGGCCGCGGAGCTGGCGGTCCCCGATGGCACGCAGCTGGCGGCGATCGTGGCCCGCTTCCGGGAGCGCGCCACGGCCGCGCTGCACGGCCGCCTGGAGGAGCGACGGCGGTTCGTGGCCGCCGAGGGACGCGCGCTCGCCGCCGCGGCGCCGGATATCGGCGCCATGCGGCAGCGGACCGCCGACCTGGTCGATCGCTCGGCACGCGCGCTGGGGAGCCTCGTGACGCACGACCGTGCGGCGCTCGATGGCGTGCGCGACGCGCTCCGCGCGCTGGGGCCGCAGGCGACGCTCGCCCGCGGCTATGCGATCGCCCAGCTCGCCGACGGCGCGATCGTCCGCGATGCCACCCGCGTGGCGGTCGGGGAGCCGCTCACCGTGACCGTCGCGCGCGGTACGCTCTCGACCCGCGTCACCGAGGCGCGCGACCAGGAGCCGTCCGCATGACGATCGACCTCGACCAGCTCGCCCAGCTCGACGACGCCGCCCTCGCCGCGCGCCCGTTCGACGAGCTCGTGGCGCAGCTCCAGCGCATCGTCCAGGGGCTCGAGGCAGGGAGCGTGGGCCTCGAGGAGAGCATCCGTCTCTACCAGGCGGGCCTGCGGCTTCACGCGGCCTGCGAGACGCGGCTCCGCGAGGCTGAGCTCACGATCAGCGAGCTCGGTCGCCGTGCGGCCGGCACGCCTCCCGCCGGCGCGGACAGCACGACCACGTGACGGTGCGCATTCGTCGCGCCCGACTCGACGACGCGGGCGCCATCGCGCGTCTCACCGGCCAGCTCGGCTACCCGGTCGACGCCGACGAGCAGGCGCGCCGCCTGGCGCCGATGCTCGGCAGCGAGGGCGACGCGGTGCTCGTGGCCGTCGACGACGAGGACCTCCCGTTCGGCTGGATCCACGTCCAGCACCGGCTGCTGCTCGAGGCGTCGGACCAGGCGCTCATCGCGGGCCTCGTGGTCGGCGAGGCCCATCGGTCCAGCGGCGAGGGGCGGCGACTCCTCGAGGCGGCGGAGTCCTGGGCGCACGAGCGCGGCCTCACCTCGATACGGGTGCTCTCGCGCGTCGAGCGTGAGCGGGCGCATCGGTTCTACGTGCGGGAGGGCTATCGACGCGTGAAGACGTCGCTCGTGTTCCACAAGCCCGTCTGATCGACAAACGGGCCGATACCGCACGTTCGTGCCGTCCGGGCGCACGGAAGGGAGGCGGCCGCGTATCGTTCTATACTCGACCGACCCCCCGCTCGGGAGCTCGCTCCAGCCTGTGCCGATCCTCGACACCCTGACTGACACCGCCGCCCTGCGCGGCCTCGACGATGCCCAGCTCGACGAGCTTGCCGCCGAGCTGCGCGAGAAGATGATCCGGACCGTGCACGCCACCGGCGGGCACCTGGCGAGCTCGCTCGGCGCCGTCGAGATCACGCTCGCCCTCCACCGCGTCATGGATTCGCCGCGCGATCGGATCGTGTGGGACACCGGGCACCAGGCGTACGCGCACAAGCTGCTCACCGGCCGCCTCGAGCGGTTCCACACCCTGCGCCAGCTCGAGGGCGTCGGCGGCTTCCCACGCCGCAGCGAGTCGGAGCATGACGTCATGGACGGCGGCCACGCGGGCACCGGGGTCAGCATCGGGGTGGGCCTCGCCGCAGCGCGCGACCTCGCGCCCCGCGGATCGGAGGCGCGGCAGCAGCGGATCGCGGTCTGCGTCGGAGACGCGGCGCTCCAGAGTGGCTTGACCCTCGAGGCGCTCAACCACCTCGGCCACGCCAGGGCGCGGCTGCTCATCGTCCTCAACGACAACGAGATGAGCATCAGCCCGTCGGTCGGCGGGCTGTCGACGCGCCTCAACAAGCTCCGCCTGTCGCGGGCTTACCAGGAGACGAAGGAGGCCGGCAAGCGCACGCTGCCACGCATCCCGGTCGTCGGCCGCGCCGCGTTCGACGTCCTGGCCTGGGCCAAGGAGGGCTTCAAGCGCTCGTGGGCCAAGGTGGGGTTCTTCGAGGACATGGGGATCACCTACATCGGCGTCCTCGATGGCCATAATCGCGCCGAGCTGGAGGACGCCTTCGAGAAGGCGTTTGCGCTGCATGGGCCGGTGCTCGTTCATGTCAAGACGACGAAGGGTAAGGGCTACGCGCCCGCCGAACGCGACAGCCTCAGCTTCCACGGAGCATCGCTGCCGCCCGTCGACCTGACCCTCATCGACCCGACCGAGGAGGCGCTCCCGCCCGCGCCGGGTCAGCGAAGGCCGAAGACGTACACGCAGACCTTCTCCGAGGAGCTCGTCCGCCTCGCCGAGACCGATGACCGGATCTGCGCCATCACCGCGGGCATGCCCAGCGGCACCGGCCTGTCACGCTTCGAGGAGCATTTTCCGAACCGATTCTTCGACGTGGGGATCGCCGAGCAGCATTCGGTGACGATGGCTGCGGGGATGGCGCTCGCCGGCAAGCGGCCGGTCGTGGCCCTCTACTCGACCTTCAGCCAGCGGGCCTATGACCAGCTCGTCCATGACGTGTGCCAGAACGACGCCGCCGTGCTGCTCGCCATCGACCGCGCCGGGCTCGTCGGCGAGGACGGCACCAGCCACCAGGGGATGTTCACGCTGTCGGCGCAGCGCTCGCTGCCGAACCTGGTGGTCGGCTCGCCCAAGGACGAGCAGGAGCTGCGTGACATGGTCGTGACGGCCATGGCCCATGACGGACCGATGTCGCTGCACTACCCGCGCGATCCGGGGGAGGACCTGCCGGACCGAGCCGGTGTGCCGCTCGAGATCGGGCGCGGCGAGGTCGTCCGCGAGGGCGGCGACCTGCTGGTCGCGGGCTTCGGGCCGATCGTCCAGCGCCTCCTCCGGGTCGCGGAGACGCTCGCCGCAGAGGACGGGATCGAGGCGACGGTCATCAACGTCCGCTGGGCGAAGCCCCTCGACGAGGCGCTGCTGGCCGAGCATGCGGCGGGCAAGCGGCTCGTGGTGACGGCCGAGGAGTCGGCCGCGATGGGCGGCTTCGGTGATGCGGTCCTCGACGCGCTCAACCGTGCCGGTGTCCACGTGCCGCTCCACAAGGTCGCGCTCGCGGAGGGTTTCGTGCACCATGGCGCGGTCGACGACCTGCGGCGGCAGCAGCGGATCGACGAGCCGGGCATCCTGGCGCAGGTTCGTGAAGCCCTGGCGCGCACCGGCACCCACGCGGTCGCGCCGGCGCGGCAGCGGCCGCGGTCGAGGGCGCCGGCAGCCTGAGCGCGATGGACACGCCGGTCCAGCTTCGGATCGCGACCGACGCGGGCTTCTCACTCGCAGCGGCCGCCGGCTTCGGGTTCGGACCGGTCGAGGGTGCGCCGGCATCCGACGTCATGCGGCTCGCCTTCGTTCGTGACGACCTCGACGGCCACGCCGCGATCGCCCTGCGGCAGGACGCGGACGGCGCGCTCACTGGTGACCTCGCGGGCGGGGGCGAGCCGGCGGCGGCCGAGCGGCAGCTGCGCCGCATCCTCTCGCTCGACCATGACGGGGCGGCGTGGCTCGCGGTGGGGGAGCGGGACCCGGTCATCGGTCGCCTGCAGGCCGCCCATCCCGGACTGCGGCCGGTCCTGTTCCACTCGCCGTACGAGGCGGCGGCATGGTCGGTGATCGCGGTGCGACGGCATCGGCGGCAGGCGATGGCGATCCGGCGCGGCCTGAGCGAGGCGCACGGTGCGACCTTCGACCTCGACGGTGAGCGCGTCCCAGCCTTCCCGCCGCCCATCCAGCTCCGGGCGGTCGTGGACGCTCCCGGCCTCGACGGCCTGCGCCTCGCACGCCTCCATGCGATCGCCGATGCCGCCCTGGCCGGTGAGCTGGATCCCGACCGCCTCCGCGCGCTCGATCCCGATGCGGCGATGACCGCCGTGCGCCGTCTGTCGGGGATCGGGCCGTTCTACGCCGGGTTGATCCTCATCCGCGCCGTCGGGCATGCCGATCTGCTGCCGCTCGACGAGCCACGCCTCGCGGCCGCAGCCGGGCGCCTCTACGGACTGGGCAGGCCAGCCACCACGGCCGACCTCGAGCGGATCGGCGACGCGTGGCGGCCCTATCGCACCTGGGCCTCGGTGCTCATCCGCGTCGCCGCCGAGCGCGGCGAGCTCGACTGACCGTTTGCGCCTCGATGACCCGGCCCCCCCGCGTTCGCCTCGACCAGCTGCTGGTGACCCGCGGCCTCGCCGCTTCGCGCGCCGAGGCGCAGGCCCGCATCCTCGCGGGCCAGGTCGAGCTCGGCGGCGCGCCGAGCCGGGCGTTGAAGCCAGGGCACCAGGTGGCGGCCGACGCATCGGTCCAGCTCGTGGCGGGGCCGCGCTGGGCGAGCCGGGGCGGCGAGAAGCTCGAGGGCGCGCTCGATGCGTTCGCTATCGACCCCACCGGCCTTGCCTGCCTCGATGCCGGCGCCTCGACCGGCGGCTTCACGGATGTGCTCCTGGCCCGTGGCGCGCGGATCGTCTACGCCGTCGACGTCGGCCGCGGCCAGCTCGTCGACCGCCTCGCCCGCGACCCCCGGGTCGTCAGCATGGAGCGCACGAACCTGCGCACGCTCGAGGCTCTGCCCGAACCGATCGACCTCGCGACGCTCGACCTGTCGTTCATCAGCCTCGCGCTCGTGCTGCCGGCCGTTTCGCGCCTCCTCGTGGCACGGGGTCGGGTGGTGGCCCTCGTCAAGCCGCAGTTCGAGGCGGGACGCCAAGTTGTGCCGCGCGGCGGCGTCGTCCGCGACCCGGCGGTGTGGGAGCGCGTGCTCCTCGCGGTCGCCGGGAGCGCGACCGCGGCACGCCTGGCAGCGAGCTGCCTCATCCGCTCGCCGATCACCGGCGGCGACGGCAACGTCGAGTTCCTCGCACTGCTCCTCCGCGATGATGACACTGCCGCTGCCGAGCCCGCCGATGCGTGGGCGGCGACCGTGCGCGACGTCATCGCGTCCGTGGCCTGAACCCTCGCCAGGGTGGAAGGCAGCGCGACGGCGCCGGAGGGCGCAGTACGATGCGCCACGAGATGAGGCGGCGCGGCCGGGAGACCGGCACCATGGAGCAGCTCTCGGTCGGCTTCGAGGGGATCGAGGTCATCGAGCCGCCCATCCACGAGCCGGCACCCGACACGATGCGCCAGATCGTGAGCCTGCGCATGCCCGACGCCCTGCTGGAGCGCGTCGAGATCGCCGCCCGCGCGCGCGGCGTCTCGCCATCCAGCCTCATGCGCGCCCTCATCGCGGCCGGCCTGGATCGGTCCTATGCGGCGGTGCAGGACGCGAGCGGACTGGACGTCGCGACCGAGCTGGCCGCGCTGCGCACGCGGGTCGAGGAGCTCGCGCGGGCGCTGGCGGATCCGGGCTCGCGGGAGGAGCGGTGAGCGAGCTGCGGCGCATCGGCTTCGCCTACAACCCCTATAACGACGAGGCGATCGCGGTCCTCGGGCGAGCGCACGCGTGGTGCACCGAGAATGGGGTGGATGCCTGGGATGCCAAGGCGGAGGATCGCGACGCGGTCCGCGCGGGATGCGCGTCGGGGACCGACCTGGTGTGCGTCCTCGGCGGTGATGGCACGTTCCTGCGGGTCGCGAACGCCGTGGGCGAGACGCGGGTCCCGGCACTCGGGATCAATCTCGGCCGCGTCGGATTCCTCGCCAAGGTGGAGACGGTCGATCTCGAGCGCGCCCTCGACCAGGTGCGCGCCGGGGACTACTCGATCGAGGAGCGCTTCCGCCTCGCGGCTGCCATCCAGCGGCCCGATGGCGTCGCGGAGCGCCATGCCTGCCTGAACGAGGTCGTCGTCGCCCGCGGCCGCCGGGTGCGCATGATCCGGCTCGAGGTGGAGGTCTCCGGCTCGCACCTGGCGACCTACGTGGCCGATGCCGTCGTCGTCGCGACCCCCACCGGGTCCACTGCCTACTCGTTCTCGGCCGGTGGCTCGATCCTCGACCCGCGGCTGCGGAACATGATCATCACCCCGGTGGCGAGCTACCTCTCCCCGCTGCACAGCGTGGTGGCCGGGGAGGATCACGTCGTGCGGATCACCCTGCGCGAGGCGTCGGACCCCGCGATCGTGAGCATCGACGGGCAATGGGACGTCGAGCTGCGCAGCGGCGACACGGTGGAGGTGCGCGCCCTCGCCGAGCCGCTCCTGCTCCTGGAGCCGAGCGGGTCCACGCCCTTCTACGACCTGCTGCGCACGAAGGCCTCCCTGCTTCCCTACTGACCGATGAACTGACCGATGCCCCTCGTCGAGCTCACCGTCGCCAACCTCGCCGTGCTCGAGCACGTCCGGCTGCCGCTCGCGCGCGGCTTCACGGTGCTCACCGGCGAGACCGGCGCCGGCAAGTCGCTCGTCGTCGATGCCCTGGCGCTCGCGCTCGGCGCGCGCGCGTCCGGCGACCAGGTCCGCACCGGTGCCGATGGGCTTCGGGTCGATGCCGTCTTCGAGGGGGTGCCGTCGGCCACCGATGCCCCGCTCGACGATCTCGTGGGCGCCGAGGGCGGCAGCGCAATCATCCGGCGCGAGGTCGGCGCCGACGGGCGCTCGAGCGCGCGGGTCAACGACCGTCCGGTGACCGTCGGTGCACTGGCCGCGCTCGGCTCGCGGCTCGCCGAGATCCATGGCCAGCACGAGCAGCAGCGGCTGACCGAGAGCGGCCACCAGCTCGAGCTGCTCGACCGCTTCGGCGGGAACGCCATCACGCTGGTGGCCGAGGCGTGGCGGGCATGGCGCGCGACGATCGCGGCGGCCACCGAGCTGCTGACCGACGATCGCGAGCTCCAGCGGCGCCGCGAGCTGCTCCGCCACCAGGTCGGCGAGATCACGGTTGCCGCGCTTCAGCCGGGCGAGGAGGGCGAGGTCGAGGCTGTGCTGCGCGTCGCGCAGCACGCGGAGGCGATCGTCGCCAGCGCCAACGAGGCGTCGCGCGGCATCCGCGACGAGGGTGCGGCGCTCGACGCCCTGCGAGGCGCGCTGCGAGCCCTCGAAGCCGCCGCCGTGCATGACGACCGATTCGTACCACTCGTCGACCGGGCGCATGGCGTGGCGGCCGAGGCCGAGGAGCTGGGTCGCGATGCCGCCGCGCTCGGGGAGTCGGTGGACCTGGATCCCGCGTCGCACGCCGCCGCCGAGGAGCGGCTGACGCTGATCCGCGACCTGGAGCGCAAGTACGGAGCATCTGTCGAGGCGGTGATCGCGTTCGGTGCCGAGGCCGCGTCCGAGCTCGAACGCCTCGACGGCGCGGAGGGCGAGCGGGAGCGGCTCCGCGCCGAGGAGGGCGGGCGGCGCCACCTGCTCGAGATGGCGGCAGCGGAGCTGGGAGCGGCGCGGCGCGCGAGCGCCGAGCGGCTGGCGGCCGCCGTCAACGGCGAGCTCGAGCCGCTCGGGCTGCCGGCGGGCTCGTTCGGCGTCGCCGTGGATGCCGGCGAGATCGGTCCCTCCGGCGGGGACCGGGTCACGTTCACATTTGCACCCAATCCCGGCGAGCCGCCGCGACCGCTCGCGCGCATCGCATCAGGCGGTGAGGCGAGCCGCCTCTCGCTGGCGCTCAAGGTGGTGCTCGCGGCAGCCGATGACACGCCGCTCCTGGTGTTCGACGAGGTCGATGCCGGGATCGGCGGACGGCATGCCGCCGCGCTCGGCGAGCGGCTGCGCGCGCTCGCCGCGTTCCACCAGGTCGTATGCGTCACCCACCTGCCGCAGATCGCCGCCTTCGCCGACGCCCACCTCCACGTTGGGAAGCGGGTGCTCGACGGTCGCACGCAGACCGAGCTCCGCGTCCTCGAAGGCGAGGCCCGTGCGCGGGAGCTGGCGGCCATGCTCGCTGGCGCCGACGCCGGCGACGAGGCACACGCGGCCGCCGAGGCGCTCCTGCGTGCGTCGCGCTGAGGGCGATAGAGTGGCGGCGAGCCCGTGATGGAGCTCGCCGCGGCCGTTGAGCAGTTCCTGCTCGAGCTGCGCGTTGAGCGGGGCCTGGCGCCGCTGACGATCAGCGCCTATCGTCGCGACCTCGGCCAGTTCGTGGCGGCAGCCGCTCCGGCGTGGCGCTCGAACCCGGACCCGGCCCGCAACTGGCTGGCGAGCCTGCGCCGCGATGGCCGCCGCGCGTCGACCCTCGCCCGTAAGGTGGCGGCGCTTCGCAGCTTCTACGGCTTCGCGCTGCGCGAGGGGATCGTGGAGCGCGATATCGCTTCGCTGCTCGACGCTCCGAAACCGGGCAGCTACCTCCCGGACGTGCTGAGCGTCGAGGAGGTGGTGCGCATCCTCGACGCGCCGCGGCCCGACGACCCGGTCGGGATCCGCGATCGGGCCATCCTCGAGGTCCTCTACGACTGCGGCCTTCGGGTCAGCGAGCTGGTGGGCGTCGACCGGCATCGGCTCGACCTGGCCGGGCTCCAGGTGCGGGTGATCGGCAAGGGCAACAAGGAGCGTCGCGTCCCGATGGGGGAGGAGGCGCGCGAGCGCCTCCATCGGTACCTGGCCGGACCGTACGCCGCCTGGACCGCGAAGCATCCGACGGAGGCGGTCTTCGTCGGCGTGCGAGGAAGGCGGCTGAGCCGCGAGGCGGTGTGGGGACTCGTGCGACAGTGGACGGAGGCGGCGGAGGTCACCAGCCACGTGTCGCCACACACCTTCCGGCACAGCTTCGCGACCCATCTGCTGGAGGGCGGAGCCGATCTGCGGGCCGTCCAGACCCTGTTGGGCCATGCTAGCATCAGCACCACCCAGCTCTATACCCACCTCACCGGCGAGCGCCTGCGCGAGGTCTACGCTCGCGCACATCCCCGCGCCTGACCGGGATCGCCGAACACGGAGCGTCCTTGAGCCGATGAGCTACGCCAGCAACCTCCTCTCCCGCGGAGAGGAGATCGTCTACGAGAGCCGGCAGCACTGGTTCGCCGTCGTGTCCGTCACCTTCTGGTGGATCATCGGCGCCATCCTCCTGCTCGCGATGGCGATCTACCTCACATCGAACAGCGTGCCAGTTGTAAACGCCAGCATCGATGGCGTCCTCACCGTGGCGGTCGTCGTCGGCCTCCTCCTGTGCCTCGGTCGCATCGGCCTGAAGGTGCTCGAATGGCGCAGCCAGGAGTGGATCATCACGAACCGCCGCGTCATCCGCGCCGAGGGCATCCTCAACAAGGCGATGTCCGACTCGAACCTCGAGAAGATCAACGACGCGATGCTCACCCAGAGCTGGTTCGGTCGCATCTTCAACTACGGCACCCTTGACATCCTGACCGCGGCGGAGGAGACCGGTGTCCACGCCGGCATCGGCGACTTCCCGATGCTCGCCGACCCGGTGCGCTTCAAGATCGCGATGCTCAACCAGAAGGAGCTTTTGGATCGCCCCGACCTGGCGCCCCCGCGACGCGCGCAGGGTCGGGACGCGGCACCCGAGTACAGGCGTGAGGCGATGCCGCCGCGCGCCGGCTCGGACCGTGTGGCGCAGGTCGCCTACGAGGCCGAGCCCTCGCTCGCCGTTCCGCCGGTGGCGCCGCCCGGTCCGGCGCCGAGCGCGTCGCCGCCCCCCGACCCCGCTGCAGGGCGCGCCGAGGATCCGGCGGCCACGCTGGAGCGGCTGGCGACGCTGCGCGACAAGGGGCTGATCACCCCCGAGGAGTACGAGACCAAGAAGCGCCAGATCCTGGAGCGATTCTGACGGTGACCGATCACCGCCTGGGCAACCTCGCGGACGGGATCTACGGCGCAGAGCTCCAGCGACGGATCGACGAGGCGGCGGCGGCCATCCGCGCCCGGCTCGTCGAGACCCCGCAGCTCACGGCGCCACGTCTCGCGTTCGTCCTCGGCTCGGGGCTGGGAGGCGTCGTCGACCTGCTCGACGCCTCGCCGCGCGTGCGGATCCCATACGCGGAGATCCCCAACGTGCCGACCGGGAGCGTGGCCGGCCACGCCGGCGAGCTCGTGCTCGGCACGGCCAACGACACGCCGATCGCCGTCCTCTCCGGTCGCGCGCATCCGTACGAGGGCTACTCGCATCGCGAGGCGACGCTCCTGCTGCGCGCTGTGCTCACCCTCGGCCCGCGGACCGTGGTGCTCACGAACGCCGCCGGCGGCATCAACCCGGACTTCGCGGCCGGTGAGGTGATGCTCATCCGCGACACGATCAACCTCTCCGGCGAGAACCCGCTCCTAGGCCCGAACCTCGACCCGTTCGGGCCGCGGTTCCCGGCGCTTACCGACGCGTGGGACCCGCCCCTCCGGGAGATGGCGAAGGCGGCCGCGGCGCGGGCCGGGATCACGCTCCACGAGGGCGTGTACCTCATGCTCTCCGGGCCGGCGTACGAGACGCGTGCCGAGCTGCGCATGCTCCGTATCCTCGGTGCCGACGCGGTCGGCATGAGCACCGTCCACGAGATGATGGTCTTGCGGCACGCGGACCGCCGCGTGATCGGCTTCAGCCTGATCACGAATCCCGCGACCGAGGACGTGGAGGCGGGACCGACCCACGACGAGGTGATGGAGATGGGCAACGTCGGCGGGGTGCGGCTGCTGGGCATCCTCCGCGAGCTGCTCCCGGAGCTGACGTAGATGCTCTTCCTCCAGCATCTCGACCTCATCACCATCGCCGCGGTCCTCACCGCTCTCGTGATCGGCATCACGTTCCACGAGTTCAGCCACGCGTTCGTGGCCGACCAGCTCGGCGACCATCGGCCGCGCGCGCTCGGCAGGGTGAGCCTCAACCCGGCCGACCACATCGATCCGATGGGCGCGCTCATGTTCGTCCTCGTCGGCTTCGGCTGGGGCCGGCCGGTGCCGGTCAACATCGGCGCCCTGCGGCCCGGACGGATCGGCATGTCGTGGGTCTCGGCGGCGGGGCCGCTCGCCAACGTGGCGGTGGCGATCGTGCTGGCGATCGCGTTCCGCGTCCTCGAGGTCACCGGGGCCGACGTGCCGATGGTGCGCAGCTTCCTGGCGCTGGCCGTGTACTTCAACCTGGCGCTGGCCCTCTTCAACCTGCTGCCGATCCCGCCGCTCGACGGCTACAACTTCGCGCTCGGCATCCTGCCGCCGCGCCAGGCGCTCCAGCTCCAGCAGTACGCCCGCTACGGGATGATTGCGCTGCTCGTGCTCGTGCTCGCCAGCTACGCGCTGCCGGGCGGCGGTCCGCTGCGCTGGCTGTTCGAGGCGGCGGGCTTCCTGGGGCAACGGCTGCTCGGTGCATAGGGTCAGCCAGCTCGTCGGTCATCTCACCGCCCGCGTCCGACCCGACGAGGCGGCGCTGGCGCGTCGGATCCTGCCGGGGTCGGCCGCGCCGCTCTTCGACGCGATGCCCGTCGCCGATCGCCGCCACGGGCTGGATGTGGCGCAGCGGCTCCTGGCACGCGGTCTCGACGACCAGGACCTGCTGGCCGCCGCGCTCCTCCACGACGCGGCCAAGGGGCACCGCATGCGGCTGTGGCACCGGGTCGGAGGCGTCCTGCTCGGAAGGCTCGCGCCGCGCGTGCTCGCGCGCCTCGCCAGCCCGGATGTGCGCTCGTGGCGGCACGGGTTCCACCTCTACCTCCATCATGGACCGATGTCCGCCGACGCCGCCCTCGCGGCCGGGTGCTCGCCGCGCTGCGCGGCCTTCATCCGCGGCACGACCGGCGCCACCGACGCTCCGCTCGCTGCCGCGCTCGATGCCGCCGACGAGGCGAGCTGACGATGCCCCTCGAGCCATTTCCGGTCGAGGCAGAGGTGGCGGCGCTGACGGTCGGCGCGCCGCCGGGCTTCACGGTCCAGCTGCCCGTCTTCGAGGGGCCCCTCCAGCTCCTCCTGCACCTCATCGAGTCGCGCCAGCTCGACATTCTCACCGTCTCCCTGGCAGAGCTGGCGGACGGTTACGTGGCCCACCTGGCGCGCCACCCCGTCGATGCGGCCAACCTCGCCGAGTTCATCGCCATCGCCGCGCAGCTCATCTACCTCAAGTCACGCCGCCTGCTGCCGACCGAGCCGTTGCCCGCCGCTGCGGGCGAGGAGGACGAGCCGTCGGAGGAGGAGCTGCGCCGGCGCCTGCTGGAGTACCGCGCCCTGCGCGACGCGGCCCGCCAGCTCGGCACGCGTGACCTCGTGGCGCCCGCCATGCGTCGCGAGCCGCAGGAGAGCGACCTGCCCGCGGCTCCCGCGCCGGTCCTGCCGGTGACGCTGCTCGTCGAGGCGCTCGACCGGATGGCGGTCGTCGCCGAGCTCGTCGAACCACCGCCGCAGGTGATGGCCCGCGAGCTCACCATCGGGATGCAGATCGCGGCGCTCCACGAAGCGATGGGGAAGCGGGGGCGGGTCGTGCTGCAGGCGGTGCTCGCTACCTGCCGCAGCCGGACCGAGGCGGCGGTGACGCTCCTCGCGGCCCTCGAGCTCGTGCGCCGGCGCCAGGTGACCGCCACCCAGGACGAGCTGTTCGGGCCGATCACGCTTCACGCGATTGCCGAGGGCGGATCGTGACCGACGACCGCACCGTTGCCGCCGAGGGTCGGCTCGAGCTCGGCGAGCTCGAGGCGTACTTCGAGGCGGTGCTGTTCATCGCCGAGCGCCCGCTGACGACTGCGGAGCTCGCCCAGCGGGGCGGTGTCACCGCGCTGCAGGCCGAGGGAGCGCTCGCGAACCTCGGCGAGGAGCTCGAGGGTCGGGAACGCGGTACCCGGCTGCAGCGCCAGGAAGACGCGTGGCAGCTGGCGACGGCGCCGCGCCTCGGCTCGCGGCTGGCCGCGTACGCGGCGCGTGAGGAGGCACGGCTGACCGCCGCCGCGCTCGAGGCGCTCGCCGTGATCGCCTACCGCCAGCCGTGCACCCGGGGGGAGGTGGAGCGGGTACGCGGCGTCGACAGCGACTACGTCATCCGCTCGCTCGCCCATCGGCGGCTGATCACCGAGGTCGGACGGCGTGACACACCCGGCCGGCCGGTGCTGTTCGGGACCACCTTCACCTTCCTCGAGCGCTTTGGCCTCGCGAGCACCGATGACCTGCCGGCGCTCGCCTCCGCGACCGCGGCGACGATCGCCGACGCCGGCGACGTGACCGATGCTGCCGCCGTCACCGATGCCGACTGAGCGGCTCCAGAAGCTGCTCGCCGCCGCCGGGCTTACCTCCCGGCGTGGCGCGGAGGAGCTGATCGCGGCGGGGCGCGTGCGCGTCAACGGCAGCCTCGCCGGTCTCGGCGATCGCGCGGACCTGGACGTCGATCGCGTCGAGCTCGATGGACGGCCCATCGGCACGGCCGAGGCCACGGCCCATTTCGCGGTCTACAAGCCTCGCGGCCTGCTCAGCTCGGCACGCGGCGAGCGTGGCCGTGAGGCGGTGGTGAGCCTCGTGCCGGGATCGGAGTTCCGGGGCCGGCTGTGGCCGGCGGGGCGCCTCGACGCCGACTCGGAGGGCCTCATGATCCTCACCAATGATGGCGCATGGGCGAACCGCATCCTGCATCCGCGCTACGGGATCGAGCGCGAATACGCCGTCCTGCTCGCCGAGCTGCCGGCGCTCGAGGAGATCGAGGCGCTCCTGGCGGGCTTCGAGCTCGATGACGGGCCGGCCCGGCTCCTCGCGGCACGCCGCTCACCGCCGCCGCCCGAGGTCGCGCGCGAGCTCGGTGAGCACGGGACCTGGATTCGCATCCGCGTCGGGGAGGGCCGCAGGCGCGAAGTGCGACGCCTCTTCGCGGCGGTCGGGCACCGGGTGCTGCGGCTCGTGCGCACCGGGATCGGTCCGCTCGAGCTGCGCGGCCTGCGTTCTGGCGCGTGGCGCCCCTTGCGCGCGAGCGAGGTGAAGGCGCTCGCCGGTCGCGGCACAGCCACGCGCCTGCCCCGTGCGCGGAGCCTGTCGGTCGCCATCGACGGGCCGTCGGGGAGCGGCAAGAGCACCATCGGCCATGCGGTCGCGCAGCGCATCCGCGCCACGTTCGTCGACACCGGGCTCATGTATCGCGCGCTGACCCTCGCGGCCCTCGAGGCCGGCCTCGACCTCGACGATGCTGCCGCCCTCAGCGCCCTCGCGGCCCGGGCCCACATCACCGTCCGGCGTCCGCGGGCCGACCAGCCGGATCGGCTCGAGACCGTGCTCCTCAACCGGCGCGACGTGACCGATGTCGTGCGCACCCCGCGCGTCGACCGCGCGGTGAGCACGGTCGCGGCGCACCCGGAGGTGCGCGACGAGATGCTCGCCGTCCAGCGCGCAGCGGCCCGGCGCGGCGACACGGTGATGGTCGGCCGCGACATCGGCACCGTCGTGCTGCCCGATGCGACGCTCAAGGTGTTCCTCACCGCGTCGGCGGCGGTCCGCGCCGCGCGCCGCGCGACCGAGATGGGGCGTCCCGATCGCAGGGCCGCCTATCTGTCCGAGATCGAGCGTCGTGACGCCGCCGACTCGGGTCGGGCGGTCGCGCCACTGCGCAGGGCGCAGGACGCGCTGGTCCTCGACAGCGGCGAGCTCGACGTCGACGGCTGCGTCGAGGCGGTGGTCGCCGCCCTCCCCGCCCGCCGATGAGCACCTGGTTCTACAACCCCGGCGCCACGATCACCGGCTGGCTGGTCTCGATGGTCGGCGGCGCCACGATCACCGGCGACGGGCACGTGCCGGATGGTGACGCGTACATCCTGGTCGCGAACCACTGCTCGCTCGCCGATCCACCGATCATCGGCTGGGCCGTCGGCCGCCGCCATGCACGGGTGATCCATTTCATGGCCAAGGAGGAGATGCGTCGCTGGCCGGTGGTCGGCTGGCTTGCGCAGCGCTCCGGCGTGTTCTTCGTGCGACGCGGCGAGGGCGACCGCGCCTCGCAGCGCATCGCGCTCGAGACGCTCGCCCGCAGCGAGCCGATCGCCGTGTTTCCGGAAGGGACACGCTCACGTGATGGGCGGCTCCGCGAGGGCAAGGCCGGCGCCACGCTGCTGGCGATGCGGTCGGGCGCCCTCGTCCTGCCGGTCGGTATCGCGGGCAGCCAGCGCCTCTTCCCGGGCAAGCGGCGCATCCCGAAGCGGTCGCACATGATGATTCGCATCGGCGTGCCGTTCAGGCTTCCCCACCAACCTGAAGGGCGCCTCGATCGCCAGGCGCTCGCCGGCGGGACGGACCGGATCATGCGCGAGATCGCGGCGCTGCTCCCTCCGGCCCAGCGCGGGGAATGGGGCGAATCGGCCGGCTGAGCGTATCCCTCCTAGAATGGAACCGATGGCCACCACCACCCCGGTACGTCCCGAGGTCCGCATCGCCGAGCGCGCCGGCTTCTGCTACGGCGTGCGGCTGGCGATCGACAAGGCGAAGCACGCCCGCGAGGCCGGGAAGGACGTTACAACCCTCGGCCAGCTCGTCCACAACCCCGGCATCAAGGCCGACCTCTCCGACCGCGGCATCCGCACCGCCGATCTCGCCGACGAGGTCGAGGGCGGGACACTCGTCATCCGCGCCCACGGCGTGCCGCGCACCGAGATGGAGAAGCTCTCCGGCAAGGCGGAAGATCTCGAGGTCATCGACGCCACCTGCACCTGGGTGCTCCAGAGCCAGAAGGCCGCCCGGGAGCTCAAGGAGGCGGGCTACACAGTCTGCATCATCGGTCACGAGGACCATCCCGAGGTCAAGGGCGTGCGGTCGTACGCCGGTGAAAACCACGTCGTCGTGGACGACATGGACCGATCCACCTGGGACCGCGTGCCGCGCACGAAGAGGATCGGCGTCCTGAGCCAGAGCACGATCCTGCCGCACAAGCTCGAGGAGTTCGCCGCCTTCTGCCTGCGCCGATGCCACGACCTGCGCGTCGTCAACACCGTCTGCCCGGTCACCCTGACCCGCCAGGACGACAGCGTGAAGCTCGCGCGCGAGGTCGACGCCATGATCGTCGTCGGCGGCAAGAACAGCTCGAACACCAAGGAGCTGGCGGTGAAGTGCCGCGAGATCCTGCCGGAGACGATCCACGTCGCCGATGCCGAGGAGCTTGCCGCCGAGTGGGGCGCCTGGCTGCGCGACAAGCCGCGGATCGGGATCACCGGCGGCACCTCGACCCCCGAGGTCGATCTCGAGGCGGTCCGCGAGCGGATCTACAGCCTCCTCGCCGCAGCCTGATCGTGGCGTCGGAGTTCGCCGACCTCGCGCGACGCTTCTGCAAGCTCGTCGATGCTCGACGCTCCCGAGTCGGTTTTGGACTTCGTGGCGAGCTGCTTCCGGTCACCGCCGCCTTCTACACAGCCAGCCTCGCGATGCCGGATGACATCGGCACGACAGGGGTTGCGCGGTCTGATCACGCGGCGTGGAATCCGGTCTACACGGATCTGCAGACCTACCTCGGCCCCCTCGATCGCACGCACGAGATGCACCATCCGTGCACCGATGCGGATGCCACCACGGGATCCCTTGCCGATGCAATCGCCGATATCCGCGCGGAGTTGGGCCACGGGCTGACCGTCTGGGAGTCGGGCCGGCACGAGGACGCCGTTGCCACGTGGCAAACCGGCGTTGAAAATCCACCGGGCCACCACGCCCTGGACGTGATGCGCGCGCTTCACGCTCATCGGTTCGACTCCGAGGACCCGCCGCTGGCGCACGTTACGGCGTCTCTGCCGCAAGGTTGGGTCAAATGTGGGCCCCAGGTTCCGTTAGGCCGGCAATTGGCCCCGCTCCGCACCCCTCGCACGGCACACCACGCTCGGATCAGGCCCGGGTTGGGCGATCCGCTGCCGTCCGGGCGGCTAGCGTGCACCACACGCAAATCCGACCCTTTCTCGCCCGCCGGCGGCGCTTCAGCGTCCCATCAGCCCTTACCCCCGAGAACTGTTCCGCTCGCGCAACATCGGCCAATTGCGCCCGCTCAGGAACGTCGGACGCTGCGCGTGCCTGTCCGATATTTCCGTCGCATGCCACAAACGCGGCTCGCGCGACGTGATGATCAGCGGGCGGCGAGCAGCTCCGGCAGGGCGCGGCGCAGGACGTCATAGCCGAAGTGCTCGCGCCCGACCAGGAAGTTGTGCTGCGCGGCGCGGGCGCGCCGCTCGGGATCGGCGAGGACGGCGCGCACCTCTGCGACCGTGTCATCGGTGATCGCGCCGCCGATCTCGATCATCCGCAGCCCGAGCGGGCGGATATCGGCGTCGTACACCGGGTAGCGGTTCACGACCACGGGTGAGCCGTAGAAGAGCGCCTCGACGAGCGCGTTGCCGAACCCCTCGTAGAGGCTCGGGTAGGTGATCAGGTCGGCAGCGAGGTACGCGTCGCTCAGCGAGTGGGCGGGGTTGAGCCGCTTCCCCTCGTGGTCGGGGGCGAAGCGGTCGGCGGCGTAGCGGAGGCGGACGTTCCATCTGTCGGCAAGCCGCTCGAGCGCCACGAGGTAGTCGATGCCCTCGTCGCCGGCAGGGCTCGTGATGAGCAGCACGGCATCAGGATCGTTGAGGCGACCGACGAGCTCGATCGCGAGCTCGATGCCCTTGCGCGGCACGACTCGGGTGGGCTGCACGACGAGGAGGGCGTCCTCCCGCATGCCCAGCTCGCGCCGCAGCTGGGCGCGGAACCGCAAGCGGTGCGCGGTTCGTGGACGTGGCTGGTCGAAGTCGAACACGTTGGGCACCACCGTCGACGTCAGGCCGCGGCGCTCGCGCAGCTGGGCGGCGGCCAGGGAGTTGATGCTCACGTGGCGGATGTTCGGCAGGTCAGGCGGGAAGGCGGCGTCGAGCACCTCGGGCACGATGCAGTCCGCGAAGCGCTCGCGCTCCCACCAGTAGTCGTGGTGATGACCGATCGCCGGTAGGCCGGTCTCGGCCGCGAGGTCACGCAGCGCGACGCCCAGCGGCAGGTGCATCGGGATCGCCCATGCGTTCTCCACGATCAGCGCGTCGAGACGGTTGCGCACGGCCCAGTCGCGCAGTGGCGGCAGGAGCTGGTCCGCGAGGCGGCGGACCTTGCGCAGCACCTCGGCCCGGTCGGCGGATGGGTCGAAGGCGACCGCAGCCACCTCGAGCGCAGGCGGATGGGTGAAATGCATCGGCGGGATGAGGCGCGTGTTCGGGCGCAGCGCGTCCACGTCGCCGGCCACGAGGCGCATTTGGTGCCCCAGCTGGTCGAGGACGACCTCCCATTTCACCGTCTCGAAGGTGACGCCATCCACGCCTGCCAGCCGCGTCGCCGCGATCCCGATGCGCATGGACCGATGCTATCGGCTCTGGCGCCGCGGCTGTGTGCGCCCTGGCGCACGCGGTGAGGTCGCGCTCGGGCCAGGCCGTTCTCGACCGCTACACTGCGGAGCGCCATGCCGTCCCTTCCCGTCGTCGCCATCGTCGGCCGCCCGAACGTGGGCAAGTCCACGCTCTTCAACCGCCTCATCGGGGAGCGCGTCGCCATCGTCGAGGACCTTCCCGGCACCACGCGCGACCGCGTCTACGGCACCGCCGACTGGCGGGGCCGCGACTTCACCGTCATCGACACCGGCGGCCTGGAGCTCGAGCCCGGCACGGAGATCGAGGAGCGTGTCCAGGACCAGGCGCGGGTCGCGATCGAGGAGGCGGACGTCATCCTCTTCGTCGTTGATGCCGCCGCCGGCATCGCGCCGCTCGACCATGACGTCGCCGACCGCCTGCGCCGCACGACCAAGCCCGTCCTGCTGGTCGTGAACAAGGCCGACAACCCGCGTCGCGAGCACGAAGGCGGCGAGTTCTACGCCCTGGGCTTCGATTCGACGCTCACCATCAGCGCCCAGCACGGCCGCAACACCGGCGACCTGGCCGATGAGATCGTCGATCGGCTGCCTCCCGCGGCGCCATCGGTCCCGAGGCCCGAGGCGATGAGCGACGAGGACCTGGCCGAGCTGGCCGAGACCGAGATGAGCCCGCCCAAGGTCGCGATCGTGGGCCGCCCGAACACCGGCAAGTCGACGTTCGTGAACCGCGTGCTCGGCGAAGAGCGAATGATCGTCTCAAGCGTGCCGGGCACCACCCGCGACCCGATCGACACCCAGATCAGCCTCGATGATGAGCCGATGACGCTCATTGACACCGCCGGCATCCGCCGTCGGGGCGCGATCGATCGCGGGATCGAACGCTACTCCGTCCTGCGCAGCCTGAAGGCGATCGACCGTGCCGACGTCGCGATCGTCATGACGGACGCCGTCGAGGGCTACACCGCCCAGGACGCCCACGTGGTCGGCTACGTTCTCGACGCCGGGAAGGGGATCGTGCTCGTCATCAACAAGTGGGACGCGGTCGAGAAGGACGAGTTCACCGCCGACCGCTGGCTCAAGCGCCTGCGCCGCGAGGCGCCGTACCTCGCGTGGGCGGACATCGTCTTCGCGTCCGCCCTGAGCGGGCAGCGCGTCGAGCGGATCCTCCACGAGGCGCGACGCGTGGCAGAGGAGCGATTCCGGCGCGTTTCCACCGGTGAGCTGAATCGGCTGGTCATGGACGCGGTGCGGGCGCATCCACCGTCGCACGTCCGCAATCGGCTGCCGAAGATCCTCTACGCCACCCAGGTCGCCATCGGTCCGCCAACCTTCGTCATCTTCGTTAACGACCCGGAGCTCATCCACTTCAGCTACAAGCGCTACCTCGAGAACCGGATCCGGGACGAGTGGGGATTCCTCGGGACCCCGATCCGCCTCATCTTCCGACAGCGCGAGTCCGAGGAGGAAGCGCGCCGCTCGGCCCGTCCGCGGCGTCGGACCGCGAGGCGCCGTTGAGCGGCCTATCCTCGTCGCGATGAGCGACCAGGTTGGGGTCATCGGCGCCGGCGCGTGGGGAACCACCCTCGCCATCATGCTCGCCGACGCCCAGCGGCCGGTGACGCTGTGGACCCACAGCGTCGAAGCGGCGGAGCAGCTCGCCCATCGCCGCGAGAATGGTCACTACCTCCCCGGCATCACGTTTCCGCCCAACCTGCGCGTCGCGACCGAGGACGGCTACCTGGCGGAGCCGTATCGGTTCTACCTGGCGGCCGTTCCTTCCTCCCACCTGCGGGCGACGCTGCGCCGGCTGGCGCCGCAGCTGGCCGATGGCGCGCCCGTGCTGTCAGTCATCAAGGGCATCGAGGAGCACACCCACGCCCGGATGAGCGAGGTCATCACCGCGGAGCTGCCAGGGCGCCCGGTGGCCGTGCTGTCCGGCCCGAACCTGGCGCGCGAGATCGCGGCCGGCAAGCCGGCGGGGACGGTCGTCGCGTCGGACGACGCCGAGCTGGCGGCGGAGCTGGCATCGGTCCTCGGGAGCGAGCGGTTTCGGGTCTACACGAACCCCGACGTGATCGGCGTCGAGCTCGCCGGCGCGCTGAAGAACGTCGTCGCCCTGGCGGCAGGCATGGTCGACGGCCTCGGCTTCGGCGACAGCGCGAAGGCGGGAATCATCACCCGCGGCCTGGCCGAGATCACGCGGCTCGGCGTCGCCGCCGGGGCGCACCCGGGGACGTTCGCCGGGCTGGCGGGGGTGGGGGATCTCATCGCCACCTGCATGTCGCCGCTGTCGCGGAACCGGCGGGCGGGGGAGCTGATCGCCTCCGGCGTCACTTGGCCGGAGGCCCAGGCACGCCTTGCCGGGGTGGCGGAGGGAGTCTTCACGGTGGCCGGCGCGCTGGAGCTCGGCGCGCAGCATGGCGTCGAGCTGCCGATCGCCGAGCAGGTGCGCGCGGTCGTGTTCGAGGGTCGCGCGCCGCTCGAGGGCGTGGCGGTGCTCATGTCGCGCGAGGCGAAGGACGAGCTCGCCGGCTGAGCCGGCGCATCGGACTATACTCGGCGGGTCCGACGGGGTGTAGCGCAGTTGGTTAGCGCACTAGTCTGGGGGACTAGAGGTCGCCGGTTCGAGTCCGGCCACCCCGACCACTCCCCTCGAGCGAACGATCGGCTACCCTGTCGGCATGGGCATGGATCGCGTCATCCAGATCGTCGTCAACGCCGCCGCGCTGTGGATCGCGACGCGGATCATCCCCGGCCTCAGCTTCGTCGGCGAGTGGTGGAAGCTGGTGCTGGTGGCGCTCGCGTTCAGCCTCATCAACAGCTACCTCAGGCCGATCCTTCGCATCCTCACCTTCCCGATCACGATCATGACGCTGGGGATCTTCCTGCTCGTCCTCAACGCCCTGCTGCTCCTGCTGCTCGGGGCGATCTCGAAGGAGCTGGCGCTTGGCTTCACGGTCGCCGATTTCGGCGCCGCCTTCCTCGGGGCGATCGTGGTGGCCCTCGTCGGCCTGGCGCTCAGCATGGTGATCGGCAGCGGCCGCAAGGTCCTCTGATCCCGTCCATTCGGCGATGATCGATCCTGTTCGGGTCGCGACGCCGCTGCTGGCGATCGCCACC
Source organism: Candidatus Limnocylindria bacterium (assembly GCA_038209995.1). Lineage (GTDB taxonomy): Bacteria > Chloroflexota > Limnocylindria > QHBO01 > QHBO01 > JAICQM01. The sequence goes on along the minus strand of JBBQXD010000013.1, from coordinate 8,161 downwards.
GCCCTGCTCGTGGCCCTCGCCGCCCCGCTGCTCCTCTTCAACCCGTGGTTCGTCTCGCTCCTCCAGCAGCGGGCCGAGTCGGCGCAGCTGCTCGGCGCGAGCCAGGTGCAAGTCGATGCGGTGACCGGCACGATCCTCGCTCACCTCTGGCTGGGCGGCGACTTCGTTGTGCGTCTCATGCCCGACAGCGCCCCGCTGCTCGACGCCTCTGAGCGTGGCCACATGGTCGACGTCAGCGGCCTCGTCAGGTTGCTCGGGATCGTCGCCATCCTGGCGACCCTGACCGCCGTCGTGGCCGGCCGGGTCCTGCGCGGCCGACCCACCGCGATCGGCGGCGCCCTGCTGGCCGGGGCGGGGATCGTCGGCTTCGCCGCGGTGGCTGTGGCGGTCATCTTCGCGGTCGCCTTCGACGCCGCGTTCCTCGCCTTCCACCAGCTGTTCTTCCGACCGGGAACCTACCTGTTCGGCCCCGACTCGAACCTGATCCGCCTCTTCCCCGAGCGCTTCTGGTACGAGGCGTCGCTCACGGCCGGGCTGTTCATCGTGGCGAGCGCGCTCGCCGTCTCGGTGGCAGGCTGGCGGCTCGTCCGCCACGGGGCCCGCTGAGCACACTGGAGGACCGGGTGCTCCCAGGGGCTTCCCATCGAGCCTCCGCTACACTCCGCTCATGACGGGTGGCCTGCGGATCGCGCGCATCGCGGGGATCGACATCTCCGTACACGCCAGCTGGCTGGTGGTCTTCTTCCTCATCACGTACTCGCTGGCCGTGTCGCTCCCGCGCCAGTTCCAGCACTGGCAGCCCGCGCTGTACTGGGGCGTGGCCGCGGTGATCAGCGTCCTGTTCTTCGGCAGCGTCCTGGCCCATGAGCTGAGCCACGCCCTGGTCGCGCGCCGCTTCGGCCTCCGCGTCACGAGCATCACGCTCTTCATCTTCGGGGGCGCGGCAAACCTGGAGGACGAGCCGAGGCGGCCGCGCGACGAGGCGCTGATCGCCGCTGCGGGACCGGTGACGAGCATCCTCATCGGCCTCCTCCTGCTCGCCATCAACAGCGCCCTGGCGCAGCAGCAGGTGCGGGCGCTCTTCGAATGGCTCGGCTTCATCAACGTCACCCTCGGGGTGTTCAACCTCCTGCCCGGCTTCCCGATGGACGGCGGCCGCATCCTGCGCGCCCTGCTGTGGCGGCTGCGAGGCGATCGCTTCGCAGCGACGCGCAACGCGGCGCTCGTCGGCCGCTTCTTCGGCTACCTGCTCATCGCCGGTGGCGTCTACCTCGCGCTGCAGCGTGGGACGCTGTTCACCGGCGTGTGGCTGGCGCTCATCGGCTGGTTCATCAACACTGCCGCCGAGGCCGCCTCGGCCCAGATGGCGGTCGAGCGCAGCCTGCGCGGCGTGACAGTGCGCGACGTGATGGAGTCCGATCCACCGAGCGTGAACCCGAACGAGACGGTCGCCGAGCTCGTGAACGAGCGGATGCTGCGCGGCGAGCATCGGTCCTTCCTCGTCAAGCACGACGACGGCGGTCTGGCGGGCATCGTCACCCTCTCCGATGTCCGTCGCGTGCCATCGGACCAATGGGCGGGCGCGCGGGTGACCGACATCATGACCCGCTTCGCCGACATCGCCACCGTGCAGGCCGACCTGCCGGTCGACCGGGCGATGGAGGTGCTCCAGAAGCGGGCGGTCGGGCAGTTGCCGGTCGTCGAGGACGACGGCCGCACCGTGATCGGCATGCTCACCCGGTTCGGTGTCCTGAGGCTCATCGACAACCGCGCCAGGCTCGGCGTCTAGGCCGACCCAGGGTGCTCTCGCTCGAGGACGCCCGAACCCGTCTGTTTGCCCGCGTGCGTCAGACCGATGGCGAGCGCGTCGCGCTCGCCGATGCGCACCGGCGCGTCCTCGTGACCCCGTCCGTGGCGGCCCGCAATGACGTGCCACCCTTCGACAACAGCGCGATGGATGGCTGGGCGGTGCGCGCAGCCGAGCTGCCCGGCAGCTTCGAGATCGGTGGCGAGGTGGCCGCGGGCGACGCGCAGCCGAGCGCGGTGGCGCCGGGGACCGCGGTCCGCATCATGACCGGCGCCCCGCTGCCGCCCGACGCCGACACCGTCATCCCCATCGAGGATGCCGAGGAGGCCGGCTCGACCGTGCGCCTTCCCGCCACACCGCTCGGGACCCACGTGCGCCGTGCCGGGGGGGATACGCCCAGCGGCACCGAGATCGTGCTCGCCGAACCGCTCGGTCCGGCGGCGCTGGCCGTCCTCGCGACCCTGGGCGTGGGGCGCGTCGAGGTGCGGCGCCGACCACGCGTCGCGATCCTCTCGTCCGGCGACGAGCTGGCCGCCCCGGGCAGCGAGCTGTCGCCCGGCCAGATCCACGACGCGAACGGCATCGCGCTCGCGGCCGCCGTGGTCGAGGCGGGCGGCGAACCACTGCTCATCCATCGCGTGCGCGACGACGCGGCGGCGGTGGAGGCTGCCCTCGCGGCCGCGGCGGCAGACGCCGATCTGGTCGTCACCTCGGGCGGGGTGAGCGTCGGGCGCCACGACCACGTGCGCGCCGTCCTTGGGCGACGCGGTGAGGTGGACTTCTGGCGCATCGCGGTCCAGCCCGGCAAGCCGCTCCTCGTTGCGGCGCTTGACGGCACGACGGTCATCGGGCTGCCGGGCAACCCGGTGAGCGCGCTCGTGACCTTCGAGCTCTTCGCACGGCCATTCATCCGGGCTGCGCTCGGGCTGGCCGGTGACGGACGGCGGCACGTGGCGGTCACCATGCGCGACGCGGTCGACAAGGACCCGCAGCGGCGCGCCTACCTGCGCGTCACGGTCGACGCGCATCTGACCGCCCGCAGCGCCGGCGGCCAGGGATCGGCCCAGGTGCGACCGCTCGCCGCCACCGACGCGCTCCTCGTCGTTTCCGAGGGCGTTCGTGCCACCATCCCCGGGGAGCAGTATGAGGCGATTCTCATCGGCGAAGGAGGCGGAGGGTGAAGCCGACTCATCTCGGACCCGGCGGCGGGGCGCGCATGGTCGACGTGGGCGACAAGCCCGTGACCGCCCGCCGGGCGGTCGCCGAGGCGACGGTGCGCATGCTCCCCGCCACCCTCCGCTCGCTGCTTGACGCCGGCGGACCCAAGGGCGACGCGCTGGCGGTGGCGCGCATCGCCGGCATCGCGGCCGCGAAGCGCACCCCGGACCTCATCCCGCTCTGCCATCCGCTGCCGCTCGACCGGGTGGTGGTGGAGCTCGTCCCGGATCGCGAGGATGGCGCGGTGACGATCACCGCCGAGGTGGCGGTCACCGCGCGCACCGGGGTCGAGATGGAGGCGCTCACCGCGGCGACGGTGGCGGCGCTCACGCTGTACGACATGGCGAAGGCGCTCCAGCGCGACATCGTGATCGAGCGCGTCGAGCTCGTCGCCAAGGAAGGGGGCCGCAGCGGCAGCTGGTCGCGGGATGCCGCTCCGGCGACGCCTGTCCCGTCCCGCGCGACGCACGTGGCCATCGTCGTCACCTGCTCGAACCGCGCCGCCGCGGGGGAGCGCGAGGACGCCAGCGGCCCCGCCCTCGTGGCGGCAGTCGTTGCGGCGGGGATCGACGCCGCGCCGGAGCCGATCGTGGTGGCCGATGACGAGGGGATCATCGCGGCCACCCTGCGCGAGCTGGTGGCGGGCGGGTATCGGCTCATCCTGACGACCGGCGGCACTGGGCTGACGCCGACGGACGTGACGCCACAGGCCACGCGGCGGGTCATCGAGCGCGAGGCGCCGGGCCTGGTGGACCTGATGCGCGCGGCCGGCCTGGCGCACACGCCGATGGCCGCCCTGTCGCGGGGGATCGCAGGCACCCGTGGCGATGCGCTCATCGTGAACCTCCCCGGCTCGCCGAAGGGCGCCCTCGAATCGTTCGCGGCGCTGCGTCCGGTCCTCGGCCACGCCCTCGACCAGCTCGCCGGCGGGGATCACTAGGCTCGGTCGCGGGGCTCTGCGCGTCTCACGGCGCGTTGTCCGGGGCTGTGGCTCGGCCGCCGCCGCCCCCACTTTGCCCGGGGCCGCAGTCCGGCCGCCGGGCCGGCCCGCGTTGCGATCGCCTCGTGACGCGCGCTGTCACATGCAGCATGTGAGGCACACTGTCACGAGGGAGTGCTGACAGCGGGCCGTGGGTGCCGGGGGACGCTCGACCCGCTCGCCGCAGCGGCTCTCGGCCTCGTCGCGCAGGGCGCCGCGGCTACCATGGCCGGCGCATGCACCCGTCCATCCCGCTCTACTTCCTCATCGTCGTCCCCGTCGTGGTGGCGGTCGCCCTCTTCTGGCGGCGTGCGGGGCGACACGTCGAGATCCTTGGCTTTGGCCGGCCGCTCGACCGCAGCGACCATCCCCTGGAGCGGATCAAGGGGCTGGCCGTCTTCGTCATCGGCCAGCGGCGCCTGCTCAACGACCTCGGGCCGGGCCTGGCCCACGCGTTCATCTTCTGGGGCTTCATCGTCCTGCTCGCGACGACCGGCAACTACATGACGAACGGCCTCTTGGAGGCGATCATCGGTTGGCCGCTCGGTGGCTGGCTGTGGGGGATCGTCGTCTTCTTCGCCAACCTGTTCATCGGTCTGATCGTCGCCTCGCTGGCCTACGCGGTATGGCGACGGATCGTGCGCCGCCCCGCGCGGCTGGCTCTCAGCCGCGATGCGTTCATCATCCTCGGACTTATCCTCGCCATCGTCGTCACCGAGCTGTTCGGCGACGCCTTCCGCTTCGTCACCCTGGCCGACGCCCCGTCGCGCCCCTTCGCCGTCCTCGCCGGGCCGCTGGCCTCGCTGCTCACCGGCATCGGTCCCGACGCCGGTGCCGTCGGCTACGGCATCCTCGGCTGGGCCCACATCATCCTGGTGCTCGGCTTCGGCGCGTATCTGCCGTACAGCAAGCACCTCCACATCCTGACCAGCGAGCCGAACGTCTACTTCCGCAACCTCGAGCCGCGCGGCGCGCTGCGCAAGATGGACCTCGAGGCCGAGGCTGGTGAGGACGGCGAGGAGCCGGTCTTCGGCGCCAAGGGCCTGAAGGACCTCACCTGGCGCCACCTCCTCGACCCGATGAGCTGCACCGAGTGCGGGCGCTGCATGGAGTTCTGCCCGGCCTCGATGACCGGCAAGACGCTCTCCCCGAAGCATTTCATGGAGGGCCTGCGCGACCAGATCGTGATGGCCGAGACGGCGCTGGCCGCGGCCGCTTCGGCGCAGCGCGCGTCGCGGAGCGGCTACGGCAACGGTGTCGAGGCGTCCGACACGGCTCTCGGCCTGGCCCGCGAGCGCGCCGTCGAGGCGCTGTCGCTGCCACTCGTCGACCACGCGATCCCCGAGGAGGCGGTCTGGCAGTGCACGACCTGCGGCTGGTGCGTCGAGGGCTGTCCGGTGCTCATCGAGCACGTCGACTCGATCGTCGAGATCCGGCGCAACCTCGTCCTCGAGGAGGGGCGCAACCCGAAGGAGCTCAACACGGCCTTCCGCAACATGGAGCAGGCGGGGAACCCGTGGGGCCAGCCGCGCTCCGCCCGCCTCGATTGGGCGAAGGGCCTCGACGTTGCGGTCCTGGCCGATGCCGAGGCGCCGCTCAACGCACCGGCCGCGGCTCGGGCGGGGGGTGATCCTTGGCGCACGATCGTCGGCACCGGCGCCCGGATCCCTGACGCGATCGGCGGCGGCGATACGATCCTCTACTGGATCGGCTGCGCCGGTGCGTTCGACGACCGCAACCGCAAGGTGGTGCGGGCGATGGCCCAGCTCCTGCGCCAGGCGGCGGTGCCGTTCGTCGTGCTCGGCACCGGCGAGACCTGCACCGGCGACCCGGCCCGACGGGCTGGCAACGAGTACCTGTTCCAGATGCTCGCCCAGGAGAACGTCGCCACGCTGACAAGCGCGCACCGCGAGCACGGCATCTCGACGATCGTCGCGTCCTGCCCGCACTGCTTCAACACGATCCGCAACGAGTACCCGCAGTTCGGCCTGACCGGCGTCGAGGTGATCCACCACACCCAGCTCCTCGATCGCCTCGTGGCGGAGGGGCGGCTCGTGCCGTCGGAGCATCACGAGGCGGTCGTCGCGTATCACGATGCGTGCTACCTCGGCCGCTACAACGACGTGTACGACGAGGGCCGCCGCGTGGTGGAGTCCGTCCCGGGGCAGAGCGTGGTCGAGATGGAGCTCCATCATCGGCGCGGGATGTGCTGCGGGGCGGGCGGGGCGCGGATGTGGATGGAGGAGCACGAGGGGCAGCGGATCAACCACCGCCGCACCGAGCACGCGCTGGCGCTCAACCCGGATGCCATCGCCACCGCGTGTCCCTACTGCCTGATCATGCTGCGCGACGGCACGACCGACCTCGAACGGACCGATGTCGCGGTCCGCGACATCGCCGAGCTGCTCGCCGACGCAACCGGGGCGTGGAACCAGGCGGCGTCCGGCGAGTAAGAGTCGCGGAATCGGCAATGCACGCCGGATTCCGCAAGAAGCGAGCCTCAGAACCGCGGAAGGTTGTGACCGGACCGCCCCTCCGGTACGATTCGCGCATGGCAATGCGCTCTCTCACGCCGGCTGGGTCGCGGCGGCCGCTCCTCGACGACCTCGATAAGGCGATCATCAAGTGCCTCCAGCTCGACGGTCGGCGCCCGTACGCGCAGATCGGGCGCGAGCTCAAGGTGCCGGAGGCGACGGTGCGTCAGCGGGCGGAGCGGCTCATCAGCCGCGGCGTGGTGCAGGTGGTGGGCGTCACCGATCCGCTGGCAATGGGCTTCCAGCAGCCGGCCTTCATCGGCCTTCACGTGGACGCCGCCCGACTCGACGAGATTGCGGAGCGCATCGCCGAGCTCGAGGAGGTGACGTACGTGGTCGTCACCGCGGGGCGGTTCGACATGATCTGCGAGGTCGTATGCGCCGATAACGAGCACCTGCTGCGGGTGCTCACCGAGCAGCTCGCCGCGATCGACGGCGTCCGGGCCACCGAGACGATGGTCGAGCTCCGCTTCGTCAAGGAAAGCTACCGCTGGGGCACGAGGTGAAGCACGTGACCGTCACCGGAGCGCGGGGGCTGGATCGCACCAGGGTTCGGACGATCGGCGAGCGCGAGGAGCGCGGCTACCGTGACCGCACGCGGCGCAGCGCCGAGCTCCACGAGCGCGCGAAGGAGTCGCTGCCGCTCGGTGTCGCCAGCTCGTTCCAGGCGTATGACCCCTACCCGCTGTTCATGACCGATGCCCGTGGCAGCCGCATCTGGGACGTGGACGGCAACGAGTACATCGACTTCGACATGGCGTTCGGCGTCCTCGCCGCCGGGCACTCGCACCCGATCCTGGCCGCGGCGCTCCAGCGCCGGGTCGCGAGCGGGACGTGCTACACGTTCCCGGTCGAAGAGAGCATCACCCTGGCCGAGGAGATCAAGCGCCGCTTCGGGGCCGACCTCGTGCGCTTCAGCAACTCCGGCACCGAGGCGACGATGGACGCCATCCGCGTCGCGCGCGGCTTCACCGGCCGCGAGAAGATCGTCAAGTTCGAGGGCGGCTACCACGGCCACCACGACGACGTGCTGGTCAGCATCCAGCCGCCGCGCGAGCTGATGGGCAGCGAGGCGGCGCCGAACACCGTGCCGGCCACCGCCGGCATTCCGCGCAGCCGGATCGCCGAGACGGTCATCGCCCCGTTCAACCGGCCCGAGCTGCTCGAGGGGATCCTCGACGCCCATCGCGGCGAGATCGCCGCGATCATCGTGGAGCCGGTGCAGTTCAACATCGGCGTGGTGCCGCCGGTCGCCGGCTTCCTCGAGCGGCTCCGCGAGCTCGCCACCGAGCACGGCAGCGTCCTCATCTTTGACGAGGTGAAGACCGGCGTCGTGCTCGCCTACGGCGGCGCCACCGAGTACTTCGGCGTCACGCCCGATCTCTTCTGCCTGGCCAAGAGCATCGGTGGCGGGGTCCCGATCGGTGCCTTCGGCGGCCGCGGCGACGTGATGCGCACCATCGAGACGCTCGAGGGCAGCCAGCACTTCGCCGCCATGGGCGGCGCCACCGGCACCGGGATCGACAAGACGACGATTCCCGGCGGCGCGGCCCCGGGCGCGCACCCCCCCCCCCCCAAAGGCAACCCCCAGGCGCGGGAAGCCCGGCGGGGGGGCCAGGGGCG
>JBBQXD010000012.1:0-72300 GCA_038209995.1 Candidatus Limnocylindria bacterium | reverse complement strand
CGGCTGCGCGCTCGGCTGACCGCCGTCTGATGGCGGGGCGGCAGACAGCAGCGTAAGGAACGGTACGAACGACATGGCGATTCGATCCGACGAGATCACGTCGATCATCAAGAGCGAGATCGCGGGCTTCGATGCGAGCGCCGACGTCAGTGGCGTCGGCACCATCGTCGAGGTCGGCGATGGGATCGCGCAGATCTACGGCCTCTCCGGCGCGCTCGCCCAGGAGCTCATCGAGTTCCCCGGCGGCGTGATGGGGATGGCGTTCAACCTCGAAGAGGAGACGGTCGGCGCCCTCATCCTCGGCGACTACACCGGCCTGAAGGAGGGCGACCAGGTCAAGACGACCGGTCGCATCGTGGAGATCCCGGTCGGCGACGAGCTCATCGGCCGGGTCCTGAACCCGCTCGGCGAACCGATCGACGGCAAGGGCCCGCTCAACGCCACCAGCACGCGGCCGGTCGAGCGCATCGCGCCCGGCGTCATCGTCCGCCAGCCGGTCGACACCCCGGTCCAGACCGGGATCAAGGCGATCGACTCGATGATTCCCATCGGCCGCGGCCAGCGCGAGCTGATCATCGGCGACCGGCAGACGGGCAAGACGGCCATCGCGGTCGACACGATCATCAACCAGAAGGGGCAGGACCTCATCTGCATCTACGTCGCCATCGGCCAGAAGCAGTCGACGGTGGCGCAGGTCGTGGCGCAGCTCGAGGAGGCCGGCGCGATGGAGCACACGATCGTGGTCGCCAGCTCGGCCGCCGATCCGGCGCCGCTCCAGTTCCTCGCCCCGTACGCGGGCGTCGCGATGGGCGAGGAGTTCATGGACGCCGGACGTGACGCGCTCTGCGTCTACGACGACCTCTCGAAGCACGCCTGGGCCTACCGCCAGGTCTCACTGCTCATGCGTCGCCCTCCGGGTCGCGAGGCGTACCCCGGCGACATCTTCTACGCCCATTCGCGGCTGCTCGAGCGCGCGGCGCGCATGAACAAGGAGAACGGCGGCGGCTCGCTGACCGCCCTCCCGATCATCGAGACCCAGGCGGGCGACGTGTCCGCCTACATCCCGACGAACGTCATCAGCATCACCGACGGCCAGATCTTCCTGCAGACCGACCTGTTCAACCAGGGCCAGCGCCCGGCGGTGAACGCCGGCATCAGCGTCAGCCGCGTCGGTGGCAACGCCCAGATCAAGGCCATGCGCCAGGTCGCCGGCAAGCTGCGCCTCGACCTCGCGCAGTACCGCGAGCTGGCCGCGTTCGCGCAGTTCGCGTCGGACCTCGACAAGGCGACGCGCGACCAGCTGACGCGGGGCGAGAAGCTGACCTACGTCCTGCGCCAGCCGCAGTTCGCACCCGTCGCCGTCGAGCGCCAGGTCGCGATCCTGTGGGTCGCGACGAACGGCTACCTCGACGACGTCGACTCGGCGAAGGTCGGCGAGTTCGAGACCGGCTTCTATCGGTTCCTCGATTCCACCTACGGCGACCTGCTGCCGACGATCGCCAAGGAGAAGGCGCTCTCCGACGAGCTCACCGAGGAGCTCAAGAAGGCAGTCACCCAGTTCCGCCGCCAGGAGGGCTTCGGAAAGGGGAGCGAGGAGAAGCCCGGGGAGAAGGCCGAGACCAAGCCCAAGGGGAAGGCCGAGGCCAAGCCCGAGGCCAAGGCCGAGGAGAAGGCCGAGGAGAAGCCCGAGGCCAAGGCCGACGCCAAGGCCGAGACCAAGCCCGAGGAGAAGGCCAAGGCCAAGGCCGAGGAGAAGCCCAAGGCAAAGGCAGGGGGGAAGGCCAAGGCCAAGCCCGGCGGGAAGGCCAAGGCCAAGGCCGAGGCGCGCGCCGAAGAGGCAACCGACGCGGCCGCCGAGGCAGCCGCGCCGACCGGCGAGCAGCCGACCGACGCCGAGGTGGCCGAGGGCGCGAAGGAAGACGAGAAGGTCGTCGAGGAGGCCGCGTCCGACGTCGCGACCACCGACGAAGCCGCGCCGGAGGCGAAGGGCTGACCCGATGCCGAGCCTGAAGGAGATTCGCGGGCGGATCGGCTCCATCCGCAACATCTCCCAGATCACGCGCGCCTTCGAGCTCCTCTCGGCGGCACGGATGAAGCGCGCGCAGGACGCGATCCTGGCCGCACGTCCCTACGCCGAGGAGCTCCACGAGGCGCTCGCCCGCGTGACCGCCATGGTCGGCGAGGAGGTCGACCCACTCCTCGCGCGGCGCCCCGTGCAGCGGATCGGGCTCGTCGTCATCACCACCGACCGCGGCCTCGCGGGCGCGCTCGACACGAACACCGTGCGCGCCGCGCTCCGCTACATCAGCGAGCGCGCCAGCGCCGGTGCCGAGGTGGAGGCGGTGACAGTCGGCCGCAAGGGCCGCGACCAGCTGCGGCGCGCCGGCGTGCCGATCGCCGCGCACTTCTCGCGGCTCGGCGACCGCCCGGCCTTCAGCGACGTGACCCCCATCGCCCGCCTCGTGACCGACGACTTCCTCGGTGAGAAGTACGACGAGATCGCCGTCGCCTACGCCGGCTTCGTGTCCACCCTTTCGCAACGCGCCGCGGTGCTGCCCATCCTGCCCGTCGCAACGCCGGAGGAGATGAGCGGCGACGAGGCCGCGCGGACCGACGAGTACCTCTTCGAGCCATCGGCCGATGCCGTCCTGGGACGGCTCCTGCCCCACTACGTCGCGATCGACCTGTACCGCGCGGTGCTCGAGTCGAACGCCTCCGAGCAGAGCGCGCGGATGATCGCCATGCGCAGCGCAACCGACAACGCGAACGAGCTCATCGGTGACCTGACGCTCGTCTACAACAAGTCGCGCCAGGCCACCATCACCCGCGAGATGATCGAAATCGCCTCCGGCGCGGAAGCGCTCGGCGGCTGACGAAGGAGCTTTGAGAAGACCGATGGCCACCGGCAAGGTGATCCAGATCACGGGCCCCGTGATCGACGTCGAGTTCCCGCCCGGAGAGCTTCCCCGCATCTACAACGCGCTCGAGATCAAGCGCCCCGCCGGCGCTGCCGCGGGGACCGGCGACGACACGCTCATCGTCGAGGTCCAGCAGCACCTCGGCAACAACTGGGTGCGGACGGTCGCGATGTCGACCACCGACGGCCTTGCCCGCGGCCTGGATGCCAAGGACACGGGCGCGCCGATCACCGTGCCGGTCGGCGAGGCGACGCTCGGCCGCGTCTTCGACGTCCTCGGCCACCCGATCGATGGCAAGGGCAAGGTGAGCTCGAAGCACATGCTCCCGATCCACCGCGACCCGCCGCCGTTCTCGGAGATGGAGACCGAGTCCCAGGTCTTCGAGACCGGCATCAAGGTCATCGACCTCATCGCGCCGTTCAAGCGGGGCGGCAAGGTCGGCGTCTTCGGCGGCGCCGGGGTCGGCAAGACGGTCATCATCCAGGAGCTGATCCGCAACATCGCCGCCGAGCACGGCGGCTACTCGGTCTTCGCCGGCGTCGGCGAGCGCTCGCGTGAGGGGAACGACCTCATCGGCGAGATGACCGAATCGGGCGTCATCGACAAGACCGTCATGGTCTTCGGCCAGATGAACGAGCCGCCGGGCGCCCGCCAGCGGGTTGGCCTGACCGGGCTCGCCATGGCGGAGTACTTCCGCGACGTCGAGGGCCGCGACATCCTCCTGTTCATCGACAACATCTTCCGCTTCACGCAGGCGGGCTCCGAGGTGTCGGCCCTCCTCGGCCGCATGCCGTCGGCGGTGGGTTACCAGCCGACGCTGGCGACCGAGATGGGCAACCTCCAGGAGCGGATCACCTCGACGAAGAAGGGCTCGATCACCTCGCTCCAGGCGGTGTTCGTGCCGGCCGACGACTACACCGATCCGGCACCCGCGACGACGTTCGCCCACCTCGACTCGACGATCCGCCTCGAGCGCGCGATCGTGGAGATCGGGATCTACCCGGCGGTCGATCCGCTCACCTCGACCTCCACCGTCCTCGACCCGCGGGTCGTGGGCGACGAGCATTTCGCGGTCGCGCGCGAGGTGCAGCGCACGCTGCAGCGCTACAAGGACCTCCAGGACATCATCGCCATCCTGGGCATGGACGAGCTGTCCGAGGATGACAAGGTCACCGTGCAGCGCGCGCGGCGCCTCCAGCGCTACATGAGCCAGCCGATGTTCGTGGCCGAGCAGTTCACCGGGCGTCCCGGCAAGTACGTCGAGCGCAAGGAGACGGTCCGCGGCGCGAAGGAGATCCTCGAGGGCAAGCACGACCAGCTGCCCGAGCAGGCGTTCCTGATGACCGGACCGATCGAGGACGCCCAGGAAAACGCCGAGGCGATGAAGTAGGACCGATGGACGTGCTCACATGCCGCTGAAGCTCGAGATCCTCAGCCCGGAGCGGCGCGCCTTCTCCGACGAGGTGGACATGGTCGTGGTGCCCGGCATCGACGGCCAGCTCGGCATCCTGCCGCACCACACGCGGCTCATCAGTGCCCTCGGCACCGGTGAGCTGAAGATCAAGAAGGGCAACACCGAGCAGCACATGCTCATCTCGGGCGGCTTCGTCGAGGTGCGGCCGGATCGCGTGATCGTGATGGCCGACCTCGCGGAGCACTCCGACGAGATCGACGAGTCGCGGGCGGTCGAGGCGCGGAAGCGCGCCGAGGCCGAGCTCGAGGGGACCCACGACGCGGCCGACATCGCACGCGTCCGGGCGGCGCTCCAGACCGCCCTGATGCGGGAGCGCATCGCCATTCGCCGCCGCTCGCGCGGCTAGCCGGCCCGCTGCCACCTCCGACGTCGCTCCGTCGCGTGGTGGCGTGCGCATGTGGCCATCCTCTCGTGATAGTGTGCGTCACATGGTGCAGGTGACAGCGTGCGTCACGGCATGATCGCAACGCGCCGCGCCATGCGTCAGCTGTCCTCGAGCAGCCGGTAGAAGATCAGCTCGCCGGCCTCCGCGCCGCGCGCGCCTTCGCCGGGGATGTAGAGGCTCACGACGAGCGCGTCCCTGCCTCGCACCGTCACCCGCGCGATCGTCGGGTTCATGAAGGCCCAGGGGACGCGTCCGCCATTCCCCGAGCCTGGCAGCACGACCATGGCTCCCGGCTCTCTGGAGTAGCATCGACCCATGACTGACGACCGGCCGATGACCTCCGATGACGCCGCACGCGCCCATCTGCGCGGGCCCGAGGGCGCCCCGGACTCCGGGCACCGACGCATGCAGGAGCTACGGAAGATCGGTCGCGAGTACCCGTTCATCTGCCCGGTCGACTTCAAGCCACATCGGGGATCGCCGCCCGGCCAGGACCCGAACCTCGACCCGACGTTCATCCCGAACCATCGCGAGGACGACGGCCAGCATTACCCCGGCTGACCGAGCACCCTGACCGAGCACCCTGACCGAGCAACCTGACCGATGCAGACCTGCGACCACTGCGGGGCACGCATGCCCCAGCTGCCGGTGCGGATCGACGTCGTTCGCGAGTCCGGACCGATCGCGCCCGCCGGCGCCATCGCGGGCGGCGCGTTCACCAGGCCGTATCGGTTCTGCTCGTCCGACCACGCCTACGCCTGGGCCCGTGAGGGTCGGATGATGATCTGCAATCGCCAGCCGACCCCCTTCCACGACGGCATGCAGCCGCTCCTGCCGAGCCGCCACATGGGCGGCCGGATCGGGCTCTGCGACGGCCACCACACCGGTGGCCACGAGTGGAAGGAAGCCTTCCCCGGCTGACAGGGGGCGACCCGCTACACTCGGCCTTCCATGCAGAAGTTCGTCGTCACCGGCGGCAGCCCCTTGCGCGGCGAGGTGCGCATCGCAGGCGCCAAGAACGCCGTCTTGAAGCTGATGGCGGCCGCGGCGCTGACCGATGCCCCGGTCACGCTCCACAACGTGCCGCGCATCAGCGACGTGACGATCCTGCGCGAGACGATGACCGACATCGGCTTCGACCTGCGACGCGTGAACGGCGACACGCTCGTCATCACCGCCGCCGCGCCGGAGTGGCTCTTCGTGCCGCTCGAGGCGGCGATGAAGATGCGGGCCAGCTTCATCCTCCTCGGTCCGCTGCTCACCCGCTTCGGGCGGGTCATCATCCCCAACCCGGGTGGCGACCGGATCGGCCGCCGTCCGGTCGACCTCCACGTGCTCGCCATGGAGGCCCTCGGCGCCGAGATCCAGTACAAGAACGGCTACTACTTCGCCGCCGCGCCGCGCGGCCTCCGCGGCGCCAGGGTCCGGTTCCCGCAGGTCACCGTGATGGGGACGGAGAACGCGATGCTCGCCGCGGCCCTCGCCCATGGGACGACCGTCATCGAGAACGCCGCCCAGGAGCCGGAGGTCGACGATCTCATCGGCCTCCTCACCGCCATGGGCGCGCGGATCGCGAGGACTGCGCCGGACCGCCTGGAGATCGAGGGCGTCGACGCCCTCACCGGTGCCGAGCATCGCGTCATCGGCGATCGGCTCGAGGCCGAGACGTTCGCGATCGGCGCGGCGGTGACCGGCGGCGAGATCACGATGCGCGGCGTGGAGGCTGCCCACATGGGCGCCTTCCTCGCGGTCCTCGACGAGATGGGCGTCCCGTACCACCCGGAGCCCGATGGCGGCCTCACCGTCGGCTCGGCCGCCGCCTACCGCCCCGCGAATGTCGAGACGGCGCCGTATCCGGGCTTCGCGACCGATTTCCAGGCCCCGCTGGCGGTGCTCATGACACAGGCCGATGGGGTGAGCACGATCCACGAGACGATCTACGAGGATCGCCTCGAGTACACCCAGGAGCTGGTGAAGATGGGAGCCGTCATCGAGGTCCTCGACGAGCGCCACGCCCGGATCGCCGGCCCGAGCGAGCTCCATGGCCGCGAGGTCGAGATCGCCGACCTCCGCGCCGGCGCCACGCTCATCCTGGCCGCCCTCGCGGCGCAGGAGTCGAGCGTCATCAGCGGCGTCGAGCACGTCGACCGCGGCTACGAGCAGATCGAGTCGAAGCTCGTCGCGCTCGGCGCGCAGATCCACCGGATCGACGCATGAGCGACACGATCCGCTTCGCCGGCCCGATCATCGCGGCGGGCAGCGTACGTGCCGATGGCTCGCGCGGCGGCGGTGCGCTCGTCGAGGTGCCCGTCGACCTCATCGCCGGCCTCGGCGGCCTGAAGCAGATGCGCGTCGTCGGGACGCTCAACGGGCTGCCGTTCCGTTCCAGCACGATGCCGATGGGTGGCGGTCGCCTGTGCATCGGCGTCCACAAGGCGACCCGGGAGGCGGTGGGAGGGGAGATCGGCGACGAGGCGACCCTCGAGGTGGCGCGCGACGACGCGCCTCGCGTGCTCGAGCTGCAGGCGGAGCTCGAGGCCGCGTTCGCGGCTGAGCCGGCACTGCGCGAGCGCTTCGATGGACTCGCGTTCACGCGGCGCCGCGAGCTCGCGGGCCCCATCGCCGACGCGAAGCGGCCGGAGACGAGGGCGGCGCGCCTGGCGCGTGCCCTGGCGGCGCTCCGCGGTTCCTGACCGGGCCGTCGGCAGAGGTCAGGCGGGCCCGCGACCCTGCGCGTCCTGGTGGGCGCACCACGCCAGGAGGGCGTCGTAGACCGGGAACTCGGCCTGGAGGATCGCGCGGTCGTCGGCCAGGATCATCCCGAAGCCTTCGGCGATCGCCTTCAGGCCCCGCGACTCGGGGACGGAATCGATGTCGGCCGCGACATCGGCGCCGTGCACGATGCTCGCCAGCCGCGCCAGGGCCGGTTCGCGCTCCAGGAGCCCGTACTCGGCGATGATCGTCTCGAAGCTGCACTGCCCGTCGCGATGGCCGAGCCTCACCCCTGGCGTGTCGAACGCGGTCGCGCCCTCCCGCTCGGCGGTTGCGTCAACGTCCGAGGCGGGAACGAAGAGGAACTCGGCGGCGGGGTCGATGTAGTGGCGAATCAACCAGGGACAGGCCACGCGATCGACCTTGACGTGCTCGCGAGTGATCCATTTCACGGTCATCTTCCTAGCGCTGCGAAGAGCCCATGGTGCGCGACCGCGCACCGCTGCGCGCATGTTGTCGCTCAGCCGATCCCCTGGCAGCGAGGGCACCAGTACGTGAGGCGCGCCAGCTCCCCCTGGCGCCGCACCTCGATGCGCGTCCCACATCGGCGGCATGGCCGCCCGGCGCGGCCGTAGACCCAGAGGCCGCCCTCGGCGCGCGTCTGGCGCGCACCGCCACGCACGTTCGCGCGCATGAGGCGGCGGGCGGTGCCAAGCGCATGGCGCAGCGCCTCGTCTTCGACGTCGCCGACCGGCGCCCACGGGTCGAGCCGCTCGAGGAAGCAGATCTCGCTCTTGTAGACGTTGCCGATCCCCGCCACCGCGCGCTGGTCGAGGAGCGCCTCGCCGAGCGGTATCCCATGGCGCTCGCGGAGCCGGGCGAGCGCGGCATCGGTGTCGAAGGTGCGCCCGAGCAGGTCGGGGCCGAGCCCTGTCAGGGCCCGATGCCGGTCGACCTCGCGCTCGGAGAGGAGCTCGACGCTCGGCGCGTTGAAGCAGACGGCGACGCTTTCCGCGGTCTCGAGGATCACGCTCGCCTGCGACGCCGGCCGGCGCCATGCCTCGCCGGGCCGGTACCGATGCCACGAGCCGCTCATCCGAAGGTGGGTATGCAGCGTCCGGCCACCCTCGAACCCGATGAGCAGGTGCTTGCCGCGCGGCTCGACGCGCTCGACCCGCGATCCGACGAGCGACGTCAGGTCCGGCACGCGCCGGATGCCGGGCCGCGGCTGAGCGCGCGCGGCGGTCACCACGCCCCCCACGAGCGCCGCGCGCAGGACGGTGGCGGTGCGGAAGATCGTGTCGCCTTCGGGCATCGGCTCATTGTCGCCGCGATGCCGAAAGTCCGCCGCTCGGCGCGATGGCGACAACTCACCGCCAAGGCGCCGGTGATCGGCCGCCTGGCATCGGTACGGCGGCGGTGCTTTGCGGGTCCCGGGCCTGGAGCTGAGCCTGGGTAACGGGCCATCGCGACCCAGGGCCTGCGCCCAAACGGCCCGCCTGGCGTGCCATCGCGCCATTGAGGCGGCATCTGGCAGATCCTGAGTGCGGGGATGGCCTGAGAACGAGCCCAGCCGCGCCCTGAGCGCCCCTTGGCCGGTCTCCTGTGCCGCGGCCGCAGGACCATGGCTTGCTCACGCGCCCAGCCGCGCCCAGCCGCGCCCAGCCGCGCCCCGAGCGCCCCTTGACACGTCCCGTGTGTCGCGGGCCACGAGAGACCCCGACTCGCGGCCGGGGCCGCCTTCCGATCGGTATACTTCGGGCGCCCCACGCCCGTACGGACCGGTAAGCGCACGCATGAAGATCGGCATCGACCTCGGCACCGCCAACATCCTCGTCTACGTCAAGGGCAAGGGCGTCGTCCTCAACGAGCCCTCGGTCGTGGCGATCAGTGACGACGACAACCGGCTCGTGGCGGTGGGCGAGGAGGCGCGCGAGATGATCGGGCGCACCCCGGGCAACGTGCGGGCCATCCGGCCGATGCGCGACGGCGTGATCGCCGACTACCTCATCACCGAGGCGATGCTGAAGTACGTCCTCAACAAGGTCGCTCGCGTCCGCCTCTTCAAGCCCGACGTCATGATCAGCGTCCCGTCCGGCGTCACGAGCGTCGAGAAGCGCGCCGTCCGCGACGCTGCCCTCAAGGCCGGGGCCAGAGAGGCCTACCTCATCGAGGAGCCGCTCGCTGCGGCGATCGGCGCCAACGTCCCGATCTCGGGGCCGTCGGGGAACATGATCATCGACATCGGCGGCGGGACGAGCGAGATCGCGGTCATCGCCCTCGGCGGGATCGTGGTCGCGGACAGCGTCCGCGTCGGCGGCAATCGGTTCGACGAGGCGATCGCCAACTACATCCGGCGCAAGTACAACCTCATGATCGGCGACCGCACCGCCGAGGATGTCAAGATCCAGATCGGCTCGGCGCTGCCGCTCGACGAGCCGCTCACGATGGAGGTCAAGGGCCGGGACATGATCGCCGGCCTGCCGCGCACGATCCCGATCACCTCGACCGAGATCACCGAGGCGATCGAGCAGCCGCTCCAGCAGATCGTGACCGCGGTGCGCAACGTCCTCGAGCAGACGCCTCCCGAGCTGTCGAGCGACATCATCGACAAGGGGATGGTGATGTCCGGCGGCGGCTCGCTGCTCAGGAACCTGGACACCCTCCTGACCCAGGTCACCGGGATCCCGTGCCACGTCGCCGAGAACGCCCTGAACAGCGTGGCCGTCGGCACCGGCCTGGCGCTCGAGCACTTCAGCACGTTCCGCAAGAGCCTCGTGAGCTCTTCGTGACGGTCGCCGCGTCGGCGACCGACCTGCGCGCGGCATTGAAGGAGCGGACCGGAGGGGCGGCGGAGGTTCCGACCACGTTCGCCGACTTCCACATCCACACCCGCTTCTCGCGCGATTCGATCCTCGGCGAGGAGCGCTTCATCCGCACCGCCATCGAGCGCGGGTTGACCCACGTCGCGATCACGAACCACAACAACGTGGAGGGCGCGATCGCGGTCCGCGACAAGGTCGCCGAGCTGGGCCTGGCCGATGAGCTGACCGTCATCTTGGGGGAGGAGGTCAGCACCAGCGACGGTGAGGTGGTCGGGATCTTCCTCACTCGCACGATCCCGCGCGGGCTGACGGCGGACGCCACGGCCGATGCGATCCACGCCCAGGGCGGCCTGGTGAGCATCCCGCACCCGTACGATCCGTTCCGCGCCTCGCACATCCGGGAGGCGCCGCTCATCGCGCTCGCGGCGGCCGGCAAGATCGACATGGTCGAGGTCTTCAACAGCCGCGTGACGCTCCAGCGCCACAACGAGGCGGCGGCAGAGTTTGCGGCACGCCACCGGATCCCCGCGATCGCCGCCAGTGACTCCCACTCGCGCTTCGAGATCGCGATGAGCTTCAACGCGCTGGTCGCGTTCGACGATGCCGCTACCCTCCGGGCCGCGCTGCGCACCAACGACTGGCACGGGTCGCGCTCGACGGTCCTCATCCACCTCACCACCCGCTGGGCGGTGTGGCGCAACATCTTCGACGGCTGGCGCGGGAAGCGGACCGCGACCGGACCGATCCTCGGGCCGGAGAGGCCCGCGACCGTCGAGAAGGAGCCCGTCAGCCGGCCGGCGCCCGCCGAGCTTCCCGAGCCGAACGATCCAGAGGCCCAGGAGCGTGGCTGAGGGGCGTCCGGACGAGCGGATTCCCGACGAGCAGAGGCGCGCGGAGCAGCCGGCGGCGCACGCCGAGCATGGGCACTCGCTCTACGAGCCGACCGAGTTCCTGGATGCCGCGCCCGGCGAGCAGATCCCCGAGGGCGAGGTCAGCCTGGGGTCCCGCTTCCTGAACTGGCGGACGATCGCCTCGATCGTCTTCGGGATCGGCATCCTCGTCTTCCTCTTCGCGTTCGTGCTCAAGATCAACTGGGGCCAGATGTGGTCGCACATCATCGGCGCCAATCCGCTCCTCCTGCTCGTGGCGCTCGGCGCCTACTACGCGACGTTCCCGCTGCGCGGGCTGCGCTGGTGGTACGTGCTGCGCAAGGTGGGGACCCATGTCCCGTACCCTGCCGCGACCGGGATGCTCTTCCTGTCGTGGTTCGTGAACTGCATCGTGCCGGCCAAGCTCGGCGACCTGTACCGCGCCTTCCTGCTGCGCGGCAACTTCGGCGGCTCGACCTCGCGCACCATCGGCACCATCTTCATCGAGCGCATCGCCGACGTGATCGTCATCGCCTCCCTGGCCCTCGCCGCCGGCTTCTGGTCGTTCCGGGGCCGGAACCGGCCGGAGGTGGACACCATCTTCGCGATCGGCTTCGTGGCGGCCGTGGCTCTCATCGCCTTCGTCATCGCGCTGCGCTTCGCGGGCCACCGCCTGACCCGGTTCCTGCCGCAGCGCTTCGCATCACTGTGGGAGCGGTTCCACGAGGGCAGCACCGCTGCTCTGACGGCCCGCAGCGTGCCGATCATCATCGGTCTGACGGTCCTCATCTGGATTCTCGAAGGGGTGCGCGTTTTCTTCGTGATCCGCGCCCTCGACCTGCCACAGGTGAGCCATCTCGGCATCAGCAGCGCGGTCTTCGTCGCGCTTGCGGCGGCGCTGGTGACCGCCATCCCGCTCACGCCCGCCGGCGTGGGCTTCGTCGAGCTCGCCATCGCGGGCGTGCTCCTCATCTACGGGGTGCCGAACGAGCCTGCCACCGCGGTGGCGCTCACCGACCGCGCGATCAGCATCGTGACCGTCATCATCCTCGGCGGCATGTTCTATGCGGTGAGCCCGCTCGTGCGCCGTGCGCACGGCACCGGTGCGCGCCCCGCGGGACATCCGGCGAGCCGCTGACGCATCGGTACCTTTGGGTCATTGAGGGGCGTTTCCCCTGCTGCGACGATCCGGTTGCTCGGACGCACCACCGACCGTGCCTTGAGTGGGCGGTGGCGTCACGGCATACGGACAGAGTGCATGAGCTTCGAGAACCCCCGCTCCTTCAACTCCTGGCTTCGCAGCCAGCTGAAGGAGAAGAAGATGAGCCAGCGGCAACTCGCCTTGCAGTCCGGGGTTGACCACTCCACCATCTCGCGGCTCATCAAGGGTGATCGCATGCCGTCGCTCGGCACCGCCACCAAGCTGGCACGCGGCCTCCGCGAGATCGGCGACGAGGCGGACGGCCCCGCGTACTTCGCCAGCCTCAACAGCCGTCAGCTCCTGCCGACCACGCGCGTCGAGTACTCCCTGCGCGGTGACGACCTCCTCACCGAGTCCGATGTTCGCGAGCTGATGCACGCCTACCTGACGGTCCGCACCCGCCGCATGCGCAATGGCAATGGCGAGAATGGCGCCCCCCAGAACGGGCTGAGCCGAGGCGCCTAGCCCTCGCCGGGTTTCATCGCCCGCCCGATGCCTCCGCGCGTCGATCGCCGGTTGAGCCGGAACGCCCGCGGTGGCAGATCGGGCAGCGCCTGCGCCCCATCGAACAGCAGTCGCGCGCGCCGGACGTTGACCGCGTCGTAGCCCTCGTCGACTCCGGGCGTCTCGAGCACAAACGCCGTGCGGCGCAGCCGCGGATCGCGAAGCAGCGTGCCGAGGCCGGCCGGCCCGATGCGCCCCGCGCCGAGGTGCTCGTGGCGATCCGACCGGGAGCGGCGGAGCGACTTCGAGTCATTGAGATGGACCAGCCGCAGGCGCTCGAGACCGATGAGCTCGTCGAAGCGGTCGATGACCGCCGCAGCCCCGTCGGCGCTTCCGACGTCGTAGCCGGCGCCCCACCGATGGGCGGTGTCGAGGCAGAACGCGAGCCGCGACGCGTCGCCGGTGACTCCCTCGAGGATCGTCGCCAGCTCCTCGATCGTCGTGCCGAGCGTGCCGCCACCACCCGCCGAGTTCTCGAGGACGAGGATCGCCGCATCCGGTGTCTCGGCCAGCACCGCCGTGATGGTGGCGGCGACGCGCCGCAGCCCATCCGCCCGCCCCTCCCCGAGGTGCGAGCCGATGTGCGTGTTCACGAGCGTGGCGCCGTAGTCGCCGGCCCGGCGCAGCTCGGTGACGAGGCCGGCCCGCGACTGTGTGGCGAAGGTCTCGGCTCGACCGGCGAGGTTGATGAGGTAGCTGGCGTGAATCGCGATGGGACCGATGCCGGACCGTGCGGCGTACTCGACGAACGCGCCGGCATCGGTCGGCGGAGCCGGGCGCCGGCGCCAGGCGGTGGGGTTGTCACTGAAGATCTGGAGCGCCCGCGCCCCGATCTGGCGAGCCCGCCGCCCGGCCTTGAGCAGGCCACCGGCGACGCTCAGATGGATCCCTACCGGCGGCGCGTGGTCAGGCCAGCTGAGCCGCCGACGCGGCTCGGGGCGTGCTACGGTGCGGCCCATGGAGGACGACGCGGATCAGCGCGAGCCGGGGGTCGAGGAGCCATCGGAGGGGCGCCGCGTCAAGGCTGATCCGCTGACGATCGCGCTCGTCGTCTTCTTCGTGGCGCTCATCGTCATCGTCGCGGCGCTCCTGGTCCTGCCGATGCTCGGGCGCTCCTGACCGCGACGTCGCACTCAGCGACCCACGACCGGCTCGATGACCCCGTAGTTCCCGTCTCGCCGGCGGTAGAGGACGCAGACGTCGTTCGTCTCGGCGTTGAGGAAGATGAAGAACGCATGGCCCAGCTCCTCCATGCGGGCGATCGCGTCCTCCTGGAACATCGGCTCGATGTCGAACCGCTTGATCTCGACGACCGACGTCGTTGCCGGCACCTCGTCCGGCGACACGGTGCCGCGCGCCTCACGGGCCAAGACGGCGGACGCCTCATCGGCCTGTCGCTCGCGAACGCTGCGCGGCCGCTGCCGCGATCGGATGACCTGCCGCTCGAGCTTGTCGAGGAGCGCGTCCACGGCGGTGATCGGCGTGACGCCCGACGCGGTCGAGCGCAGGACGGCCCCGTTCGAGACGATGGTGGCCTCGGCGACGTGCGAGGCATCGGCCGCGCGCGAGAAAGTAGCGATGAGCTCGAGGTCGACCTCGGCATCGGGATGCGCGATGCGCTCGAGGCGTCGGAGCTTGCGCTCGACCTGCGCCCGAAGCTGCTCGGTGAGGACCAGGTTACGCGCCTTGACGTTCATCCTCACGGGGCGGGGCTCCGGTGCGGCTGACAGATCCCAGCCTAGCACTCGCCCGCATTGGCCGAGCTTTCGCCGAGCTCAGATTTCCCGAGCTCAGATTTCGCGTGCGATCGCCAGTCCGAAGACCTCCACGCTCCCCGACTCGCGCAGCACCGCGGCGCACGCCTCGAAGGTTGCGCCGGTGGTCAGGATGTCATCCACCAGAATGACCCGCCCCGGTGCCAGGACTCCCGGGCGCATGCGGATCGCGGCACGCATGTTCCGCAGCCGCGCCGCTCGGTCGAGCCGGTGCTGGCGCTGTGTCTCGCGGCCGCGGAAGAGGAGATCGGCCATCCGCAGGTGACGCGCTGAAGCCAGCCTCCCCGCCAGGAGCTCAGCCTGGTTGTACCCGCGCTCCCGGCGCCGGATGGGATGGATCGGCACGGGGACGAGCGTGGCGGGTCCGCTCAATGCGAGCAGGTGATCGAGCGTGGGCAATGCCTCGACTGCCAGGACCGCCGCGAGCCGCGATGCGCCCCCGTACTTCAGTCGCTGAAGGCAGCGCCGCACGACGCCGTCGTGCCGAAGCGCCGCGACCGCGAGCTCCAGGCCGCTCCCCGAAATCGTCGCGGGATCAGCCGCCAGGAATGCGGTCCGGGGATCGACCGCCGGGCGCATGCCGGCTCGGCATCCGGCGCACAGCAGGGCCCCGAAGCGGCCACATCCCGCGCACCCCGGCGGGAGAAGGACCTGGAGGAGATCGCTGAACGTCACCAGCCAATGTTCGTGCGGGCCTCTTTGCGGTCCGTTAGCGGCGCGTTATCACCCGCAATCCGCGGCGCGCCATCGCGCGCCATCGGTACCGGCCAGCGGGGAATATCGGGGCAACAGCTTCACGGCCAAGGATCAGGAGACGGTGACGGTCGCCGAGCCGACCCCGACCCCCACGCCAACGCCAACGCCAACGCCCACGCCGACCCCGACGCCGGTCGAGGGGACGTCCACCCTGACGCCGACCCCGACCCCCACGCCGGTTACCTCGGTCTCGGAGACCCCGGTCGCCAGCCAGACGCCCGAGCAGTCCGTTGCAGCCGCGACAGGCACGCCCGAGCCGCTTCCGAACACCGCAATAGCGGCGAGCTCGGACGGCGCAGGCAACCTGGTGATCATCGGGTTCATGCTTCTGACGGGGCTGGCCGCACCGGTCCTCGTGATCGGCCGGTTCGCCGCTGGGCGACGCCAGCGCAGATCACGCATCGAACTCGCCACGCGGAAGGGCCCCCATCGATGGGGCCCTTCCAATTTTCCGGGCGCTGGCCCGACGGTCGACCGCGTCGGCTACGGGACGACGAGCCGGACCGGGTTGCCGCGGATGCTGACCTCCCACGTCGTGGTGTCGTTGCCGCCGGCGACCTCGTACTCGATCTTCCACCATCCGGCCTCGGTCTCGCCGGCGGGCGTCAGGCCAACGCTGCCGTACGTCGTGGGCAGCGGAATGTTGATCACGAGCACGGAATTATCGAACGCGCTGCTTCCGCCGTTGTTCGTCTCGATCTGCGTGCGCCCCGAGGCGCTGCACGCGTCGCTCGAACCGCTGCACTGCGCGTCAGCGGAATACGAGAAGGTCGCGTAGTTGTAGGCGTTGCCGTCCGGCGAGAGGATGCGGAGGAACGCTGGGCCTTGGACGTCGCCGGGGTCGAAGAGCGTGATGTCCATCGTCTTGCCGGCGTGCTCCGGGCCGATCTGGGCCAGGTAGAACGTCTGCGTGCCGGCCGCCAAATTCGTGTAGGCGGCCATCCGTCCGCCACCGTAGACACGGGGCTTGCCAGCCGAATTGGTGTAGATCGAGAACAGGTTCTCGGCGGCCACGCTGTTGTTCGCCGGGTCGCTGGTGTTCACGTTGAGCCGATACTTGCCGGAGGCGATCCCGCTCGCGATGCGGTACCACCCGTTGTGGTACGGATCGCTGGCGCAGTTCGCGGCCCCGTCGGCGGCCGTCTTCTGGGGCGACCCGAAGGTGCCGCTCTGATCGGTCTGGAACTTGTTCGCGAACAGCGCTCCCGAATCGGCACCGGGGACGAGGACGTCGTCGCCCAGGCTGTAGTCGGTGCCGCGGGTGTCATAGAGCCGATACCGAGTGGTGACTGCTCCATACCCGGTCCCGCCTGGCGGCTTGGGAAGGCTGGTCCAGTGATCGCCGGCCCCGTACCAGCCTCCGAACGCGGTCTGCCCCGTTCCACAGAACGTGGGGTCGTAGAGCCATACCTCGCCGCTGGAACCCACCTCGACGCTGTAGTCGTAGCCGTTGCTGTCGTAGTCGGGGTTCGCGGCCGAGCTGCCACCCGACCAGTTGGCGGGTGCATAGCGGTCGCCGTTCTGCCGGACGCCGCCCTTGGTGAACACCGCGCCCCAGAAGCCCTGGCTGCAGGACGTACGCGGCGGCACGGGCGTGCACAGCGGGCCGGACGGTCCGGTGACCTCCTGGATCGTGTCAGCGGCCGGCGCCTGCGAGAACACGTTCGCGTTCACGAAGTCGAGCGACCAGGTATCTGTGTCGGCGCAGTTGCTGCCGGGATCCAGGCTCTGGACGCGCAGCCGGAAGTTGGCGTTCGTGAAGTCGGTCTGGGCCCACGTGCCTCCCCACAGGTCGACCGAGCTGCCGAGCGTGTAGGTCGTGAGCGAGCCGTCGACGTTGGCGGCGGTCTTCTGCTGGGTCGTCCACGTCGAGCCACCGTTGTCGCTGAGCTCGATGCCCATCTGGCAGTTCGTGGCGGTCGACGTGGCCCTGAACTTCACCTCGATTCCGAGAATCGAGTTGCCGGCGGGGACGCTGAAGTTGAAGTTCTTGAAGATGTGCGTCTTATTGGAGCCGACGACCGTCGCGACACCGCCGCCACTCGCGTAGGCGTTGGACGGATTTGTCCATTGCGTTCCCGACGCATCCGAACCGGTCGGAGCGATCGTGCCGGTGTTGGACGTCGCGCCGGCCGCCACCTTCCGGAAGTCGCCGACGCCGTAGTAGTTCTGCGGGCTGCCCATCGGTACCGGCAGCACGTAGTCAGCCTGCGCGATGCGGGTGATGTTGATGGTCGGCATGCCGATCAGGCCCAGGAAAAAGGTGCGCACCGGCGCCTGAACAGTGACGTCGAGCCGACGCGGCAGGGCCAGGTCCTTGACCGGGGTCACGGTGATCCCGCCCGTCCCGTCGACGTAGCCGTTCTTCTGGGCCTCGCCGCGGGCCGTCGAATAGGCGCCCGGGATGTCGCCGGGAAGGTGGACCACGCCGGCCAGGGCCGCCGCGTCCGCGGCGCGCTGCACGCGCAGGGCGTTCGTCCACAGCCACCCGAGGTCGACCGCGAGCGCGGAGACGGTGAGGAGAAGCACGAGCATCGAAGCGAAGATGAGAAGAATCTGGCCGCGCGGCGCTCCCCTCGATGCGTCGCGCGCCAGGCTCGGGGCTTCGTCCTGGGTGGAAAGTGACGTGGTGGCGCAGCTCGGGGAGCGCGACATGATCTCAGGCCTCATCAGTTGGTCGGATTCATCGACATGACGGTGTGATCGCCCATCCCGATGGTTGCCCACGCGAAGAGGGCCTTCAGCGGGGTGCGGAGGTCGTAGGTGTAGGCGACGCTCACGCCGATCGAGTCAGGTGTCACCCCGTTGACGCGGGAGCACGCGCTCCAGGTCTGTGGGGCCGTCGTCTTGAAGTCAAGGGCCTTGCCGTCCACGACGGGACCGCCGCCTGCGGCATAGATCCAGCTATTCACCGGACCCACCTCGCCGCCATTGGCGTTGGACTTGTAGATCCTGATCTCGCTCACGCGGTTCAGGGCGATCGGCGAGCTGGTGCTGGCCAAAACCCGCTCGACGGCGGCCACGATGGTCTGGTCCACGACGGCGGCATTCGGACTCTGCCCTCCCCCGCAGCCGAGAGTCCCGCCGCCGTTGACCATGGCCGACCCCACCCGCGCGCCCTCGCGCGACGCGTACTGGAGGGTGAGGTGATGATCGAACGCGAAGCCGAACTCGAGGGTGCCGGCCACGATGGTCAGCAGCACCGGAAGGAGGAGGGCCATCTCCACCATCGACTGGCCGCGAGATGTTCGGCGGCGGAGGCCGCGCAGGCGGATCACAGGATCGGCTCCATGCGCATGGCATTGCTGCGGGTGACGGTCACGCCACCGACGGGCAGGGTGACGATCGACGGAAGGGGCGTCATCCAGCGGTGCTGATAGGTGATCGTGACGCCGATCTGGTCGACGCTGGGATGGCCGCCGGGGCATCCGGCGAGAACGGCGCATCGGTCGGTCTCCGGGTAGCCGGGGATGCCGCTGATCGAGTAGGGAACCGTCAGGACGGTGCCGTCCTGGAGGGTGCAGGAGGTGCTGCTCGACCGCGTGTAGACGTTGACCCTGCCGGGCTTCTCGACGCCGTTCCCATCGGACCAGTAGACCCGGACCTGGGAGATGGCGGTCTTATTGCTCGGGCTGGAGACGGTGGATTCGATGTTCGCGAGAATCACGCAGTCCGCGCCCTGGCCGTTCCCCGCCTCGGCGGCGAGCAGGGCCGCGTCGCGGCTGGCGTAGTTGATGTTCAGCTGGACGCCGAAGGCGACCGCGAACTCGATCATCCCGATGACCAGCAGCATGAAGATGGGGAAGATGAGCGCGAACTCGACGAGCGCCTGGCCGGACTCGGCGGGGCTCGTCGCGGGTCGTCGCGGCCATCGGAGGTGATGCATGACCGCAGGGTGCATCGGCAACCTTGCGATGTCCCTTGCCAGGTTGGGGGTACGAGCGCAGTACGTTCGTACCTCGCGGCCGCCCTCAGGAGGTGGCTGGCACGACCTCGAGCACGTCGCCGACCTGCGTGTTGGAGGCGGCCACAGCTCCCACGGGAAGCTCGATGCAGTCCCGGGCGCCACGCGCCCAGAGCACCAGCCGCCACGGCTTCAGGTTCTCCACGATCTTCGTCACGCGTCCGCCCGGGGCAACGAATACCGCATCGATCGGGAAGCGCATGAAGAACATGTGGATGGACGGGGAGCGCTCGATGTACAGCCCTTCACCCTCGTCGAGGTGCGACCGGCCGAGCAGACCCACGGTGCGGTCACGAAGAGAGGTCGCCACACGGCATCTCGTTGCGAGGGTCGTTGCGCCGGTACGGTTGTGGAGAGCGGCAAGGGTCATCTCGATCCTGATGGTACTCACTCCATTCGAGCAACCCGCACTGCGCTGACCCGACCGATCGAGGCCGGGGCATGGGTGGACTGCAAGGTGATCTGCAAGGTCCGCCCTCTAGAGTCGGGTTGCGATCTCCTGCTGCAGAGGCTCCTCCGCGTGCCCATCCGTCATGACGCCCAACGGCCGACGAGCCGCCCGAACCCCTTGGCCAGATTCCTTCGGCGGGGTTTGGGCGCGCGTGGCATGTCACGCTCCAGGCGAGGGCAGTCATTGGTGGAGTTCGCGATCCTCGCGCCCGTATTGATCCTGGTCTTTCTTGTTGCGGCCGATTTCGGGCGCGTGCTGTTCTCATATATCCAGATCAACAATGCCGCCCGCGAGGGAGCGGCGTATGCCATCGCGCATCCCAACGATGCCGCCGGCATCAGGGCGCGAGCCGGGCAAGAGACGAACGTGCAATGGCAGACGGGAGAGGCTGCGCTCGCAGTCACGGTCGTCTGCTCCCCGGGTGATTGCGCCACCGCGTATACCGCCGCAACACCGCACAACGTGTTGGTCACGGTCTCGGAGCCGTTCACTTTCCTGACGCCGGCGGTCGGAGGCATCGTCGGTAACCTCACCATAACCGCATCGGCCACCTCGGTTTCGCTGGGCGCGGCTGGACTTCCGGCGAGCCCGCCGGCGTGCGCGACCGTTCCGAACGTGGTCAACATGACGCGAGATCAGGCGATAGCCGCGGTGGAAGCGGCAGGTCTTGTACCCAATGGCATCGACGATCTCACGACAGGCACGAAGAACCAGGTCGTGTCTCCTCAAACGCCCAGCGCAGGCAGCTGCGTGAATGCCAGCACCACGCCCGTGACCTTCCACTATCGGCCTTCACGATGAACATCAGGCATGAGACGCGCGGCCAGAGTCTGGTGGAGTTCGCCTTTGTGCTCCCGATCTTCCTCCTGTTCGTGTTTGTGTTGATTGACGGGGCGCGGTACGTATTCACGGACAGCGTCCTGTCCCAGGCAGCCAGGGAAGCCGCTCGTGTCGCAGCCGTTGAGGCGAGCTGGATCGGGAAGACCACCAGTGACGACCCCGGCTGCAACGCGGCCGGAGGGCCGGTCTGCAGAGCGTCGGCGGCGCTCGTTGCCACGGATGCCCAGGCGGCCGCAAACCGGATGACCAGCGGTCTTGGCGGGACGATCACGACTGTCTCGATGAGTTGTGACGCCTTGGGCAGCCAGCCGACGAGCGTCGCAGCATGGGATGCGAAGGCGCCTCTGGTGTCCTGCTCGAGCGGAGCACTCGGCAACGTTGTCTCGATTCGCATCCGATTCACCTATTCATCTATCACGCCGATCCTCACGGAGATCATCGGCCCCATCGACCGCCAGGGCGTGGCAACAATGGTGATCAACTGAAAGGACGACCATGGTTGTCACACTTGGAGAACGACGAATCAACCGCGGCCAGATCATCATCATCTTTCCATTCCTGCTGATCGGTCTGCTCTTCCTGGCTGGGCTCGTCATCGATGGCGGCTACGGCTTCGGCCAGCGGCGAGCCGCGCAGAACGCCGCGGACCTCGGCGCGCTCGCCGGCGCCCGAGCGATCAGCGTCGGAGCCACCGATTCCAGCGTTCGAAGTGCCATCCTCGCGACGGTGCAGAGCAACCGCGGAACCGTCACATTCGGTTCCTCCGGTCCTCAATACGTCGACAAGGCCGGCGCCGCCTTGACATTCGTCGGCAGTGGCAGTGTTCCAGCCGTCGCCGCAGGCGTCCAGGTCCCAACCTCGCGCTCATGGACTCCGTTCGTTGCCCGCATCATCGGGATGAACACGTGGAGCACAACAGCAGTGGCCACTGCCCGCGGGGTGCGCAACCAAGCACCGCCTCGAGCCGGCGTGTTTCCGGCAGGCATCTCGGCTGCGAGCTTCGATCAATCACTGCCGGGTCACATGGTCCTCTGCCCCTTCCAGACGCCGGCCGCTGGCTGCCAGACCACCGCGTTCACCGACGGCGGCAACAATCGTCCGGGTGCAAAGTCGTGGCTGAAGTTCGGGTGCTCTGGCTATGGCCTCGGTCAAGGGTCGGCCGGTGGATGCGATAACAACGCCGGATTCCTCCAGGACGAGATCGGTCATGACAACGGAGCGAACACGCCCCCAGGCAACAGCTACGGCTGCTGTACCCGTGTTGGGATAACCGGCAGTGCGGATCTTATCGGCAGTCTGCCAGGCAACACGGCAAGCGCCGACTGCGACTGGTACATCAACAACCACGTCATCGTGACCGTTCCCGTCTGGGACTACGCAACGGGCAACGGTTCTAACGCCGCCTATCACATCGTTGGCTTCGCCGGACTCGAGATCACCAAGTGCAAGGGCGGCAAGGACATCGAGGGCATTTGGCGATCGGGCATCTTCACGTCGCCCGATGGCCAGCCGCCCCTTCCCGCGGGGGTGTCGCCCGTCTCGATTCAGCTGGTCAGGTAGCCCCGACAGGGCCCGGAGACGAAGCGCCCGGCTTACTCGGGGTCCCGGGTAGCCTCTGCAGGCAGCAGGACTGTCAACGTCGTGCCTCCAGCCAAACGGCTGCTCACGGTCACGTCGCCGCCCATAGCGCGCAGGAGCCCACGCGCCGTGTAGAGCCCGATGCCACTCCCATCCGGCACCGCGGCGCGAGCATCGGTCGAACGGAAGAACTGGTCGAAGGCCCGAGCCTGTGTCTCCGGGCTCATGCCACGTCCTGCGTCGGTGACCGCCACCGCCAGCAGCTCGGGCGAGACCGGCGCGACCGTCACCGAGATCGGGGAGGCATCAGGCGAATACTTGACCGCGTTGCCGAGGATGGCCCACAGGGCCTGCTCGAATCGATCGGCATCGCCCACGGCGAGGTACTGCCCGCTCTCTGTACGGAGGGTGAACGGCCGATCGATGCGGAGCGCCTTCCAGGTCCGCTCGATGATCGGCTCCACGCGGAAGACCTCGCTCGCCGGAGTCAGGACCCCCGCCTCGAGACGCGACATGGTCAGGAGCTGGACGACCATGCGCCCGAGGCGGTCCGCCTGGTGCACCATGGCGCCGAGATCGTCACGGGCCGCGGGATCGAGCGCCGGCGACGCAGCGACCTCCGCGGCCAGCGCGCGGATGCTCGTCAGGGGCGACTGGAGGTCGTGGCTCACGGCTCGCAGGAAGTCGGCCTGGACCGTCGCCAGTCGATCCAGCTCCTCGGCCTGCCGGCGAACGCGCGCATAGATGAGCGCATGCTCGAGTGCCATGCCCGCGTGCTGCCCGACCAGGCCCAGGAGTTCGCGTTCGGCCGGTGTGGGCGCCGGCCGGCCCTCCCACGGGGCCATGAGCACTGCCTGGATTTCGTCCGAGCGCGCCACCTCGACCGCCACGAACGCCCCCCAGGGGCCGGTGCCATACCGAACGGGGGCCACGTCGCCCGGCTCGGCTTCGAGTGTCGAGGCCCAGCGATGCACCTCCTCGATGGCCGTCACCTCGTCTGGCGCAGCGCCGTACACGCCTGCCAGGGACTCGGGTTCGGCGGCACGCATGATGGCGATCGTCCAGGTTTCGTCCCCGGCGATCGACCGCGCGGCAGCGGCCATCACGTGCGCCACCGTGGCGGCATCCTGGTTGATCGGTGCTTGCCTCGCCTGCCTCGCCAACTCGGCGATCTGACGATTCCGCTCGTCGAGCGCAGCGGAGAGGCGACGCCGTACCTCACCACCGGCCTCGACCAGTTGCCGCTCAGCGGCCGCCGGCTCGCCGCGTTCGGCGACCTCCAGCATGCCGCGAGCGTCGATGTCCAGCAGCCGCGAACCCATAACCGTGACGATGCCGGCCCACACGACGGTCAGGCCCGCGGCGATGGCCAGCGAGGTCCCCGGACCAAGGCTGGCCACCACATCTCGACCGGCCACCTCGACGATTGCCAGCGCCACGAGCGGGGGCAGTGCCACCGCCAGCATCAGCCAGAAGAGCTGCGCCCCGCGGCGTCCCATGCTTCAGCGTCCGGTCGAGCTGAGTCGGTAGCCGATGCCGCGCTCGGTCAGAAGGAATCGGGGCCGGTCCGGATCCGGCTCGAGCTTGCGCCGCAACCGCCGGATCGTGACCCACACGTACGACGGGTCCGCGCCGTCCGCCTCCGACCAGACCCGGTCCAGGATGCTCTCGGTGGGAATGATGCGGTCGGGGGAGCCGATGAACATCTGGAGCAGCCGGGTCTCGATCGGGGTGAGGACGTGGCTGCCGCCGGGCGTCGTCAGGCGCTTCATGGCGAGGTCGATCTCCACCTCGCCGTCGCCGAGCGTGATCGATGCGGTGCCGCCCGCGGAGCGCTTGAGGACGCGCTCTACCCGAGCCACCAGCTCCTCGGCGTCGAAGGGCTTGGTGACATAATCCTCTGCGTATTGCTGGAGCGCGGCGACCTTCGCCTCCGAGGCGTCGACGGCGGATAGGACGATGATCGGGAGATCCGCCAGCCGCTTCACCCGACGTGCCAGCTCGAAGCCATCCATGCCGGGCATCATGAGATCGATGATCAGCAGGTCCGGCCAGCCGCGCTCCATGGCGGCGAGCGCGCCGGTACCGGACCCAGCCGTTCTGACCTCGTAGCCCTCCCGGATCAGTCGTCGCGCCACGACCGACAGCAGGGTCGTGTCGTCGTCGACGACGAGGAGGGAGGGTCGGAGGCGGTTGCTCATCGGCTGCCGGCTACAGCCCCGTGCCGCCTCCCATGACGGTCACGACCGCGGGACCGAGGATGACGATGAAGATCGTGGGGAAGATGCAGCCGACCATCGGGAAGAGCATCTTCACCGGGGCCTTCGCCGCCGCCTCCTCGGCACGCTGGCGGCGCAGGATGCGGAGCTGCTGCGACTGGATCTGGAGCACCTTCGCGATCGGCACACCGAGCTGCTCGGCCTGCACGATGGCGCCGATGAAGTTCGAAATGGGCGGTGCGTCGGCACGCTTGACGATGTCGCGCAGCGCCTCGCGGCGGGTGCGACCCATGCGCACCTCGGCGAGCGCCTGGCGGAACTCGTCCACCAGCGGCCCGTTCATCTTCTCGACCACCTTGGCGAGCGCGGCATCGAAGCCGAGCCCTGCCTCCACCGAGATCGTCAGCAGGTCGAGCGCGTCCGGGAGCTGCAGGATCATGGCTTCGGCCCGCGCCCGGATGCGGCGGCCGAGCCAGAACTCCGGCGCGACGAATCCGATGCCGATGCCGAGCAGTCCGAGGAGGATGCCGATCGCAGGCTCCTGGAGGAGCAGGGTGCCGAGCAGGAAGACGATGATGGCGAACGCGATCCCCGACAGGATCTTGACCCCCATCCAGTCCGCGCCGCGGAGCCCGCCCGGGTAGCCGGCCTGCTCGAGCTTGGCATCGGTGCGCGCGATGACGCCGCCCTGGTCGGCCCGGCGCCCGAACCTCGAGAGGCGCTTGATGAGCGGTCGAACGGTGCGCTCATAGAACGGCTGCTGGAGCTCGTACTCCTCCAGCGTCTTCGGTTGGACGACGAGCGCGCTCAGCCGCTGCTGCACGGCATCCTGGCCCGGCGCCCAGGCCAGGCCGAAGGTGATGAGGAGGACGGCGAGCGCCGCCACGACGGCGATGAGAATCTCTGGTTGCATGGCGATCAGACCTTGATGTCGACGATGCGGCGGATGAAGAGGTACCCGAAGCCCATGCTGATGAGGCCGATGGCGAAGAAGATGACGCCCATCGGCAATCCGAACAGGCCCGGCGGATTGTTGAGCATGGCGCTGATGTAGGTGGGGCTGATGAGGAACAGGAGACCGGCAAGGCCGACCGGCAGCAGCGTGATGACGTAGCCACTGTAGCGCTGCATGGCGGTCAGGGTCTGGATCTCACCCTGGATCCTGATTCGCTCACGGATCGTGAACGCGATCGAGTCGAGGATGGTGGCGAGGTTGCCGCCGACCTGCGACTGGATGTTGATGGCGGTGACCATGAGCTCGAGATCCTCGCTCGCCACGCGGCGCGCGAGGTTGTTCAGGGCAGGCTGGAGCGCCATGCCGAGGCTCATCTCGCGGACGACCCGCTCGAACTCGACGCCGATCGGCGGCTGGGCCTCGCGAGTGACCAGCTCGATGCCCTGGAGGAACGAGGAGCCGGCGCGCAGCGAGTTGGCGAGTAGGGTGATCGTGTCAGGCAGCTGATCCTTGAAGGCCTGGAGGCGCTTGCCCTGGCGGCGCTTGAGGTAGAAGCGCGGGAAGTAGAGGCCCAGGATCGCGGCGCCCGTGAGGGCGACCGGGTTCTGCAGGCCGGAGAAGACGATGCCGAACATGTAGGCGGCGGCCACGAACAGGACGGGAGAGATCCCCCAGAAGAGGAGGAACTCGGCGGGCCGCAGCTTGAGGTCGGCGCGCGCCAGCTCCGTGGAGAGGCGGGTGTTGAAGTCCTGCCCCTCGATGACCCGCGACAGGCCGCCGACGATGGCGGACTCGCGGATTCCCTCGTCGGTGGGCAGGTCGCCCTGTGCCGAGGCGTACCGCTCGAGCCGGGTGGCCACCGAGCCGCTGCCGCCACCGGACATGGCGACGCCGACCGCGATGATCAGGACCGCGAGCGCGGCGACGGCCGCGATGATGATCGGCATCGGTGTCCTCTCGCTCCTAGAACGGTGAGCCGAAGACGTTCGGCGGCAGGTGGATGCCCGACGTCTCGAACTTCTCGACGAACTTTGGCCGGATCCCGGTCGGTCGCAGCCGGCCCTGGATCTTGCCCTCGATGACGCCCGTCTGCTCGAACACGAAGATGTCCTGCATGACGATGACGTCCCCCTCCATGCCCTGCACCTCGGTGATGTTCGTGATCTTGCGCGTACCGTCCTTCAGACGATTCTGATGGACGATCAGGTCGACCGCCGAGGAGATCTGCTCGCGGATGGCGCGCAGAGGCAGGTCCATGCCCGCCATGAGCACCATCGTCTCGAGGCGGCTGAGCATGTCGCGCGGGGCGTTGGCGTGGCCGGTGCTCATGCTGCCGTCGTGGCCGGTGTTCATGGCCTGTAGCATGTCCAGCGCCTCGCCCGAGCGGCACTCACCGACGATGATGCGATCGGGGCGCATGCGCAGCGCGTTGCGCACAAGCTCGCGGATCGGGATGGCGCCCTTGCCCTCGATGTTCGATGGTCGCGCCTCGAGCGTCACCACGTGCTCCTGGCGGAGCTGGAGCTCGGCCGCGTCCTCGATGGTCACGATCCGCTCGTCGTCGGGGATGAACGACGAGAGGATGTTGAGCATCGTGGTCTTGCCGGAGCCGGTGCCGCCGGAGACGAAGATGTTGAGGCGGGCCTGCACGCAGGCCTCGAGGAACTCGAACATCTCCGGGGTCGCCGTCCCGAAGCGGACGAGATCCTCGACCGTGAACGGCGTGGCGGAGAACTTCCGGATGGTGATGACCGGCCCGACGAGGCTCAGCGGCGGGATGATGGCGTTGACGCGGGAGCCATCGGCCAGCCGGGCATCGACCATCGGGCTCGACTCGTCCACGCGGCGGCCGATCGGCGCGATGATGCGCTGGATGATCTTCATCACGTGCTCGTCGTTCTGGAACGTCACGTTCGTGAGCTCCAGGCGCCCCTCGCGCTCGATGTAGACCTGCTGCGGCCCGTTGACCATCACCTCGGTGATCGTCTCGTCCCGCAGGAGCGGCTCGAGCGGCCCGAGGCCGAGGATCTCGTCGGTGATCTGCTCGAGCATCCGCACGCGCTCGGCGCGCGTCAGGGCGAGCCCCTCCTCGTCGGCGATCTTGCCGAACAGCTGCTCGATCTGGCGCCGCACCTCGACCTGGTTCGTGAGGTCGAGCTTGGGGTCCAGCTCGTTGATGAGCCGGTTCTGGACGCGGTACTTCGCCTCCCGGAACGACTCGCGCGCGGGGAGTGAGCCGAGGAACGCGCGCCCGGCGCCGCCCGCATGGGTCGGCGAGCTCGGAGGGGTGGCGGGGGCGATGGACGCCGACGCGCTTGCCTGCGGAGCAGGGGGCGTAGGGCCGGCCGGTGCGGGAACGGACGGCGTGTTCGGAGTCTCGGTGGTCCCCTCTGCGGGCCGAGCCCGCTCGATCCTCTTGAGCAATGACATGGTGGCGGCGGTCCTTCCCCTTAACGGCGGGCGAAGAGGCCCTTGCGGGGCTTCTCCGTGGCATTGGCGGTTTCGGGCTCACCGGCGAGAGTGCGAGCGAGCCGGGTGATATCGCGCGAGAGCGCGGCGTCGGGATGGGATACGACAAATGGCACGCCGCGGTTCACCGCCAGCACGGCGAGGCGACCATCGGAAACGACCGTTCCATCGATGGGTCGGCGGATGGACGCCTCGACGTCGGAGATGCGGATTCCCTGCGACGAGTCGGATCGGTTGATGACGAGCCGCAGCTTGCTGCGGTCGTACTCGAGCTGGTCGGCCACCTCGAGGAAGAGGCGGACGTTCTTGATGGTCGTGATCTCGAGCGCCGCCAGGATGACGATCTGGTCCGCGGCATCCATGACGCCCAGGGAGTGATCGGTCAGGCTCGGCGGCAGGTCGACCACCACCCAGTCGTGGGACTGGCGCAGCAGGTCGAGCATCTTGCGGAGGTAGACCGGGGTGATGAGGTCGGCGCCCTCGGGTGAGGGCGGCGCGAGGAGGACCCGGATCCCTGTCGAGTGGTCGATGACCACCGAGTTGAGGAGGTCCGCGTCGGGCTCACCGCCCTCGACCGCGTCGAGGACGGACCGATTCTTCGGGTTGAGGTTCAGCAGCACGCCGACGTCGCCGAACTGGAGGTTCGCATCGACGAGGCAGACCCGACCGCCCGTCTCGCGCTGAAGCGCAAGCGCGACATTCGTGGCGATCGTGGTGCGGCCGGCGCCGCCCTTGGGGCTGAAGATGGCCACCACCTGGTGGTCCTCCATCGCGGTCTCCGGTGCCGAGGCACCGGTGACGGGTGCGGGGATGACCGCCTGGAGCTGCTCGCGGCGGCCGAGCTCCCGCTCGTAGACGCGCTTGATGGTGGTGCTGAACTCATCCGCGCTGAACGGCTTGACGAGGAACTCCCGTGCGCCGGCCGCGATGGCTCGACGGAGCTGCTCTGCCTCACCGTGGACGCTCATCATGATGATCGGGCTGGTGGGCAGACGCTGCGAGATGATCTCGGCGGCTGCCACGCCATCCATGCCCGGCATGTTGATGTCCATGACGAGGACATCGGGCCGGAGCTCCATCGCCATGCGAATCGCATCCTCGCCGGAGCCGGCGCTTCCCGCCACGTCGATCTCCTGCTCGAAGCCCAGGAGCTTCGCCAGGTGGTCGCGCGTCTCGGGAATGTCATCGACGATGAGGACCTTGATCACGGGTGGTTCCTCGGCTGGCCGCTCACGCGGTCGCTAGGGGGTCTTCAGCTTCTGGACGATGTCGGGAATCGGCACACCGAACTGGCTGATGAGCAGGTCGATGGTGACGCCCTTGGTCGTCACGGCCGGTGCCTCGCTGTCCGCGCCGCTGCGCACGATGGCCGTCAGGTCACCGATCTCGCCCACGTTGTTCTGGACGAACTTGATGACCTCGGCGTCCTGGTCGGAGCCGGCGAACACGATGATCACGTTCTCGATCGCGGCGGGCGCCTGCGACGGCTGCGCCTGACCCTCGACGGTCTGCGGCTGGGCCGTGCGCTGCGCGCTCACGTAGAGGACGCGGCGGTTCTGGAGCACCGTCTTGACCGTTCGGGACGATTCGAGCCCCGGGATGGTCTCGAAACGCGCGGGCGAGTTCGGGTCCGCGGCGGAGTCGGTGGTGCGCTGCAGCACGTTGATGCGCTGCTGCAGGACGACGTCGACGTAGTCGCCCGGCTGCACGAGGAAGTCGAGTCCGGTGACGCGGTCGACCTGGAAGCCGACGGCGCGCTCGCCGGGCTTGAGGCCGGCGCTGAGGTCGACCGGCACCGTGTTGTCGGTACCGATGGTGGCCTTCGTCACCTGGCTGCCGGCGGGGACGTTGAGGAGTGCCGCCTGGCCACCGACCTCCGACGTGTCATGGAGGGCGTTCGGCGGGACCGCGGTCGGGTCGACGTCCTTGACCAGGACCTTGTCCGGGGTGATTGGATCGCCGATGGCGATGGCGGCCTTGGCCACCAGGATCTTGCCGACGGGCGCCTGGTTGCTGGGCCCCGTGCCTCCCTGGCCATTCAGGACGACGACGATGCCGACGAAAGCGAGCACGGCCAGCAGCACGCCCACGAGGATGATCAGTCGATTGGATCGCTTCACGAAACGTTCCCTTTGCAGCTCGGGGAGAGGATTACGGATGAGATCGCGGTGCTGGCAGCATTGTGCCTGCGGTCAACAGTCTAGGGCGGCCGAGAACCGCTGGACGAGTGGACTTGTGGGCTACCCGCGAGTACTACGCGCCCCGTCAGGCGCGCGACGCGGGCAGTCGCACGCCGGGAACGAAGGAGCCCCCGGGATGGCTCCCGGGGGCTCGGTGAGACTGGTCGACCAGCAGGAGGTCTAGCTGCCTGCCAGGTTCGAGCCGACGTTCTGGAAGATGCGGCTGACGATCGGGCCCAGGAAGAGCAGGGCGACGATCACGATGATCGCGATGAGGGCGAGGAGCAGACCGTACTCGACGAGCGTCTGACCCTCCTCATCGTCACTCCGGAACTTGGCGAGAAGATTGCTGATGTACGCCTGAACAATGGGAAGCATGTGTGCGGGACCTCCTTTCCTGAAGGATTGCGAGCGGCAGCGTATCGGGGCCTCACGAGCCTGAACATGGCCCGTTGGTCCTACTCCACCCATGCAGGGGCGTACCTTGCGGGTAGTCATCCCGCCTTGTCAAGGCCGCTCTCGCACCTGCGCTGAGGTTCTGGTGCGCATGCGCGATCGAGTGCCCGTGGCATTACGGACTCCCTTCGTCATTGCGTGCGGCTCTCCGCACGCTCCCTTGTTGGGGGCCGCTCGCCATCGCGTGCGGTGGGTCGCGCCGCCTCGACGGTGGAGTGCGGCCCTGCGCACGCAACGGTGAAGCAATGCCGTTTTAGGGCTCCAACTGTGCGCCGTTGTGCGCCGTAGCGCGCACCTTGGCGTTCATGTGTGTCCCGCATCGCCGTTGCGAGCGCCGCCGCGCACGGGCGGCGCATTGACAGCTGGGCGGCGCGTCGCGCCATTGACAGCTGGGCGGCGCGTCGCGCAGATGAATTCGAACGCGCGCACGCGCACGACCACGCGATCCGACGCGGGCAAAGAAAAGGGAGCCGCGCCTGGCCACGCGATCCGACGCGGGCAAAGAAAAGGGAGCCGCGCCTGCTGCTGCGCGGCTCCCGCACCGGAGGAGGAGACCCGGGTCCCGGCCTCGCGAGCCGGTCCCCGTCAAGATGAACGTCGTCGCGGATACCCGTATCGACGTGAGCAAATTTTCGTCGCGGCCGGCGGTGGAGGCCATGGCACTCCGGTACCGATCGCGTTTGGTACGTGCGGCGCTCGGACGCCGCACGCCCCTCGGTCAATCCTCCGGGATCTTGATCCAGCCCTGGCGCATGGCATACACCACGGCCTGGGTGCGGTCGTTCACCGACAGCTTGCGGAGGATCGAGCTCATGTGGTTCTTCACCGTCTGCTCGCTGATCGACAGCGCGTAGGCGACCTGCTTGTTCGTCATCCCCTGCGCGATGTTGTCGAGGATCTCGACCTCGCGCGGTGACAGCGGCGCGAAGATCGGCTGCGCGTCGTTGCCGTAGACCGCCAGCTCGCGGAACTCCTTGAGGACGCGCGAGGCGACGGCCGGCTTGGAGAAGACCTTGTCGTTGATGAGGTACTCGCCGGAACGGACGCGGCGGATGATGCCGATGAGGTCGGTCGGGTCGATGTCCTTGAGGACGTACGCCGCCGCCCCGGCCTTGATGGCGTCGAAGAGCTGGTCCTCGTCGTCATTGTTGGCGAGCACGATGATGCCGGTGTGCGGCAGCTCGCGCTTCAGGCGCTGGGTCGTCTCGATCCCGTTCGGGGCGGGCAGGCCGAGATCCATGAGGACGACGTCGGGCGTCAGCTCCTGGACCACCTCGAGCGCCTCGCGGCCGGTGCCGGCCTCGCCGACGACCTCGAGATCGGGCTCCAGCTCCAGGATGTTGCGCACCCCGCGCCGGAACAGCGTGTGGCCGTCGACGATGACGACTCGCGTCTGCGTCCCCTCTCCGCTGCGGCGGTCGCCTCCGCGCCGTCGCTCCTGCTGTGTATCGGTCATGACTCCTCCTTCGTGATGGATGTGCCCGGCAGGCGAACGAGGATTCGCGTCCCCTCGCCCTGCCGGGATTCGATCTGCAGCGATGAGCCCATCAGCTCCGCGCGTTGGCGCATGAACTGGAGCCCGAAGTTGCGGGTCGCCCCGCTGGCCAGGCGCATGACGTCGAAGCCACGGCCGTTGTCGGCGATCGCCAGGTGATTCCCATCGAGGCTGATCGACACCTCGCTGGCGGCAGCGTGTTTGCGCACGTTCTGCAATGCCTCCTGGACGATGCGCAGGACCGATGCCTTCGCGTCCGGCGTCAGCCGGGCATCGATGCCCGGCACGTCGACCTTGACAGTGATCCCGGTGCGGTTGCTGAACGCGGTCGCGGCGGTCGCGATCCCCTGGCCGAGGCCAAGGTCCGCGGGCGGCGGCCGCAGCTCGGCGATGAAGCCGCGCACCTCGTCGAGCCCTTCCCGCAGCATGTCGCGGAGGAAGGCGAGCTCGGCGTGCGCGGTGACCGGCTCGCTCTCGAGGACGCGGTCGAGGTACTCGATCTGGAAGATGGCGTTGGTGAGGACCTGCGCCGGACCGTCGTGCACCTCCTCGGCGAGCCGCTGGCGCTCTGCCTCCTGGGCGGCGATGACGCGCAGGGTCTGCGCGGCGGGCGACGTCTCGGCGTCGGCGAGCGATGGCTCGCCGGCCGCGGGATCAGGGTTGTCGAGGTAGTTCGCGAGCAGCTCCACGCCGCGGGCCGCGGTATCGAGGCGCTTGAGGCGCGCCTGGAAGATGCCGAGCTCGCGTCCGATGCGATCGTGCTCGGAGCGCAGCGATTCGCCGGTGCCGCGCGTCGTGCTCCCTCCCGCCCGATGGTCGATGCTGGCGCGCAGCGCCATCCAGTCGGCGAGCTGGCGGCGGTACTGCTCGCGGAAGCGCTCGGCCTTCTCGCGCATGCGCAGGACCTCGCGCCGGACGCTCTCGGTGGCTTCGGCGTAGGTGCGCTCGAATGTCTGGGCGGCGGTGGGATCGGAGGGAGTGTTCGACACGAGTGCTGCAGACGGCTCCAGTGACGGGTGGTACGGGGTCCGGACCAGTACCGGACGCGACGGCCATCCTGTCGGCGCCGTGTGCGTACGGTCAACAGTACTAAGCGCGCCGAACGTACTACCCGACGAATCCGCAGGCGCCCGCGGCTGGGGCTCAAGGCACAGTTCGCCGATCGCGTGCGGTAGGGCGCACATCTCGAGGGGCGGAGTGCGGCACGGCGCACGCAACTGTGAAGCAAGGCCAGTTCAGGGCTCCAACGCTGCGCCGTTGTGCGCTCAGGCGCTCACGACGGCTTCCCAACGGCACCCGCTTCGCCGTTGCGTGCGCCGCGGCCCACATTATGGGCCGGCGCAGCGCCGACCTGCGGGAGCGCCTCAAAAGCGCCTCAGAGGAGCAGGAGCCCATCGGCCCCAGGGTCGATCCCCGCGCTGAGCGAGCGAAGGCACGCCCGTGTGCCCAGTGGTAGCGCGTCCGCGATCCAGGGGCCGGCGTCTCGAACCGCGCGGCGATTCGTTGCCGTGCCACGAACGATGAGAAGGAGTCGATCCGCGCCGAGGTCCCGCTGCTTGCGGCGGGCCGCCCTGAGCTGGGCCTGCAGATCGGCGAGGCGCGTGATGACCTCCACCATGCATCGGCACCCGACGATTGCGATCACGGCGTCGGCCGCGCGAAGGTCGCGTTCGATGGGCATGGGGACTTCGATCGCCACCTGCCACGCCGGGCTGATCTTCGTACGGAACGCTGCGAACAACGCGAGTTGTTGACCGTCGAGAGGGCGCCGGCTCGCCGGGTAGAGGCGGAGCCACGGTCGCAACCCGACGATGGCGGCGTGCCGTGCGATGGAGATGAGGCCGAGACCGCCGAGACGGCCTCGCTCGACGCGGCTGACGTGTGACCGGTCAAGCCCGAGCTGCACCGCGACCTGCTGCTGGGTCAACCCGGCGGTCAGCCGGCCGATGCGCAACTCGCGCCCGGCCTCGAGAAGGGCGGTCCTCGCCGCGAAGCTGGCATCGCGGCGGGCGAATGGTCGGTTCGACATGGACCGATCCTGAAGTTGCGTCGCTTATCGGCCGCTTAGCTACTGGTTAGGGAGGGTTGTGCGCCTCAGCCCACCTTCCGGGGCCGTTGTGTGCCCAGGCGCACGCAAGCGGCAGGCGATGACCGCCGGCCGCATCGAGCAGTCGCGGTGTGCGCTGCCGTGCACGGCGAGGTCGCGACCAAGCCGCTGCGCCGCGTTTGGGTGCTCCTGAGCGCACAGAGGCGCCGAGGTCACGCAGGCTCCGAGCGCTCTCGGCCCCGGGATTGTGCCGGCGGGTCCCCCTGACGCACGCGCCTCAGACGCGCCTCATCCAGATCGCGGCGACCGGATCCGCGTGGACGCGTCGCCAGCCGTGAGTATCGAGCCAGCCGGCCAGGGCGGAGTCGGGCCAGAAGACGACCGCGTCGACGCCGGCCGCGGCGAGCAGCGGCGCCGGATCGGTCTCCAGGGAGATGGCCCGCGCGTAGGCCCGGATCGGTCCGTCGCCGTAGATGTCCGAGCGGCCGTCGATGTAGACGCGGCCCGCCGGGAGCTCCCGACCGAGGTAGCCGCCCCAGGCGTAGACGTTGAAGATGCGCGCCGTCGGGTCGTGGTCGCGAAGCCATGCCGCCGCGGCGACGGGCATCGCGCCCGCGATCTCGGACGCCTGGACCGCCGGCGTGACGCGCCCGTACGAGATGGCCACGCCAAAGACGAGCACGAGCCCGGCGAGGACCAGGTTCACGGCGCCGAGCCCGCCGCGGGATTGCCGCTCCATGCGTTCCGCTGCCATCGCCGCGCCGCGCAACGGGCGCCAGGCCGCGAGCCGCGGCGAGAGATGGACGGCGGCGACGGCGGCGCAGATCGGCCCGGCGAGGAGCGCGAAGCGGATGGCGGTCAGGGACATCGCGGCGAGGCCAATGAGCCACAGGGCGTCGGCGAGCGGCATCGTGCGGCGCGCGACGACGAGGGTCGGGATGACCGCCACCAGCAGCAGGACGAAGACCATCTGCCCGGGGAACGAGCCGAAGTCGGGCCGTGACCACTCAAAGATGAAGTCGCGGTGGGACGCGATCGAGGCGGTCGCGAACGGGTAGCCGAACATCGCCAGCCCGTTCGGGTTGATCGCCACCACCGCGAACGCGGCAGTGCCGGCCAAGGCCAGCCATCCAATCTGCGACCAGGTCAGCGGCTCGCGCCCGGATGCAGCCGTTCCACGTGGAACGAGCCGATCGCCGGCCTCCCCAACGGCGATCCCGCCGATGAGCGCCATGAGCAGCGGCCAGCCGGCGTGGAGGTTGACCCACGCCACCGAGATGAGTGGCAGGGCGACGAGCCAGCGCGCCCGGCGATCGGCGAGGTAGCTCCACAGGACCCAGGCCGCCAGCGCGGTCATCAGCAGGTCGATGGTCTGGACGCGCACCCCGGCGATCGGTCCGGCGACGATCAGGGCGAGGGTCAGCCAGCCGATCCGCGCCAGCCACCCGACGCGCGGTACCCGCCGCCCGATGGCCGCCCAGAGGAGCGCGACGGCGACGACCACGAGCGCCGCGAAGAGCAGCGACAGGAGCGTCATCCCGGACCCGCCGCCCGCCCGCACGACCGCGGCCATGATGCTGTTCGTCAGCCAGTCCTGGCTGATCCAGCGCATCCCCTCGCCGACGATCGTCCAGGCATCGACCGCCGGGACGTGCCCGGTGTCGAGCACCGTTTCGCCGGCGCGGAGGTGCCACCACACGTCGCCGTCGAGGAGCGGCACGGAGGTGCGGGGCAGGACGACGAGGGCGAAGAATGCCACCACGGCGACCGCGCTCATCGGGAGTCGGGACTTCACGAGCGGCAAGGGTATCTCCGCGGGGCGCCGGTGCGTCGCTGGTACCTTCGGTCGCTCGCGCCGTGATGGGCAGCCTCTAGACTCACCGGCGATGTCACGACTGCGCACCCTGCCGTCGCCGACCGTGATCCTCGTCGCCGCCGCGGGGCTGATCCTGCTCGCCGTCGTCATCGGTCGCGGGATCAACGACCCGGACTACTTCTGGCACGTGACGGTCGGGCACCTCATCACGACCAGCGGCATCCCATCGGTCGATCCGTTCTCCTTCACCTGGGCCGGCCAGCCGTGGACGCCGCACGAATGGCTCGGCGAGGTGCTCATGACCGTCGTGCAGGACGCCGTCGGACCGATGGGCGCGCTCGTCGCCTTCGGGCTCCTCGGCCTCGTGACCCTCGGTCTCGTCGCTTTCCTCCTCGCGCGCCGCGGGGCGCGGACGCTGGCCGTGGCGGTGCCGGTGGTACTCGCCGCGGGGATCCTGGCGAGCTTCCTCACCGTGCGGCCGCAGGCCCTGTCGTGGGCGCTGCTCGCGGGGCTCGTCGCGTGGCTCGACGCCCTGCGCGCGGACCGCTTGCGGGCAGCGCTCCTCATTCCGGTGCTGTTCGCGGCGTGGGCGAATCTCCACGGCCTGTGGGTGGTGGGGCTCGGCGTCCTCGCGGTCTACACCACGTTCACACTCGCCGGCCGCACCCCGATGGCCGCCGCCCGCGGCCGGATGCTCCTGGTCTTCGGTCTCTCGATCCTTGCCACGATGCTCACCCCGGCGGGTCCGGCGGGCGTCCTCTACCCGCTGCGCTA
The DNA here is from genome assembly GCA_038209995.1 of Candidatus Limnocylindria bacterium. Classification (GTDB taxonomy): domain Bacteria; phylum Chloroflexota; class Limnocylindria; order QHBO01; family QHBO01; genus JAICQM01. The sequence continues at coordinate 35,637 of JBBQXD010000012.1, read as the reverse complement.
CATCGACGCCGGCGACTGGGGCCTGGCGAACATCCAGGAGTGGCAGTCGCCGAACTTCCACGACCCGGCGCACTGGGCGTTCCTGCTCCTCATCGTGGCGCTCATCGCGAACGGCGGTCGCCGCGCGCCGGGATGGCTCGTCCTGCTGAGCTGGATCGGCGTGGTGGCCGGGCTCGCCTCGCTGCGCAACATCCCGCTCGCCGCGATCCTCGCCGCGCCGGCGCTCGGGATCGGGATCGAGTCGCGCTTCGCGGGCCCGCCGCGCGAGCGCCCGCCGCGCACCGCGCGGGCAAGGCGGCTCATGGAGGCCGGCGTCGCCGCGCTCGTCGTGATCGTCGCGTTCGCCGTGCTGTGGCCCGGCGCGAAGCCGGCGATCCGCGAGGACGACTACCCCGCCGCCGCGCTCAACGTGCTGAGCGCGAAGCTGCCGCGGGTCCGTCTCATGGCCGAGTACGGCTGGGGCGGCTACGCGATCAGCCGTATCTACCCGTCGGGCGGGCGCGTCTTCGTGGACGGGCGGAACGACATGTACGACCAGCGCATCCTCGATGACTACTCGCACGTGCGAGCGGCGGATCCCGGATGGCAGGCGCTCGTCGACCGCTACGGGGTGGAGGCGATGCTCTTCCCGCCCGGGGCGCCGATCACGAAGGGGGGCGGGGCCACGGACCACGGGTGGTGCGAGGCCTACCGCGACGACCGCAAGGTGCTCCTCGTCCGCTGCGCCGCGGGTTGACGCCCTAGGCCCCGGGGTCCGATTTGGCGGCCGACGGGCTCGGCAACGCGCCGATCCGCAGCGCGGCGAACTGCGGGAGCAGCGCGAACGGGGTGGCGAGCGGTCCGAGGTCCTCGCCGACCTGGTCGATGAGCTCGGGGTGCAGCTGCCCGAGGAAGCGGCCGGCATCGAAGAGGTACTCGACGCGCTCGGGGTCGATCTCCATGAGCAGGGCCGCGGTGCTGTCGACGGCCACCGGATCGGTCCCGACGATGATGACGCCCGCGTTGACCGGGTCGCCCTGGATCGGCCCGTTGCCCTGCATGCCGACGATCCCGTCCACGATCGCCAGGCCGGGGCGCACCGCCGCGGCGACGTCGAGGATCGAGCCGTTGAGGCCCGCCCAGTGGAGCACGTTCTTCGGCCAGCCGTAGATGCGGCTCGGGACCATCCCGAAGCAGTTCTTCAGGGAGAGGGTGACACCGCCCCAGTGGTGGGTCTTGAGCTTCGGCATCGAGACGACGAGGTCGGCATCGAGGATCGGCGTCGGCAGCCACAGCTCGCCGAGCCGCGTGAACTGCGAGTCGAGCGTCACGCGCCGCACCGGCGCCGTGTTGAGGTCGACGAACGGCGCATCGACGTCGCGCAGCAAATCGAGCAGGCCCGAGCGCGAGGCGATGTACTGCGTGTCCCGCCTATGCCCGGATCCCTCGCCGACGGTGACCGAGCTGGCGCCCATGCTCCGCATCGCGGCGACCGTGGCGGCCACCAGGCGCGGGTCGGTATTGATCGCGGCACGGGGATCGAACTCGACGATGTTCGGCTTGAGGAGGATGGACCGATGCGCCACGTCGACGTTGAGCAGCGTGAGCGCGTCGCGCACCCGCGCCTCGAGGTCGATGCCGTAGCCGGACGCGGTGAGCACGGCAACCCTCGAGCGGCCGAGGGGCGCGAACTTCGCCGGATTCCACGGCGACGGGCGCTGCTGGGCGAGCCAGCCCGCGACACCGATCCCGACCGCGCCCGCGGCCAGGGTGATCTGCGCCGTGCGGATGAGGAACCGCCGCCGGGAGAGGCGGTGCCGCAGGACGCGCTCGACGGCGTCGCCGGGCGCGTCACCGGGCAGGTGGCGCGGCTCGTCATCCATGCGCTCGTCGCTCATCGGCCCACGCGCAGCTGCTGCCAGCCCTCGCCGAGGGCGAGCGTCGCCCACGCCAGGGCGACCGTGTCGTCGAGGAGCCGGGTGTCGTCGATGAGACGCGCTAGCTCGTCCGCGTGGCCGGTCACCGCCTCGCCGGAGAGCCGCAGCGCCACAACACCCATCGCCCACCCGAGCCCGCCCTGCTCGTCCCGCCACAGCCGCTCGACGGTGGCCACGCCCCGCGCGCGAAGATCGGCGGGGCCGTCGTGGACCGCCATCAGGCCCGCGGCGCTCGTCTGAAGGAAGGGCGGAAGGTCGACCTCGAGCACGCGGCGGTTGCCGTAGTTCCAGCCGCCGTCGACGCATTCGCGATCTGCGAGCACGGCGATCCCGTCGGCGATCTCGGGGGTGGCGGCGGGGCGGAGGAGCTTCAGGACGAGCGTGGCGCGGGAGGTCGGCTCCACCCAGCCGAAGATCGACGGCGTCCAGCTCCAGCCGCGGGTGGCGATGTCGTGCGGGACGCGGTCGTCGGCGCCGGCCTGCACCGCGCGGTGCGCGACGAGGTAGTCGAGCGCGTGCTCACGGGCAATGCCATCCACCGCGAGCGCGGCCCATGAGGTGGCGGCGTCATTGCCGACCGATGCCGGTCCCATCAACCACGACCCGTCATCGCCCTGCTGGTCGAGGAGCCATGCCCGCGCCCGCTCGTCGTCGAGCGCGAGCGCCGCGAGCGCCGTGGGCTCCGGCTCGGAGGGAGCCTGCGCGGACGGCCCGAAGCCGCCATCGGGCTGGCGGAAATGGGCGAGGAGCGCGGCCGCGTCAGACGCGCTGGCCATTCGGCACGGCTGCCGGGAGCTGACGCAGCGGATCGGGTGGCCCTGTCGCCGGGGATTGCACTCGCGAACGGTAGCGCATCGGCGCCTTCCGCCCGTCAGCCTTGGAGACCCATGACCATCGGCGGTTCGAAGGCGCCCACGCGCGTGCCACCATGCGCTCGCATATGGCTCGCGCGACGCTGCTCCGCATCCCGGCCACCGCCGTCTGCGTCGGCCTCGGCATCGTCCTCGGCTGGTGGGCGGTGACGGCCATGGGCCAGCCGGACGTGGCGGCGTATGACGCGGCCGCCGCTCGGCTGCGAGCCGGGGAGTCGCTCTACGCGCCGGGGAGCATGAACGTCGCAGACGTCTACCGCTACGCCCCGTGGTTCGCGGCGCTCTGGTCGCTCGTCGGCTCGCGGCTGCTCCTGCTCGTCAGCTCGGTGGCGGCCGTCGCCTATGTCGCATGGCGCGTGCGAGAGGCGTGGCCGGTCAACGTCCTGCTCATCGGTGCGCTGCTCGGCAGCGTCTCGGACGGCAACGTGCAGCCCCTTCTCGTCGCGAGCCTCGTCTGGTCGCGGGACAGATGGACCGCCCCCGCCTGGGTGGCGATCGCGGCCAGCATCAAGGCCGTGCCGGCCGCCTTCGCGCTCGTCTACCTCGGCCGCGGGCAGTGGCGCAGCTTCGCGCTCTTCGCGGTCATCACTGCCCTCGCCGTCGCACCGATGCTCGCCTACGACCTCGCGGCCTACCCGACCGACGCCGGCGAGCGGACGATCCTGTGGGGCACGCCGCTCTACGTGCCGGTCGTCGCGGCGGGCGTCGTGGCCACGGTTGCGCTGGCGCGCACGCGTTGGGCGTGGCTGGCCGCCGGCGCGCTCGCCGTCGTGGCGCTGCCGCGCTTCTGGCCGTATGACCTGTCGTGGCTGCTCGTGGCGCTCGTGCCGGGCGGGCCAGGCCCGTACGTTCGGCCCCTGTTGGTGCGCGGACGCACCGACTAGACTCGCGGACCGATGGACCGGCTCACCCTCCGCGACCTCTCCGGGCTGGTGCTGCTCGGGCTCGTCGCACGCCTCGCGACCGCCCTGCCGGTCGACTATGCGCCGTACACCGATCCGGCGTACTACACGCTCGTCGCCGAGCGCCTCGCCGCCGGCCACGGGTTCACCGTGCCGGCCATCTGGAGCTTCCTGGAGGTCGGCAGCCGCCTCCCCGACCCGGCGCTCCTCCCCGTGCCGAGCAACGGCCACTGGATGCCGCTCACCTCGATCCTGGCCGCCGGACCGATGGCGCTGCTCGGCCCGGGGTACCGCGCCGGCCAGCTGCCGAGCATCCTCCTCGCCGCTGCGCTCGTTCCCGCCACCGCCCTCATCGCCGCATGGCTGTTCGAGCGACGCTGGGTGGCGATCGTGTCCGGCATCCTCGCCACGTTCGCCGGGCCGCTCCTTCTCTATTACCCGACGATCGAGAACTTCGCGATCTTCGGCGCGTTGGGCGCCGGCGCGTTGGCGGCCTCCGTGCACGCGGTGCGCGCCACGCATCCCGGGCGGTGGATCGTGCTCAGCGGCCTGCTCGCCGGCGCCGCGACCCTTGCCCGCATCGACGGCGCGCTCCTCGCCGTCGCCCCCGCCACCGCCTGGCTGGCGCGCGGCGAGTTCCGGCGGCCCGCGGGCTGGGCGGCAGGCGTGGTGAGCGCCGCCGGCTTCCTCGCCGTTCTGGCGCCGTGGCTGCTTCGCAACCTCGCCACCTTCGGCGCCGCCCTGCCCTCGACCGGCGGCAGCACGCTATGGATCACGAGCTACAACGAGCAGTTCAGCATTGGCCACGAGATCTCGCTCGGCACCTACCTCGCCTCGGGGCCGGGCGCGATCATCGGCAGCAAGCTCGAGTCGTGGTTCGAGCTCATCGGCCGCACCGCGGTCCTCCTCGGCGGGACGTTCATCGTGACCTTCATCCCCGGGCTGTGGATGGCGCGCCGTCGCCGCGAGCTGTGGCCGTTCCTCGCCTACGTCGTCGTGCTGTTCGTCGTGATGGGCGGCATCTTCACCTTCCATGCCCCGCGCGGCGCCTGGTACCACTCCGCCCCGGCGTGGCTGCCGTTCGCCATCCCGCTCGCCGTCGCCTCGCTGCCGCCGGTGGCGACCGCCATCGGGCGCTGGTGGCCCTTCCTGCGCCGCCCTCAGACGCATCGGTTCCTGGCGGTGGTGGCGACCGCGGGCGCGGTCGTCCTCTCGGTGATCGGCTCGTTCACCATCTGGCACGAGTGGGACCGATCCCACCGCCTCGACCTCGAGGGCGCGGCGTTCTTTCGCTCGCACGCGGCCACGCGTGACGTCGTGATGTACACCGATCCCGCGACCCTGACCCTCCTCTCCGGCAACCCCGGCGTGGCCCCATCGTTCGACCCGTTCAACGTGCTGGGGCGGATCGTCGATGCGTACGGGGTCGACTGGGTGATGGTCCAGCTCCCCGAGGGGGCGTCCCGTGACGCGCTCGGCCTGTGGGACGGCCCCGCCGGAACGGACGTCGACGGCAACCACCCGACCTTCCTCGCGGACATGCCCGCCCTCGACGTGCCGGGGCTCCGCATCTGGGCGGTCCGCCGGTGATCGCCGGCCGTCGGCCGCTCGTCGTGGCGGGCGCCGCGGCACTCGCGGTCCTCATCGGCCTGGTGGCCTGGACGGAGCTCAACCACGCTGCCTCGCTCGCCGACGGCCGCGACATGAACGCCTACTGGAATGCCGCGCTCCGCCTCCGCGATGGCGAGCCGCTCTACCGCGCGGGCGTGGCGAACGACTCGAACCTGTACCGCTACGCCCCGTGGTTCGCCGTCCTCTGGCTGCCGCTCACCTTCCTGCCGAAGGAGGCGGTGCTCGTCGGCTGGATGGCCTTGTGCCTGGCAGCGGCGGTTGCCGCAGTGGCGCCGCTCCTGCGCGCTGGCCCGGTCGGCTGGGCCGCTGTGGCCTTTCTGCTGCCGTTCGGCCTGGAGGGCGCGGCATACGGCAACGTCCAGCCGCTGCTGGTCATCGCGCTGCTGTGGGGCGCGCCGCGCCGCTCCGGGCCGATCTGGGTGGCGCTCGCCGCCTCGCTCAAGCTGGTGCCGATCGTGCTCGTGGCGGTCTACCTCGGCCGCCGCGAATGGGCCCGCGCGGCGTGGACAGTTGCCCTCTTCCTGGCGCTGGTGGCGCCCATGCTGGCGTTCGACCTGTCCGGCTACGCGCGCGACATCGGTTCAGGACAGCTGAGCCTGCTCACCGTGTCGTCCGTGCTCTTCGGCGTCGTTGCCATGGCCGCTGTCGCGGCCGCATACCGATGGGCGGGTACGCGCTGGGCCTGGCTGCTCGGCTCGCTGGCGATGATGCTCGGCCTGCCGCGGTTCCTGCTCTACGAGATCAGCTTCGCCACGGTGGCGTTGGCAGAGGAGCCGCGCGACGTGGTCCCTTTCCCACCGCGTGTAGTGGAGAGCACGTAACTGCGAAGATCAGCACGGTTCCTGGTCTCGGTGTGTGCCCGTGCGCACGACAGCGCTCGAAACACGCCGACATCGGCCTGATTCCAGCCCGGCTTCTCAGTTGGGTGCGCTGGTCAGCAACTTCTCAGTGTTTGGTGCGCCGGCGCGCACCCCCGCAACCGGCTCGTACTCGGCCGAGCCACCCGTCTGTCACCACCGCTCGTGACGCACGCTGTCACGAGTTGGTGCTGACACGAGCCGAGGCTCTCACGAGTTGGTGGTGGGAGACCGCCGGCTCATCCCTCGAGGGCCGCCGCCACGCCTGCCGGCGCCCTGCCATCGGCGTCAATTGCCTCCAGCCGCCGATCGCCGAGCCAGCGCCAGCGCGTCGCGAGCAGGTAGGCAGCCCCGTACACGACCGCGACCACGACGATCAGCCATCGGTAGCCGGTGAGCAGGGCGAGGTACTCGAGCACGCCGCCGACCATCGCGCCGACGAGGTTCGAGGCGAACGCCATGTCGGCCGCCGCCACGTCGCGGAACGAGTAGGTGAACACGAGGTTGGCGAAGAACACGGGCGCGAAGGCGACGAGCGCCGCGAGCGCGTAGCGCAGCGCCGGCGGGTCGACGAGGAGCTGCTCCGGCGGCAGCGCGAACGCGAGCCCCAGCGAGAGCAGCAATCCGGCATAGAACGGCCATGCCCGCCTCGGCTTCAGCCACGAGGTCACGCCGATTGCGGCGAGCACGCTGACCAGGATCGCGAAGAACGCAAGGGCATTCACGATCCACGTCGTCCCGAACAGCAGCGAGAAGCTCACCAGGCTCTTCGTCTCGAGCAACAGGAACGCGACCCCCAGCGCAAAGAAATGGGGCGAGAAGGATCGCGCGCGCGCACCGGTGCGCGCCGCCGCCAGCCCAACCGACACCACGGCCAGCACGAGCATGAACGCCAACGAAACGAGGTAATAGGGCGCGATGAAGGGCTGGCGGAGGTAGAGGAACGGCCAGTCGTCGGTCGCGTGCTTCGGCGCCGGCCCTCCGTCATCCGGGATGGCATCGGTCCCGTCGCCCGGTGGGTTGCCCCCCACCGTGGTGACGAGCGGCCCCACGGCGAATGCGCCGCGGTTCCCGCTGTAGAGCCGCAGGATCGGCTCCTGGCCGAAGGCGCCCCGCAGCTGGGAGGCGATCTTCGTGATCAGCCACGGCTCGCGGTAGTAGTTGTAGAGCACGAACACGCCGCCATCGGTCAGGTGATCGCGGACCGAGGCGAACGCCTCCTCGGTGAACAGGAACGACTCGAGCCGGAGGTTGGCCGTGCTGCTCACCAGGGTCAGCGAGTCCGGCAGGGCAAAGATGACAAGGTCGTACCGCTTGTCGCTCGTGCGCAGGAAGGCGCGCCCGTCGTTGAGGTAGCGGGTGACCTTCGGGTTCTGGTACGGCCGATTCGGATGCCGCTGGATCCCGATCCGCTGAATGACCGGGTCGATCTCGACCGCGTCGAGGGACTCGACCTCGCCCCGCTGCAGCGCGATCGCCATGTCGGTCCCCGATCCGGCCCCCACGATGAGCACCTTCGGGAACGCCCGCCCGGGGAACCACTTGTAGATCTGGTCGTAGAACGGGCTCCGCGCGCTATTGGTGTTCGTCATGGTCTGGTGCGGGATGCCGTTCACCGAGATGCCCGTGCCCGGCGTCCTGCTCAACACGTCGATCCGGTAGTACGGCGACCAGAACTGCTCGACGTCCTTTGGCGTCAACGTCCCGCCGTAGATCACGGCCAGCATCGCGACCCCACCAATGACCGACCACCCGCTGAAGCCGCGTCCGAGCGCCATCAAGCCGAGCAGGAGGGCGATCACCGCGAACCAGGCCGCGGGCGGGGTCGACAGGATCGACATGGTCGCGAACATCGCGATGCCGAGCAGGGAGCCACTGATGTCGACGGCGTACGCTCGCAGCGGCGGCATTGATCGCAGCAGCGGGCCCAGCGGCAGGGCAAGCATCGTCATCAGCGCCATCACCAGGACCACGATCAAGGGCAGCACGAGGAAGTTGACGTCGGCGCTGTGGCTCTCCGCAAGGCCGAAGAAGATCTCCCCCGTGCCCCGCACCTGCACATTGAGCTGGGCACTTGTCACAAGCAGCGTGGTTGCCAGCAGGACGAACGGGAACGGTGACGCCGGCATGTGCACGCCGTTGCGACCCAGGAGGATTCCCAGGCCGATGCCCAGGAAGCTCGCCATGAGGAGGAAGTTGCTGAAGAAACCGACATAGGTGACGAGCGAGGGGATCCAGCGGATCAGCGTCAGCTCGGCGAACAGGAGGCACGTGCTGGTGAGCAGGAGTTGAACGCGGTCGCCGGCCAAGGGACCAACCGGCTGGGTCTTCGAGTGCGCACTGGGCAGCCGAGAGCCGGTGGTCATGATTGGCGGATCCTCATGGGGGCGTGGCCTTCTGGGTCGCGGGCAAGGATAGCGGGGCACGGGTCGTTGGTCCGCCGTCGAGCGATCCGGCAAAGTCGTCGTCATCCGCGTCGCGGCGGGCGGGTTGACCACCGCGGGGCGCATCGTCGAGGTCCTGTGCACCGGGGCGCGCCGGGTGGGCATCGGGCGCTCCCACGAGCAGATACGTCACGTCGTAGACGAAGAAGCGCGGCGTCGCCAGCACGAGCGTCGCGGCGCCGGCCAGCCAGCCCCAGCGGCCCCGCGCCAGCCAGATCGTCGCGCCGCACGCAGCCGCCACGATCGCGCCGAACACGAACGGCAGCTCGACGAGCATCCCGGCCTGCCCCGTGCTCGTCACGTAGTGGGACGTGTCGTAGAGGAACGCCGGCGCCACGAGCAGGGCGGTGAAGACCACGCACAGCAGCGCCCGCCACCACTCGCGCCGCCCGACGTACACGAGCGCCAGCAGCAGCGGCACTCCCTTCAAGGACGCTGCCAGCGCCACCCAGAACGGGCCGCTCCGCCGCTCGACGCCCCACACCAGCCACGCGACCATCAGCGCGTGCGCGTTGCCGACCGCGGAGATGCCGATCAGGATCGGGAAGAAGAACGCGACCTGGATCCAGGCCCCCCGCCGCGCGAGCGGCACCACCGCCGCCACCGACGCGCCGACCAGCACGACTGACCACAGCGCCCCGGCGACCCACCGCGGCAGGAAGGTGAACGGCACGGTCAGCCAGGCGAACCACGGGGCGTATCGGTACACGTCGGACGCCTCGACGTTGGCGACCGCGGGGTAGAGCTCGCCGCCCTCCCGCAGGCGGTGCGCCGCCGCCCAGTAGGCCGACGCGTCGCTCAGCGTCCAGCCCGTGACGGAGAACCAAAGGTTCGCCACCCCCAGACCGATGACGAGGCCGGCCGCCACCGTCGTCGCCAGCCGAACCTGCCGCGTGCTCATGGATCGCCATGACGATGTCGACGGTCATCGCGCAGCTGCCAGACCATGACGAGCAGCAGGCTGAGCGAGGCGTACCAGAACTCGGGCAGGGCAATGATGATGGCGAGCGGAAGCACGCGGCGTTCGTTGAACCATGCCCCGGTGCCGATGAGAATCGCGGCGATCGCCAGGCGCCACCCCAGCGGCGGCAGGTGGGCGGCCACGATCTCGGGGGCGACGGCGTTGAGGCGAAGGGTGGCGACCCAATCAGCCCATGCCCCGGGCGCCAGGGCGTAGGAGAGGAGGGCGATGGCAGCCGTGGCGCCGACCGCGATGGCCAGCGAACGCCACTCGCGGCGCACGGCGAACCAGATGATTCCGATGCCAGGCGTCACCTTCGTCAGGAACATGAAGGACCACAGCGCCGGGTGCCGGAGTCCGAGCGCCAGCACGACTGCCATCGGCATGACGACGTTTCCATGCCACAGCTCGGTGAACACGGGGCTGAACGGAGTCGGGATCAGCACGATCGCGGCGAGGATCGGACCCGTGAGCCACACCAGGATGAGCGTCGAGCCCGTCACCCACGCCGCCCAGAACATCGGCCAGGGGAGGAGCCGGAGGGGCGTGAGGGCCTGAAGGAACGCGGGTGAATAGAGGTAGGCGTCCGTGGTGTAGGCCCGACCGATCGCGTAGGGCGCGTCCCATGAGGCGGCCCAATAGGCATGGGCATCCGAACCGGGACTGAAAGCCACGATCCAGGCGGCCTCGACGATCACGGCGATGATTGCGCCCCACGTCACCAGGCGCAGCCAGCCGATGCGCGCGAGCGCAGCGCTCGCGAAGCTCACCGGGACACCCGGACGCGCCGACCATCTCGCGCGGGCTGAATCTGGAGCGCGCCCATGCGGAGCGGAGCATCGGTCGCCATCCGAACCCGCCGCGTGCTCACCCGTTCATCATGCACACTGGACCGATGCCGCCGACGCGCCGATGCCGCTGATGCCGCTGTGTTGCCGCCGACACCGCTGATGCCGCTGCCCGCCGCGTCAGGCCTTCTCGCCCGGGCCGCGCGGCTGGTCGTGCTGGCGGTGCTGGTGGGGATCGGGATCAGCCACATCGTCTTTGCGATCCGCGACTGGCCGCTCCACGACATGGACGTCTACCTCGCCGCCGCCACGCGGCTCCGTGATGGGCATGCGCTGTACGTGCCGGGCGACGTGGCCGTCGACTCGTTCTGGTACGCGCCGTGGTACGCGGTGGCCTGGATTCCGCTGACCTGGCTGCCGCGGATCGTGGTCGCGATCGGCTGGAGCGCAGTGTTGCTGGTCGCCACCGCGACGGTCGCGTGGCTGCTTGCCCGGCGCGGCGGCTGGGGGGTGGTGGCCGCGCTGCTGGTCGGGCCGCCGCTGTTCGCGGTCTCGGCCGGCGGCAACGTCCAGCCGTTGATGCTCCTGGCGCTGGTGGCTGGCTTCCATCGCCGCTGGGGGCCGCTGGCGGTAGCGGTCGCCGCCTCGATGAAGTTCACGCCGATCCTGCTGGTCGCCGCCTACATCGTACGGCGGGAGTGGTGGAAGGCCGTTGCCAGTCTCGTGCTTGCGGCTGTCCTGCTGGTGCCCGGCCTGCTGATGGGGATCACGAAGGCGGGCGTGCAGTCCGGCGCGGCGCCCTCGCTGCTCGGCGTCTCCCCGCTCATCTACGTCGCGGTGGTAGGTGCCGCGCTGCTTGGGGTGCTGGTCGTCCCAAGCCGCTTCGCGCTCCTGGGGGCGGCCGCCGCGGCCGTGCTCGCCCTGCCTCGCCTCTTCGTCTACGACGTCACGCTGATCGCGGCCGGTGCCGCCGAGGATGCGGAGGCGCCAGCTGCGCCGGCCCCAACCGCTGCGCCACCTGCCACGCCGCGATAGATCGCCCGAATCGCGCGCGAACGGCAATTGGGGTGGAGTCTCGGCGATGCATCGCGGCCCTGTTGCGCATGAGTCGTGCCCAGGCGCGGGGTTTCCGAGAGGTCGCGGCACGAGGCCCGTGCGCGTCATCCCGCCGATTGCTCTCGCCGATGAGGCCCGCGACGCCGGCCTCAGCAGAAGCCGGCGAAGTCCGTGTGCAGCGCGGCGTATGTGTCCAGCCAGGCGCGCTCGGGAGCGTGGCCGGCGGCGATCGCCGCCTTATCCTGCAGGAGCCCCTTCGAGATCGTCTCCACCTGCGCGGCCACCGAGCCGGTGGTCTGCAGCGCGACCTGATGCAGGTCCTCGGCCAGCGTCCCGATCTGCAGCGCGAACAGCTGGGGATCCACGCTCTCGGCCGGCGGTGACTCGTCCGGCAGCACCACCAGGTTATCGACGATCGTGAGCGTGATGCAGGCGGCAGCCGCGTCGGCGACCGGCAGCGACGATCCGAGCGGTGCGGGCGTGCCGTCCTCCTCGCCGAGCTGCACGATCGACGTCGACACACCCGAGGGCAGCACCAGCGTCGGCCCCTCGTCGCAGGCAGCCAGCATGAGCAGGACGACCACTGCGGCCATGATCCGCCGGATCACCATGAGGTCCTCGTCGTGCTACTGCGAGGCCGGCTCGGCGAGCAGACCGTCGATCGCGTCGGTGAGCGCGTCGATGGAGAAGGGCTTGACGAGCGCTCGGACGTTGCGTGCCCTCTCGAGCTCCTCTTCGAGCTCGCGAAGGGCGCGGACGTCGGCGCTGCAGACCAGGATCGGCAGGCCGACGAGCGCGGGATCCCTGCGCACCTGCTGCCCGATCGCCCAGCCGTGGAGCTCATCGGACCCCATGCGCAGGTCGATCACCAGCAGATCCGGCCTGGATGTGCGCACGGCCGCCAGCGCGTCGGGGTGATCGCCGTCGATCGTGGTGGTCTCGTAGCGATCCCCCTCGAGGATGTCGCGCACGAGCTCGAGGAACTCGGGGTTGTCGTTGACGACCGTGATCCGCGCCATCGCCCTCCTCCGTGCCTGGCCGACCTGGGAGGGCGAGGATACCACCGGCCCCCACATGGCCCAGATGGGCCATCCCCCCAGCGATTCCGATACGGCATGCTTGCCGCCGCGTGAACGTCGTGACAGCCCGCCACGCGGGTGACTCCATCCAGATGCAGGCAGGCGTCGTCCGCCTGGCCGGCCTGCTCCTGCTGGCTGCCATTGGCTTCGGCATCCTCGTCCGGGCCGTGCCGGTCCTCTCCGCTGACTTCCCGCTCAATGACGGCGGCCTGTTCGCGGTCATGAGCCGGGACCTGCGGGACAACGGCTTCCTGCTGCCGGCCACCACGAGCTACAACGGCGGTGAGATCCCGTTCGGCTACCCGCCGCTGGGGCTGTACCTGAACGCGCTCATCGGTCCGCTGTTCGGAACCGATGGCGCCAGCCTGCGGGTCCTGCCACTGCTCATCACGTGCCTCACCATCCCGGCCTTCTGGTTCATGGTCCGCGGCTGGTTCTCGCCCGCGACGGCGGCGGTCGCCACGTTGGCCTGGGCGGTGATCCCGCGCAGCTGGATGTGGCAGGTCGGCGGGGGCGGCCTCACGCGCTCGCTCGGCATGCTGTTCGCCTTCCTCGCGGTGGGGGCCACGATCCGGCTGCTCGAGACCCCTCAGCGCCGATGGTGGATCCTCGCCCCCCTCTGCGCCGGCCTCACCGCGCTCTCCCATCTCGAGTCGGCGGCCTTCGTGGGCGCCACGCTCGGGGTGGCGTGGCTCGTCCATCATCGGTCCCTGGCGAGCCTGCGCACGTTGGCCGTGGTGGCGCTGCTGGCCGCCGTGGTCGCCTCACCCTGGATCGTGGCGATCGTGGCGCAGCACGGGCTGACGCCGCTCACTGCCGCCGGCGGCTCGCGGGCGGCGTTCATGAACATCGCGCTCGCCATCCTCGTCAGCCTGCGCTGGACGGCGGAACCATTCGTCGAGGTGGGGGCCATCCTGGGGATCATCGGTCTCGGGATCGCGGTCGCCACGGGCCGATGGTGGCTGCCCCTCTGGATCGTGGCCATCTTTTTCGCCCTGCCGGGGGGCGCGGCCACGTACGCCATGGTGCCCTGGGCGCTGCTCATCGCGCTGGCGGTCAGCAAGCTGGTGGAGCTCGCGACGCCGCGTCGGGCGCTAACGATCGGTGCGGTGCTGCTGGTGGTGGCACTCGCATCCAGCCTCTGGGCGCGCTACGAGTACCTCAACCCGCTCAGCACGGTCTCACCCGCGCAGCGCGCGGCGATGACCTGGGCGGGCGACAACACGCCGACGGACGCGACCTTCCTCGTCGTGACCGGCTCCTATTGGCCGATCGACGCCACCGCGGAATGGTTCCCGACCCTCAGCAACCGCCGCAGCGCGAACACCGTGCAGGGCAAGGAGTTCACCTCCTCGCAGGCCTGGGAGCACGCCGTCTTCGCCTCCGGCTCGCTCGACGAGTGCGTCACCGGCACCGCGCAATGCCTCGTCGACTGGGGCACGCAGTGGAACATCGGCTACGACTACGTCTTCATCCCACGCGGCCGCACGGCGGGGGTCGAGGGTGACGCGTGCTGCGACTCGCTGGCGCTCGCCCTGTCGACCGATGACCGATTCCATCGCGTCGCGGAGCTCGAGGGGGCGTGGGTGTTCGAGCCACTTTCGAAGAACACATCCCCCCGATGAGCGCCAGCGAAAAGAGGCGGCCGACGATGACCGGCGAAGCGTTTGACACTACCGCCAACCGTCGGCTAACGCGGTCCGATGTTGTCGCGGACCCGTTGAAAGCTGCCCGCGCTGGCGGTCTTCTCCTCTTTGTCGCTCTGGTATGCGGGGTAATTGTGCGGGGCGCGCCGGTGTTCGGCACGGACTTCATCTTGAATGACGGTGGGCTTTTCTCACTAATGAGCCAGGAACTCGTTGCAAAAAAACTCGCCTGGCCTGCATTCACGAGTTACAACGGTGGCGGGATCCCATTCGCGTATCCACCGTTTGGGCTCTATCTCGACGCCGTAATTCGCGCCGTGGTCGGCATCGGGCCAGAGACAACCCTCCGCGTGCTTCCACTGGCATTTGCGATTCTATCGGTGCCAGCGTTTTACTTCATGGCGCGCGCGTGGACTGGGCCAATGTCCGCTTCTATTGCGACGTTCGCCTGGGCCGTTCTTCCTCGCGCGTGGATTTGGCTTATAGCGGGAGGCGGAGTCACCAGAGCGCCGGGCCTGGTGTTCGCGTTTCTCGCCGTGGGCTTCATCACACGGCTCCTGCAAGACCAGAAGCGGACGTATTGGATTGGCGGCAGTCTGTTCTCGGGACTGACGCTGCTGTCTCATCTGGAGGGGGCCGGTTTCGTGTTCGTAACGCTCGCAATTGCGTGGCTCGTCCGAGATCGCAGCATGTCATCCCTCCGGCGCATAGCACTGGTTGCAGTCGCCGGACTTGTCATCGCGTCGCCATGGTGGATCAACGTGATCGTGGTCCACGGACCTGCGCCGCTGCTTGCTGCGGGTCAATCTCGGTGGTTCTGGCTCCCCTTTGCTTTTGCCTTGCTCTTGAGTTTTCGATTCACGGCTGAGCCATATTTTGCAATCGGCGCGATTTTCGGTAGCGCGGGACTCGTTATTAGCCTTGCTCGAGGCAAGTACTGGCTTCCCCTGTGGCTCGTGAGCATCTTCCTCGTCGTACCCGGGGCCGCGCCCACATACGCGATGGCCCCGCTGGCAATGTTGATCGCACTTGCCGCAAAAGAACTTGGGCGAAGAATGTCAACCCGCCGCCGAATGGTGGCTAGCTTCAGCGTTGGTGTCGTAGGCGTGTTGGTGAGCCTGTGGGCCCCGTACCTTTCCGGCGGACTGCTCAGCAGCGTCTCTCGGCCGCAGCGGGATTCAATGGAATGGGTTAAAGGCCACACTCCGGCGAGAAGTCGATTTCTCGTTGTGACTGGTGCTGATTGGCCCGTCGATGCCATTGCGGAGTGGTTCCCGGTTCTTGCGGGAAGATCAAGCGTCGGTACGGTTCAAGGCTTGGAGTTTGCCACCCCTGACGCTTGGCGGGCTGCAGTCGACGCATCCGATGGGGTTGAGACGTGCTCAAACGGCACGGCCGAGTGTCTCGTCCATTGGGCGGACACTTGGGAGCGGTCAATTAACTACGTATTCATTCCCCGAGGGCCTGGACCGGGAATCACGGACGGAGACTGTTGCCCGCTTCTTGTGGAGTCCCTGCGATCCGACTATCGATTCAGCCTCGAGGTCGCGCTAGCTGGTGGTTATGTCTTCAAACGCACGCGGGAGGGTGGGTGAGCTTCGTTCGTCATCCACCGTGGCCTGAGGCAGGTTCCCGTTGCGGATAGCCGCGATCTTGCCGAGCAGCAACGTAAGAGTGGGCAGCAACCCGACGAACACAATCAGGAGATACCCGACGTATATGTCGGGCGCAGACGCGATCATCGCCAATGACAGAGCCAGAAAGGCGACGCGATCAGACCGAACACGAAGCGCTACTACCGCAAGCGCTGCCGCAGCTACATAACCCGGCCACGCGGCACCGGCGGTGCAGGTGAATGACGGGAGCGAGATACTCGGACACCCTGCATGTGCGTTGCTCATCACCGCAACCCACTCCAGCCAGAGCGGGAAGAGGACGACGACGGACAGCAGCGCAAGCGCAAGCGGTCCACGCAGCCCGGCGCGTTGTCGATACGCCCACAGCAGACCTAGCAGCGGGTAGACCTTGATCAGGCCGGCCAACACTGAGAGCCAGCCTGCTGCAGATTTCCGCAGCCACATGAGACCTATGGCAGAAGCTATCCACGGCGAGAGTTGGCCTTCACGGATCTCGGCGAGACCGGGTTGCGCGAATGCGAGCGCCGCCACGAGCGCGCACATGTACCACGGCAGCCCTTCGCGGACTGCGATTAGTGCGCTAACACCAATAAAGACCACAGCGCCGGCGTTGATCGCCCAGAACGTCCAAGTGCCAAGAAGCGTCGGGAACAGCAGGAATGCGGCTGGCGGAGGATAGACGAACCCGCGGCCCCACGCGGCTTGGTCAAGTTTGTAGCCGGAGAACTGCATGTCTGAGTACGGAGAGCCATCAAGAACCAGCCTTGCCGCACCGTTGTGGTAGCTCATCCAATCGGACATGTTCGCCAACTGGATAGGCTCGATTAGTCGGGCCACGCCGAAGGCGATTAGCGCAACGGTCGTCAGAAGGACCACTGCGGGCAGCACACGTAGGTCCATTGCGCGGGAGCCTAGCCGACCGCGCCGCCGGTTCTTGCGCAAGACTCGCTAAAGCGCCAAGACAGACGCCCTACCGGAGGTGGGATCGGGCGTGCCGAGACTAGTCCTCGTCGGCAGGATCGTGAGGCTCCGCTGGTGCTCGAGAGGCGAGGCTCGACATCGGGGCGGCGTCCGCCGTCCGTGCCTGCGCGCGCTTGAAGTAGAAGTAGCCGTACATCACGGCGGCCGCGAGCAGCAGCACGATCAGGATCAGCTGCGGATCAGGCATCGGTATGCCCTCCATCCTTGGCCGCCCATGGGCAGGCGGCGTCTGAGTCGGGAGGATGGTGTCCATCGGCGCTCGGGCACCATGGGACGGATGGGCCATCCCGCGGTCCCGCCCGGCCGCATCGCGGCGACGGGAACAACACCCGGGATCACGAAAGCATGGTTGGCGCCAACGACTCCGGTGGTGCGTTCGAGCACTTGAGGCCCCCGAGGTACTAGGCGGGGGAGTACGAAAGTCCTAGCATCGGGCTCCTGTAGCAGGGGACATGGTGGGACTCAAGCTGTCCACCGGCCGGCAACCCATCCGCCGCTCGAGCTCGAGACGGTCGATCGGTATCGCGTGGCTCTGACAGGTCCGCTCCATCTCGAGGTGCTCTTCCTCAGCCTACGGGCAGAGCGCCGCTGATGGCACGCGCTGGAAGCCGGAGGGCGGGCGCTGGGGAGTGGTCCGGGAGAGTCCGGGTGGGTGCGGATCCTGCATTTGAGCGCGTCGTGCCGACCGCTCGCTACATCCTGCTTGGCCTCCTCGTGACGCAGCTCGCCGATGCCGCCACCTTCACGCTCGGTGTGAGCCGCTTCGGCATCCAGCTCGAGAGCAACGGGCTCGCGGCCGGGATCTACAACGCCTCCGGACTCACCGGCGTCCTGATCGTCAAGGCCGCGGTCATCGTCGCCACGCTCTGCCTGCTGGCGCCTACCGCGGCCCGATACCCTCGCCTCCTGGTCTGGGGCGGTGCCGCCGCCACCGCCCTCGGGCTCCTCGGCTTCGCCACGAACACCGCATCTATCCTGCTGCTCAGTTAGCCGTCTCGCCGGCGCCGGACCGCCACACCTCCAGCCAGCTGCGCGTTCGGACGGTGACGATCGTACCTGCGCGTTCCGAGCGTGAGCGTCCGGGGCACCGGGGTAGAGTGGCGGCCGACACCGCCCTTTGATCGAGACCCCCATGCTGCGTCACCTCTCCGCCATGCCTCGCCTCGCCGGTATCGCATTCCTGCTCGCCGGCTCCGTGATGCTGCCGATCGCGACCACGCCCAGCCTGGCTGCGACCGATGGAGTCACCTGTGGCGTGATCACGAGCTACACCGCGCCTGACCCCGCCGGCCCGACCGACGGGACGATCACGATCGGGCTTGACCAGGTTGAGACGATCGCCGCCGCTGCCACGATCTCTGCCGCCGTTACGGCGAGCGTGCCGACGCTCCTGAACACCTCGCCGACCTGCCTCAGCATCACCGCCGACGCAGGTGGCGTCATCACCTCGCTGGATTTCGCTCCGAGCGGCACCGTCTGCGGCACGGTGGAGCTCGATTCATCGGGCAACTTCTACGTGGTGGCGCGCGCCTTCATCATTCCGACGGCCCTGGTGGACAGCGAGGTCGCGTTCAAAGCCCTGTTCGGCGTGTCGTTCGCGACCGGCGACCAGGTTTGCGTGACGTTCACGGTCGACACCACCGCCGGGGTCATCACCGCGTTCAGCGGGACGACGAGCGTGTGCGGCGACCCGGTTGCGCATCCGGATGGCAGCGTGGACATCGGTCCTGCGACGGTCCCGAGCGGGGTCCTCGCGGCGAACGGCCTGGCAGCTGAGACGATCGCCGAAACCGCGGGCGACGCTGTGTGCGCCGATATCCGCTCAGCCGGCACCGTCGATACCAGCACCGGCAACATCGTCAGCTCAGCAGAGGCGACCGTTGGCTTCGATCATTGCGGCGCCGTCCGGTCCGGGGCGGCCGGCATGGTGACGGTTGACGGGCTCCCGCTCACGGCCGCTGCCTCGGTCCCTTCGGGCGTGCGAGGTGGGATGCACATCGAGGTTGTCGCCGATGCGCCCGGCACGATCGTGGCCGCTGCCGTGGCCGGCTGCGCTGCGCCAGTGCCGCCGCCCACGACGTTGCCGAATGCATCGGTCAGTGCGCCGGCAGGGCGCGGATCCTCGGACCTCTTCGTGCCGGGCGGCCTCGCGGCGTTGTCCGCCGTGTGGATGACCCTGCGGGTGCTGCGGCGCCACGCCTTCCCGCGCCGGTGACCGCGCTGGCCGCCCGGTGATCGCCACGGCGCCGTGATCGCCCTGGCGCCCGAACGACGACCGAGCAAGCGCTCCGTCGTCACATGGACGATGGATCGGTTCCAACCAGCCTGACCGGCGCCGCAGGTCGGTGCACACGCTCCGGGGGGACCGACAGACCGCGCATATGACGACCAAGCCTCGGCTCCGTCGCCAGATGAGCGATACGTCGCGCCCCGTTGCGGCACCTCCGCGCCCAGTGTGCCGCCCGGCGCCTTTCACGTGGCGTTCAGCCCGCGACCTATCCTTGACCGAATGCCATCATCGCGCGACCTCGTGCCCCACATCGTCGGCAGCGGAACTCGCTGACGATGCGGATTCTCGTGGTCGAAGACGACCGGGCCATCGCAGCGGCGATCCGCTCCATCCTCGAGACCGCCGGACATGCCGCGGACCTCACCGACGACGGCTCGGATGCGCTGGCGTGGGTGGAGGTTTACCCGTATGACCTCGTGATCCTCGACGTCATCCTTCCCGGCATGGATGGCGTGAGCGTCTGTCGGGCGTTGCGGGCGCGGGCCTCGAAGGTGCCGATCCTGATGCTCACCGCGCTCGACGCGATCGATGATCGGGTCAGGGGGCTCGATGCGGGAGCGGACGACTATCTCGCCAAGCCCTTCGCGGCCGCAGAGCTGCTCGCGCGGGTGCGCGCGCTCCGCCGCCGAGGGGTTGGGGTCGCGGCGCCGGTGGTGCGGATCGGCGACCTCGAGCTGGACCCCGCGGCGCGGGAGGTCCGCCGGGCCGGCCACGGGATCCGCCTCACGAGCAAGGAGTTCGCGCTGCTGGAGGTGCTGGCGCGCCACCCGGGGCAGGTGTTCTCCCAGGAGCGCCTCATCCAGGCCGTCTGGGATGCCGACTTCGCCGCTGAGTCGAACGTGGTCGAGGTCTACGTGCGGAGCCTCCGCCGCAAGATCGACGGCGGTCGTCGGGACGGCTTGATCGAGACGATCCGCGGCGCGGGCTATCGCCTCCGTCCCGACGGCCAGGAGACGGGCTAGCGTGTTCGCCCGGGCGCGCCGGCGACTCGCGGTCCGCTACCTCGTCCTGTTCACGGTCGCGCTGCTGTCGTTCAGCCTCGTCTTCTTCGTGGTCCTGGCCGCAGTCCTGCAACCCGCCTTCGACATCGCTCCCGAAGTCTCGAACGCGGAGGCGGCGCGCATCGCGTATGGCCAGACCCTGGAGCGCATCGCGGCGGCGCTGGTCATTGCCGACGTCGCGGTCCTCGCCGTCCTCGGCGCGGCCGGCTACTACCTCGCGGATCGCACCCTGCGACCGATTCGGGAGGCACACGATCGCCAGCGCCGATTCGTGGCCGATGCGTCGCACGAGATGCGCGGTCCCCTCACCGCGATCCAGAGCACGGCGGAGGCGGCGCTCTCTCCGACCGCCGACCCCGCGACCAGCCGGCAGGCCCTCGCAACGATCCTTGATGCGTCGGCCGGGCTGGGACGACTGACGAGCGACCTCCTCGTGCTGGCTCGCACCGAGGAGGGAGTGCTGGCATCTCCCCTCGAGCCGGTCGACCTGTCGGTCGTCGTCGCCGAGGAGGTGGAGCGTTTCCAGGCGGCGAGTGGCAACGTCCGGCGCACCGTGCTGCTCTCGCTGGCGGAGGACCTCGTCACCCGCGCCGACGGCGCCGGGCTGGCGCGCATCGTCGGCAACCTCCTCGACAACGCCGTGCGCCACGGTCGCGAGCCGCTCGAGGTGCGGACCTTCGCGAGCGAGGGGATGGCCGTCGTCGAGGTGGCCGATCACGGGCCCGGCATCGCCATTGCGGACGGTGAGCGGATCTTCGAGGCGTTCTACCGGGTCCGTGCGGATGCATCCGCGCCACCCGGATCAGGGCTGGGGCTCGCGATCGCGTCGGAGCTCGCGCATCGGTATGGCGGAGTCCTGACGGTCTCGTCGCGTTCTGGGTCTGGCGCCCGGTTCCGGCTCTCCCTGCCGCGCTTCAGCTAGGGCCTCGCGCCGCCGCCGCCGACAGGCCGCTTCAGGTCGCGCTCAGGTCGGGCGGGTACACCGGTGCACGACACCCCGCTCCTGTGGGCCAGCACGAGGCTGAGATGACGAAGCTTCCATTCAGACACCTGCGCAGCACGCCTTCGCTCCTGGTGTGCGCGGTCCTCGCCGCCACGCTTGCCGGTTGCGCGTTCGGAACCAGCGCCAGCCCCACGTCCAGCGTGGCGGCCGGATCCGGCATCGCCTCCGCCAGCGAGGACGTGGGAGGCGGGACCACCAGCGGTGACGTGCCCGACAACGCGGTCTTCGTGACCCACACCAACCAGGCGCACGGCTTCTCCGTCCAGTACGTCGAGGGCTGGCAGGTCTCGCCGACCGCCGACGGCGTGGAGATCCGCGACAAGGACAGCAGCGAGGTCATCCGGGTCGTTTCCGCTCCGTCTGACGTCGCAGCCTATGTCTCTGGGACCGACCTGCCCGCACTCGGCGCGGAGCCGGGGTTCCGCCTCCTGAAGCAGGACACCGTGCCCGTCAACGGCCAGGCCCTGATCCACCTGTCGTACGAGATCCTCTCGCCGCCCGACCCGGTGACCGGCAAGCAGGTGCCCTCCGTCGCGGACCGTTACTACGTCCCCGGCCCGCGCGGACTTGCCATCGTCTCGCTCGCCACCCCGAAGGGCGTGGACAACGTCGACGCTTTCCGCCAGATGATCGAGAGCCTCCGATGGACGTGACCACCCACCAGCGTCCCCGACGGCGGACGATCGGCGGCCCGGCCGATGTGCGCGCGGCCGACGGTCCGATCTATCAACTTAACGACGTGATTCGCGTCTATCGCGAGGCGGATGTCGAGACGATCGCCCTGCGGGGCGTCGACCTGGCCATCGCGCGCGGCGAGTTCGTGGCTGTGGTCGGGCGCTCGGGCTCGGGCAAGAGCACGCTGCTCAACCTGCTCGCCGGCTCCGACCGACCCACCGCCGGTCGCGTCCAGTTTCTCGGACGAGACCTCGCCACGGCGGACGACATGACGCGCGCCACCCTTCGGGGTCGCGAGATCGGCATCGTGTATCAGAGCCAGAATCTCGCGCCGATGCTGTCGCTCGTGGAGAACGTGCGGCTGGCGACCTGGCTCTGCAGTCGGCCGCTCGACACGACCGCCGTGCGCGCTGCCCTCCAGCGGGTTGGGCTCGGGCACCGCGCGGACCACCGGCCGTCCCAGCTCTCCGGCGGCGAGCAGCAGCGCGCCGCGCTCGGCTGCGTCATCGCGGCCCGGCCCGCCGTGCTGCTGGCCGATGAGATCACCGGCGAGCTCGACCGCGCGAGCGCGAGCGTCGTGCTCCAGCTGCTGCGCGAGACCCACGTCACCGATGGCACCACCGTTGTCCTCGTCACGCACGACCGCGAGATCGCCCAGGCGGCGGATCGGATCATCGAGCTCCGCGACGGTCGGGTCGTGGACGGGGCTGCCGCGCCGTGACGCCCGTGATCCGCTGCGTCGGCGCGAGCCGAACGTTCCGTGACGGGAGCTCGCCGCCCGTGCAGGCGGTCGATGGCGTGAACCTCGAGGTCGGTCCCGGCGAATTCGTCGCCATCGTGGGGCCGTCCGGCTCCGGGAAATCGACGCTGCTCGGCCTGCTGGCGGGGATCGATCGTGCCGACGCCGGGTCGGTGAGCGTCCTCGGCCACGACCTCGCGAGGCTCTCCCCGACCGAGCGCGCGCGCCTGCGGCGCTCGACCATCGGCGTCGTGTTCCAGGCGTTCGGCCTCGTCAGCTCGCTCACCGCGGGCGAAAACGTCGCCCTGCCGCTGGCCCTAGACGAGGTGCCGCCCGATGAGCGTCGGCGGCGGGCGACCGCGCTGCTGGGACAGGTGGGGCTCGAGGGCTTCGAGGCGGCGCGCATCGACGAGCTCTCGGGCGGCGAGCGCCAGCGCGTCGGCGTGGCGCGCGCCCTCGTCGCGCAACCCTCCCTCATCCTGGCCGATGAGCCGGCCGGCAGCCTCGACGACGAGAACGCTGCGCAGGTGTTCGGCCTGCTCCAGGAGGCGAGTCGCACTGGCGGCGCGACGCTCCTCCTCGTCACCCACGACTCCCAGAGCGCTGCTCGTGCCGACCGTCACCTCCAGATGCGCGACGGACGCCTCACCGAACGGAGCGCGCCGTGAACCTCAGCGTCCACGTCTGGCAGCTCGTGGTCCGAGAGCCGCGACGCACCCTTGCCGCGGCTCTCGGGGTGGCGATCGCGGCGGCACTGATGATGTCCGTCGTGCTCTTCGGCTCTGCGTCCGGCACGACCGTCACCCGACGGGCCCTCACCGCGGTCCCCGTCGATGCCCAGGCGGTCCTCGCTCGGGGCGCTGACGCCAGCGCTGCGACGGCGCTGATCCGTGACGACCCCGCGGTCGTCGCGACCCAGCCCTTCGACCTGGTGCACTTCGACGCCGCCAGCCTCTCGAAGGCGGGTGCTGCCACGGAGACGAGCAGCGGCGTGATCGTGGGAACGGCCCCCGACTTCCATGCCGTGACCGGCCTCTTCGGCCTTTCGGCGGGCAGCATGGCGCCCGGGGAGATCGCCGTCAGCCGCGACTTCGCGACCAACCTGGGCCTGACGCCGGGTGACACCATCTCCTTCACCCTGCCCGGCGGCCAGCATGCGAACCTGCGCGTCTCGGGCATCGTCGACGTCACTGGCGCTGACCTGCTCCTCGGGCCCGTTGACGCTGCGCACCGTGCCGTCGCGGCGAATCCCCCGGTGAACGTTGCGGTGACCGATGGCCTCACGCTTGCTCGGCTGGCGGCCCAGCTGCCGCCGGGGGCGGTCGCCTCCGACCCGGCGGCGAGCGGCGGAACGCCCGGCGCCAGCGGAAATCCGGGCGGCGGTCCGAGCCCGGTCCTCGCGCCGGAGCCCGCCGCGCTCCACGAGGTCCTCGTCCGCTACGACCACGGGCTGCTGCCCGGCAACCCGACGGACGCACAGGCGTGGCTCGACCTCGTCCGCCGCCGAATCGAACGGGCAGGTGCCGGCGCGATCACGGTGGCCGATGACGCGAGCGCCACGCTCGAGCCGGTCGCCGCGGATCTCGCCTGGGGGCAGGTGCTGTTCATCTTCCTGGCGCTCCCCGGCGTGGCGCTCGCGATCGCGCTGTCGCGCTTCGCGGCGGAGTCGAGCGCCGAGGCGACCCGCCGCCACGCGGCGCTCCTCCGCGCCCGTGGGGCGTCACACCGCCGGCTGCTGACGATCTTCCTCGGTACGACGCTCGTGGTCGCGGTGCTCGGCTCGGCGGCCGGCGCTGCCATCGGGACCGGGCTTGCCTTCCTCGTCTTTGGGAGTGAGCTCGCCGCCGCCGATCCTGCGGTCACCGTCATCGGCGCCCTCGTGTTCACGGTCCTCATCACGAGCCTCCTCGCCACGCTGACCGCCGCCCTCCCGCTGCGCGAGCAGCTGCGAGACGAGGTCATCTCCGGTCGTCGCGAGCTGCGGCGACTGCAGCGTCCTCTCTGGCAGCGTCTCTACCTCGACGTGATCGCGCTCGCGTCGGCCGGCATCGTGTACTGGCTGGTAGGGGGATCAAGCGTGCATCCCGTGCTGACTGCCGAGGGGAACCCGACTGTCACGCTCGCCCTGACGTCGTTCCTCGCGCCCCTCCTGCTCTGGCTGGGCGGGACGCTGCTCCTGCTGCGCCTCGTCGGCGGCGTCCTGTCCCGCGGTCGCTTCTCGACCGTCCTGGCGCGGCCGTTCGGTCCCGGTGGGGAATTGGCGGGCCGCTCGCTCACCTCGCGAGCCGATGCGGCGACGCGGGCGGTCGTGCTCCTCGCGCTCGCCGTGTCGTTCGCGACCAGCACGCTCACGTTCGACGCGACATACCGCCAGCAGCAGCGCGTGGACGCGGCACTCACCCTGGGCGCCGACCTCAAGGCCGTGCCGACGACGTCGGTCGATGCCTCGGCTGTGTCCTCCGTCGCGGGCCCGGGAGTCGCCGCGGTGTCGCCCTTCGTCGACCGGGTCGTGTACGTGGGTTCGGAGGCCCAGGACCTCCTCGCGGTGGATGCGGTGAGCCTGCAGCGCGTGGCGAGCCTCTCGGACAGCTTCTTCCAGGGCGTGACCGCCGCCGGCGCCATGGAGGCGCTCGCTGCACGGCCCGACGCGATCCTCGTCTCGGCCGAGACGGCGAAGGACTACAGCATCGTGGCCGGTGACCGGATCCGGATCCGGGCGCCCGACGGGCAAGGGCGGCTTGTCGAGGTCGACTTCCACATGGCCGGCATCGCGCTTGAGTTCCCGACCGCGCCGAAGGACGCGTTCCTGGTCGCGAACCTCGACTATCTGGCGCGGCAGACGGGCAATCGCGCGATCTCCTTCGTCCTTGCCTCTGCGACGGGCGATCCCTCGGCCGCGGCGCTCGGGCAGCGGCTCGGCACGGGGTGGGCGGTGACCGACCTGCGATCCGCGAGCGCGAGGCTGGCCAACAGCGTCACATCGGTGGACCTCGCGGCGCTCGTGACCATCGACATCGGGTTCGCGATCCTCATCGCAAGCCTCGGCGTGGCCCTCTTCCTGCTCGCCGGCCTCGGGGAGCGGACGCGCGAGCTCGCGACCCTGGCGGCGATCGGCGCCGACCCGGCGCAGCTGCGGGCCGTGGTGGCCGGGGAGACGACAGTGATCGGCATCGCCGGCGCCGTGGCGGGGCTCATGACGGGCGGACTCGTGGCGGTGGCGCTGCTCGGGATCCTGGCCGGCGTCTTCGATCCGCCCGCGGAGCTGCCCAGCGTTCCGCTTGTCGCCGTCGGCGCCGTGCTCATGTCGGTCGTCGCCGGCCTCGCCATCGCGTATCTCGTCGCCGGTCGCGCGATGGGCCAGATCGACGTAATGGCCGCCCTGCGCGAGCGATGAGGCGCGGCGGCCTCCCCGACCGCGCGCCCCATCGCCGTGGCGATGCCCGGTCAGAGTGGCAGCCTGATCCAGAATCGAGTGCCGCCCCCGGTGCGCGGCTCGGACCCGATGGTCCCGTGATGCGCTCGAACCGCGGCCGCCGCGGAAGCGAGGCCCAATCCGGAGCCGGTGGCGGTGGCGTTCGGGCCGCGGTGGAAGGGCTCGAAGAGACTGCGGACGACCTCGGCGGGCACGCCGGGCCCACGGTCGAGCACGTCGATGACGAGTTGCGGACCCTGATCCGCTCCGCGCAGCCTCTGCTCCTCCAGGCGCGCCTCGACCTCCACCACTGCGCCTCGAGGCCCATACGTGACCGCATTCACAACCAGGTTGGTAAGCGCCTGTTCAATGCGAACGCGATCGATGCGGACGACTCTCGACGACGCCCGGTGGGTGACCTCGACGTCACGCTGCCGCGCCACGGGACTGGCGCGACGCGCCACGGACTCCAGCAACAGATCCATCCTAACGGCCACGCGGACAAGCCTTCGCCCGTCCGCGTCGGCTGCAGCGAGGTCGAGCAGGCCGCTGGCGAGGTCGCCCAGGCGGACGGCGTCGGCGTGGGCGGCGCGCACGGCCGCCCGGAGCTCGACGGCCGTGGTCTCCGGGTGCTGCGCGAGCTCGAGCTCGGCCTGAAGCGCGGCGATCGGAGTGCGCAGGTCATGGGAGGCGGCCGCCACGAACCGACCTTGGCTGTGCAGCGCTTGCGCTACCCGGTCGAGCATGCCATTCAGTGTCGTGGCGAGCTCTTGAAGCTCGTCGTGCCGGAACGGCACCGGGAGCCGGCGATCGATATGCGCGGCATTGATGAGGCGCGCCTGATCAGTGATGAGGGCGACGGGGCGAAGGGCGCGCCCCGCGATCCACCAACCGCCGGCCAGAGCGGCCCCGACCGCCAGACCCCCGACGACCGCGAGAACGCGGGCCAAGCCGTCCAGGGTGGCAGTGATCGATGCGAGGCTGCTGCCGGCCACCACGATGAGATCGGGTCCGCCGGCCACGGTATGGAGGGCATAGGTCGCGGATCCGAGGATCGTCTCGGATGCGTGCGCGTCGGGAGGCGGTGGTCGCAGACCATGGGGCGCTCCCGTGCTCGCGTCCACGATTCGTCCGGATCGGTCGAAGATTGCGACGAACACCCCTGACGATCCGCCGACGTCACCGTCCTGGAGACCGGATTGGCCATTGTTCTCGATGGCGCTGAGCACGGCGGCCGCGCGCGTCTCCAGCGTTTGGTCGAGAGCCGAGCGCAACGCCGCCCCCATCTGCCACCAGACGAGCGTGCCAACGAGGGCTAGTGTCAGCAGCATCGCCGCGACATACGTACATGCGAGCCGGACCCGGACCGTCATCGCGCCGTGGGATCAGGAGTTCGCGGTCGCAGGACCGCGAAGTGCATACCCAACGCCGCGCACCGTTTCGATCCGCGGCCGCTTCGGACCAGTGCCGAGTCGGCCGCGCAGGGCTCCGATGTAGACGTCGACAATCCGCGGCGTGCCCTCGAATGCCCAGTCCCAGACCTCGTCGATGATCCGCGACCTGCTGAGCACCTCATCCTGGTGACGCAGGAGGTACTCGAGCAGGGTGAACTCCCGGCCGATCGCGACGATCGGGACGCCGCCCGCGCTCACCCGTCGGGTGGCGGGGTCGAGCCACACGTCTCCACAACTCAGCACGCTGGGCCGTTCCGTTGCTCCTCGGCGGGCGAGGGCACGCAGCCGAGCAGAAAGCTCCGCAAAGGCAAATGGCTTGACGAGGTAGTCGTCAGCTCCGACGTCCAGCCCTCGCACACGGTCGTCAATCGCGTCGCGCGCCGTGAGCAGCAGGACTGGGGTCCAGTTGCCGACCGAGCGGAGTTCTCGACAGAGGCCGAAGCCATCGCCGTCGGGCAGCATCACATCCAGAATCAGAACGTCGTACGTGGACTCGGTCGCCAGCCAGCGCCCGTCCTCGACGGTGCCGGCCATGTCCACTGCCGTTCCATCCCGCCGCAGGCCGCGTGCCACGAGGCCAGCGACCCGCACGTCATCTTCGAGCAAGAGAACCTTCATGGGACCAACGATGCAGCCGCAATATGAATGCAAGGTGAATCGGGACGCCAGTCTGACTTACTGATGTCTGACGTGCATGAGCCAGGCTGGGGCCGCAGATCGGACATCCGTCCGGTCACAACCGAAGGAGCTGAATCATGAGGATCACGCAGATCCGACAACGTGCGCTCGGCGCCCTGGCGGCGAGCCTGGTCGCGGGGGCTGCAATCGTGTTCGCTGCCAGCACGTCGGCGGCGTCGCCGTCCACGGCGGCCAGCCCGGCGGCGGCCGCCAGCGAGCCAGCGGAGCCAGCCGGCGCCGACACCGACACCGACACGATCCAGGAGGGCGATCAGACGACGCCCGATTCGGCGGCCGCGGCAGGCGAGACGGCGTCCGAGCAGTCCGGCGCTGAAGAGCCGGGCGACGCGGCGCTCCCGGGTGGCGGCCATGCCGACGACCCGAATGCGCCTGATGCGAATCACGAGTTTGACGGCACGGAATAAGCTCTCGCCCATCACGCTCGAGGGACCCGCAGGAGCATCTCCGGCGGGTCCCTTCTGCTGCCCAGTCGCTGCCCCGTCACGAGCGACCCCGCTTTGACTTTCAAAGCGCCCCTTCCTACGATGGTCATCCCATGACCCCCAGGCGGCGCCGAGCGCCGGATCACGAAGGTGCCATCGGCGGTGCGGAGTACCGCCGGCAGCGGCGGATGCATCGGTCCGGGGGGCACGATCGGCCACGGATCCTCCAGCTGCTGGCCACCGGCGGCAACGGAGGCGCCCAGGAGAGCTACACCGGGCTGCTCCTGCGCCTCGACCGGACGCGCTACGACGTCCGCGCTCTCTCCCTCACGGCCGGCAGCGCAGTCGCGCGGCTGCGGCGCCTCGGCATCACCGTCGACGTCCTCGACGAGACCGATGACGAGCTCGCCATCCGCGAGCTCGCCGCCTGGCTGCGTCGCAACGAGATCGACCTCGTCCACGCCCACATGTTCCGCGCCGAGGTCATCGGCATCCGGGCCGCGGTCGCCGCCGCGACGCCCGTGATCATGGCCACCGTCCACTCGTCGCGCGTCCGCTCCGATGCCGACCAGGCCGAGCTGGCGCGGCTCACGCCGCAGGTGGACCGCTTGATCGTCCCGTCCGCGAGCATCGAGCACAAGGTCCGCTGCGAGGGACGCGCCGGCGCGGAGTTCAGCGTCATCCCCAACGGCGTCGACCTGTCGCGCTTCTCCAGCCCGCTGCCGTTCTGCGCGCTGCGCAACGAGCTCGGCATTCCGCGCAGCGCGTTTCTCATGGGCGTCGTCGCGCGGCTCGAGCCGGAGAAGGGGCACCGCTTCCTGGTCGCGGCCATGCCCGCGATCATCGACGCGGTCCCCGAGGCCTGGCTCATGCTCGTCGGCGAGGGCTCGGAGCGCGAGTCGCTCGCCGCCCGGGTCGCCGCGCTGCCGTCGCCGGCGCGCGAGCGCGTCATCCTCACCGGCCGCCGCGAGGACATCTCAGCGGTGACCGCCGACCTCGCCGTCGCGGTCCTGCCCTCCCTCCGCGAGGCGCAGGGGATCAGCATCCTCGAGGCCATGGCACGCGGCGTCCCCGTCGTCGCGTCCGCGGTCGGCGGCATCCCCGAGGTCATCACCGATGGCGTCGACGGTTTGCTCGTGCCGCCTGCCTCGCCGCCGTCCCTCGCCGACGCGCTCGTTCGCCTCGCGCGCTCCCCGGAGCTGCGGGCAACCCTCGGCGCGGCCGGGCGCCGCACGGTCGCCGAGCGCTTCAGCATCGATGCCATGGTGCGGCGGGTGGAATCGGTCTACGAGGAGGAGCTGGCACGTGCCGGCGTGCGCCCCACGCGGCCCTCGGTCAGGGCGGGGTCAGCGCCGGGATCGTCGCCGTTCCCCAGTCGCGGCTCGCGCGCCCATCCCCGGGACCGCGGCGCCCTCGAGGTGCCGCCGCTCTAGGCGTTGGCGGGGCCTCTGCCGCTCGCGAGCTCCGTCGAGCCCTGCCTCAGCGTCCGCGCAGCTCGCATGCGACGACCGAGGACCGCTCCCGGCGGCGCGGTAGCGTCCGGCATTCGTACCGCACAATTGACGACCGAGGGGGACTCGGTCGCTGTTCGGCCGGCGACGAAAAGGAGACGGAGCTACGCGGCCATACGCCGCGAGCCATCTCCCACGCGCAGGATCGCGAGCAACAGGACCTCGATGAGCAGCCAGCCGAAGAACGCGACGATCGCGCTCACGTCGAATCTCGAAACGCCGTTCGGCGAGTATTGGTCTAGGTTGAAGACGCCGCGGAACGGCGCCACGAACCATTCGGAGATGTTGTAGACGCCGTCGACCAGCGCGTTGCCGCTGTTCGCGCCGAGGGCGAGCAGGATGAAGCGAATGGCGATCAGCACCAGGATGATCCCGAATATGAGGATCACGGTGCGGCGCACGTAGTAGAGCGGCCCAGGCCCGGCGGTCGCGTATCCGGCGGAGTTGACGTTCACCCCGCTGGCCGGTGCGGCAGGGGTGGTCGCCGCGGGGATCTCGCGCTCGACAACACGTTCGCGCTCCACGACGCCGGTGTCATCGGTCTCGACCCGTTCGTCACCGTAGGTCATGCGAAGAATTCCTCCATACGAGTGTCGGCGACTGCGCGGCAAGCGAGCGCCAGATGACATGGAGAAGCATGCCGCGTGCCAGCGCCTGCTCGGCGCTTGCTCAGTCCTCGCTGACCGATGCCTCGAAGCCATGCGCACCGATGAGCGGCACGAACACGACCCGTTCGATCTGCCGCATGGTGACCTCGTGGCCGCGTCGCTCGACCAGGGTGAGCATCTGCCCCTCGCGCGTGCCGACTGGCATGACGAGGCGTCCGCCGTCGCGACTGAGCTGCTCGATCAACGGGGGTGGGATCGCGGGCCCGCCCGCGGTCACGAGGATCGCATCGAACGGTGCCTCGTCCGGCAGTCCGGCGGTGCCGTCTCCCACGACGACACGCACGCGCTCCCCGTAGCCGGCGGCGCGCAGGCGCCGTGTCGCCTCGGTGGCCAGCCTGTCGTGCCGCTCGATGCTCGTCACCTGCGCCGCCAGCTCAGCGAGCACCGCTGCCTGGTAGCCACTCCCCGTTCCCACTTCCAGCACGCGCGCGCCGCGCCACCCGCGGCTGGGCTGCGCCGCACGCGTCATCGCGGCGACGACGTAGGGCTGGGAGATCGTCTGCCCCGAACCGATTCCCAGGGCGCGGTCGCTGTAGGCCGCGGCCATTTCATCGGGCCCCACGAAGGCATGGCGGGGAACGGCGCTCAGGGCGCGAAGGAGCTCGGGATCGGTGATGCCACGGTCGCGGATCTGCTCCTCGACCATCCGCCGCCGCGCGGCGGCATCGGTGCGGTCGGCTGGGTCCGGGTCAGGTCGACGCTGGAAGGGGCGCCAGCGCATCCCGCTGGGCCCTTCGCGTCATGCCTGGGCGGCGCCCGCCGCCCGGCTCCGGCCGCGCCCGTTGCGCGATCGCGGCGTGGTCTCGCCGTCGTCGGCGTTCGCGGCGTCGACGGTTGCGGCGTCGGCGGTTGCGCCGCGTGTGCCGGCGGAGCGCGCCGAGCCGTCGTCGACCGATCCGAGCGTCGCGGCGTCCAGGACGTCGTTCAGAAGCTGGTCCGCCTTCTCGCGAACCAGCTGACGCGTCTGGGCGCCGCTGCGCGGAGCGAGCAGGATGCCGACCGCAAGGCCCATGAAGAAGAATCGGATGGCAATTCGCACGCGGCTGAACATGCGCGTCATTCCCTCAAAATGCGTGAATGCCTCGTTGATCGCAAGAAGGATACCATCGGCCGCTTTCGGCGCCCGGTTGGTCGGCTTCTCGCGATCCATGGTGGCCGCGTGGATCGGAGCCATAGCCGCCCGTCCTGGCCCAGAGATTTGGCGCTTCGGATGAACCGAAGGACCTGCCGCGGCCTGGTCGCGGGCTCAGCCCACGCCGGCCTCGTTCGTGAGGTCCCGGTCCTCCATCTCCCATGCGTGGTCCAGCGTGTGGTACGCGCTGTGACGGAGCAGGTACGGGATCGTCCAGTTGCCGAGCGGCTGACCCGAGGCATACCAGGCGCGCATCGCGTCCACGTAACGGTCCCGGTGGGCCGCGAGCCCCGTCGGGGTTGACAGCTCCTCGAGCTCCGCGGGCACCTTGACCCGCTTCGAGAAGTCACCGCCCTCCGTGCCCAGGACGTGGCGGACGATGCGACCCCGGTCCCGCCCGCCGCCACGCGGGCCGGGGCGGAGGTCGGCGGAGACACGATCGGCGATCGCGTCGAACTCGGCCCACGCGGCCCGCAGCAGGCTCACCTGGCGCTCGAAGGTCGCCTCGTCGAACGGCACCCGATCCAGGTCGGACGGGGCAAACGAGATGCCCCAGAAGTCGGTCGATCCCGTGCCCGTGTAATGCCCGATCACGCTGAGCTTCGGGTCGCCTCGGAGCTCCTGCCCGAGTCCGGCACGCTCGGCGACCCGGAGGTAGCGCGGGACGTAGACGCGGAGCTTCGCGACCGCCGCGTCCTCGTCCCGCCCGCTCCGTTCCAGCCCTGGCCAGTCGGCTGCGACGGCCACCCAGCGCTTCCCCTTGGGGCCCTGCTCCACGAGCACGCGGAGGTCCGAAGTCATCGCGCTCCTCTCCTCCGGGCCTACTCCAGCCCGTACTCCTTGATCTTGTCGTAGAGCAGGCGCCGGTAGATCCCCAACTCGTCGGCGGCCTTCGTGCGATTCCCGTTCGAACGTTCCAGCGCCTCCGCGATGAGCCGCCGCTCGAGCTCGGCCACCGCATCATTGAAGGACGCGCCGGCAGCGGATGACCCGTGCGACCCGTTCGAGCCATTCGTGCCCCTCCCCGGCACCGCCGCGACGGCCGCGACGCCCTCCTCCGCAGCCGCCCGGCGCTCGCGCGCCCGGTCGGTGCGGGGGCTGGCCCCGTCCGCATCCATCGCGTCCTCGGCGTCCTCGGCGCGACGCTTCGAGCGCTCCTCGAGGCGAGCGCGGTCAGCGGCCTCGCGACGATCGCCGAACGGAAGATGCTCGGCGGTGATGACGTTGCCGCGCGAGAGGACCACCGCCCGCTCGACGGCGTTCTCGAGCTCGCGCACGTTGCCGGGCCAGTCGTAGTCCATGAGGCGCTCGAGCGCCTCCTCGGAGATCGTGGTTGGGATGGCGCCCGGCTCGTATCGGTACTTCACCAGGAAGTGCTCGACGAGGGCCGGGATGTCCTCCTTGCGATCGCGCAGCGGCGGCATGTGGATGTGCACGACATTCAGGCGGTAGTAGAGGTCCTCGCGGAAGCGCCCCTTCTCGACCTCGGTCGAGAGGTTGCGGTTCGAGGCGGTCACAACGCGGATGTCGATCTTGATCGGCGTGTTCGAGCCGATCCGTTCGAACTCCCGCTCCTGGAGGATGCGCAGCAGCTTGGTCTGCGTGCCGAGCGTCATCTCGCCGATCTCGTCGAGGAAGATGGTGCCCTTGTTGGCCATCTCGAAGCGCCCCTTGCGCATCGCCACGGCGCCGGTGAACGAGCCCTTCTCGTGGCCGAACAGCTCCGTCTCCAGCAGCGACTCGGGGAGGGCGGCGCAGGAGACCTTGATCATCGGGTGCGGGTTGCGCTTCGACGCCTTGTGGAGCGCCTCGGCGACCAGCTCCTTGCCGGTGCCGGACTCCCCGGTGATCAGCACCGTGGCCTCCGAGCTGGCGACCTTGCCGATCAGCTTGTAGACCTCCAGCATCGCCCGCGACGAGCCGACGATTCGCTCACGCTCGGCGGCCTTCGTCCCAAGCTCGAGACGGAGGGCGGACACCTCGGACGCCATGTCGGCATGCTCGAAGACGCGGCGCAGGGTCGCCAGCAGGTCCTCGACCTCGAACGGCTTGGTGACATAGTCGTAGGCGCCCTGCTCCATCGCCTTGATGGCCGTCGAGCTGCCGCCGAAGGCGGTCATGACGATGACCTCCAGCTCGGAGTGCTCGCGCTTGAGCTGCTTGAGAACCGTCAGCCCATCCTGGTCGGGGAGCTTGACGTCCATCATCACCAGGTCCGGCAGCTTCTTGGCGATCTCGGCCAGCGCGGCGGCCCCGCTCGCGGCGGTGCGCACGGCGTAGCCCTCCTGCTTGAGGAGGTCGTCGAGAAGGGACCTGATGTCGCCGTCGTCATCGACGACGAGCACGAGTCGTTTTTCGGGCAACGAACTGGGGTCCTCGGGTTCGGGTGGGGGCGCGCAGAGAGGCAGCCAGCGTCGCCAGTATAGGGGCTTGTCCGCTAACCGTACAACCGCCGGGCTCCCGATCTGTGACCGCAACGGTCGCCGTCAGCACCTCCTCGTGCAGCACGAGCCTCTCACCCAGCTCCCGTGCAGCAGACGGCCTGTTGGCACGCGCGAGGAAGCACCCGAGGGCCACCCGTCCCCACCGCGTCACGCCCTCCCCGCCGCGCGCATCAAGCGCGGGAAGCGCCCCTCAGGAGCAGCAACCCCCCGAGCCACAGCCACAACCCGCGGCCAGCTGCGGCAGCTCGGATCCCGCGGCCAGCTGCGGCAGCTCGGCGCGCTCCACCGAGGCCGGCTTGGTGGCCCGCACGATGACGCTGTGCATGCCCTCGGTGACGAGGTGGGTCGAGCTGAGGGAGACATCGGTCAGTCCGGCGTCGCGCAGTCCGGTCTCGAACTCGGTGAACGAGAGGGCGCCGGCGATGCAGCCCACGTACGAGCCGCGCGCCGCGCGGTCGGCGGCGCTCAGCGCGTCCTCGGCCACGATGTCGCTGATCCCGATCCGCCCGCCCGGCCTGAGCACACGCGCGATCTCGCGGAACACGGCCGCCTTGTCGGCCGCGAGGTTGACGACGCAGTTGCTGATCACCACGTCCACCGAATCGGCGGGGAGCGGGATCGCCTCGATGTGGCCCTTCAGGAATTCGACGTTGGTGGCCCCCGCCTCCGCCGCGTTGCGCTGTGCCAGGGCGAGCATCTCGTCGGTCATGTCGAGCCCGATGGCGCGGCCGGTCGGCCCGACCCGCCTGGCGGAGAGGAGGACATCGATCCCGCCGCCCGAGCCGAGGTCCAGGACCCGCTCCCCGGGATGCAGGTCCGCCACCGCGGTCGGATTGCCGCAGCCGAGCGAGGCGAGGACCGCCGCCTCCGGCAGCTCGTCGCGCTGGAGTGCGTCGTACAGGCCGCCGCCGATCCCCTCCTCCGGGCCGCAGCAGGCGCCGCTGCCAGTCGCGGCCTGTGTCGCCGCCGCCGCATAGCGCTCGCGGACGAGCTCGTGGATCTGGTCGCTCATGGCGCGGTCGCTCCTATCGGTTCAGGCGAGCTGGACAAGGCCCGCCAGGCTCGACCCGATGGCCGACCACCGCGCCGTGAGGTCCGGGCTCAGGGAGTAGACGATGTTGGTCCCCTGCCGCACGCTGGTCACCACGCCTGCCTCGCGCAGCACGCGCAGGTGGTGGCTGATGGTCGGCTGGCTCACGTCGCAGCACTCGGTGAAGTCGCAGGCGCACACGCCGTCGCCCTCGGCGAGCTGCCGGACGATCGCCAGGCGTACCGGGTCGGCGAGCGCGGCGAGGAGCTGGACTTCAGGATCGGTGGATCGCATGGTGCGTGGCATTCTATCGACTCCGGTCAATATAGACAAGCACCGATCACCGAAGCCGCCGGGGCGGACCGATCAGGAGGCGGAGGGCGCCG
>JBBQXD010000011.1:0-72313 GCA_038209995.1 Candidatus Limnocylindria bacterium | reverse complement strand
TGTGCGACACCCCGAAGCGCTGCTCCTCGTCGACGATGAGCAGCCCGAGATCGGCAAAGGCGATGTCCCGGCTCAGGATGCGATGCGTCCCGATGAGGATGTCGACCGTGCCGTCCTCCACGCGCTCGAGGATTCGCTCCTGCTCGCGCTTCGGCACGAAACGGGACAGCATCGCCACCTCGACCGGGAAGGCGGCGAGGCGGCGCTCGAACGTCCCGAGATGCTGCTGGGCGAGGACCGTGGTCGGGACCAGGAGCGCCACCTGGCGCCCGTCCTGGGCCGCCTTGAAGGCCGCCCGCAGAGCCACCTCAGTCTTGCCGTAACCGACGTCACCGACCACGAGGCGGTCCATCGGCCGCCGGCGGAGCATGTCGGACTTCACCTCCTCGATGCTCCGCGCCTGGTCCAGGGTCTCGGTGTAGGGGAAGCTCTCCTCGAGCTCGCGCTGCCAGGTCGTGTCGGCGCTGAAGGCGAACCCGGTCGCCGACTCGCGCGCCACGTAGATCGCGAGCAGCTCGCGGGCGAGGTCGTTCACCGCGCGCCGGACGCGCGTCTTGGTGCGTTCCCATTCCGTGCCGCCGAGGCGGCTGAGCGACGGCGCCGGCCCACCGGCGTAGCGCGTGATGCGGCCGATCTGGTCGGCGGGCAGGAAGATCTTGTCGTCGCCGGAGAAGTCGAGTTGGAGGTACTCCTTGGTGTCGCCGGAGAACTCGCGCTGCGTCATGCCGACGTAGCGTGCGATCCCGTGGTCGACATGCACGACGAGGTCGCCGGGCGCGAGCTTGCCGATGAGGTCACGGGTCACGACCCGCTTCGAGGGGGTGAGGCGCCGGATGCGGATCGCGCCGAACAGCTCGCGGTCGGTGAGCACCGCAAGATCGCTCGGCTCGTGGACGAAGCCGCCGGTCAGCGAGCCGTGGACGAGGCCGATGGCGCCGCGTGGCGGCGCCTCGTGCAGCTCCGCGGTGGCCACCACCGGGCGGCCGGCCGCCTCGAGCAGCTCCGCGATGCGGCTTGCCTGGTCGGTTGTCACGACGGTGCGCCGCTCGCGGGCGACCTCGGTCGTCAGCCACTCCCCGATGTGGTCGGCGCGGCCGGGCAGGATGGGCGCCGCGCGGTAGCCGGCATCGGCGCCCTCCTGCTCGTCGAGCTGCTCCGCGGCACGAGCGACGAGGTCGGCGAGCGTCCCGACCGCCTCGTAGGGGAGCGGCCAGTCCGGCGGCAGCTCGTCGGCCGCGGCAAGGCCGTCGCGGCGCTCCACCGCCTGCCGGTCGAGATCCCGCGCGAGGGCGGCGAGCTCACCCGGATCGGTGAGCACGAGCTGCGCGCCGGCCGCGACGTGGTCAGCTGCCGGGCCGGCGGTGAGGACGCGTGCCCAGGTCTCGGCCGCCTCCGCGACGTCCCCCTGCTCGAGCCGGGCGAGATCGGCCGCCAGCATATCCGTCGTCGCGCCGACCCCGCTGCCGAGCCCCTCCCAGCCCGCCGCGGGCAGGAACTCGCTGGCCGGCAGGAGCAGCGCGTCGCTGAGCCGGCGGTGGCTTCCCTGGGTCATCGGGTCGAAGGCGCGCAGCGACTCCACCTCGTCGCCGAACAGGTCGATCCTGATCGGCTCGTTCGCGCCCGGCGGCCAGACGTCGATGATCCCGCCGCGGTTCGCGAACTCGCCGACGCCGCTCACCTCGACCGCGGCCTCGTAGCCGCCGCGGACGAGGGCGGTGAGCAGGGCGCGCTGGTCGATCCGCTCTCCGGCCGCGACGCGCGTCCGCGCAGCCCGCAGCTGCTCGACGCCGAGCGTGCGCTGGACGAGCGCGAGCAGCGGCGCCACGAGGACGAGCCGCTGCCGGTGGCCGGCGAAGAGGGCGAGAGTCTCCAGGCGGGCCGCCGACTCGTCGTGCTCGGGGAGGGCACGCTCGAGCGGCAGCGCGGCGCGCTCGGCGAGGGTCGCGACGTGGTCGCTGCCGATCCACGCCGCCAGATCGTCCGCCAGCCGATGCGCCTCGTCGTCGGTGCGCGCCACCACCACGAGTGGAGTGCCCGGCGCCAGGGCCGCGCGCCGCGCGGCGAGATGCGCGGCTCGCGCGCTGGCGGGCACGCGAAGGACGCCCGTTGGCGGCAGGTGCGGCACCAGGGCGTCCACGAGCGTGGCGACGCGGCGGTCGCCGCCGCGGGAGGAGGTCATCGCTGCGATGCCATGGTACCGATCCGGATCGACGTCGGTCTCCCCGCCGACGCCAGGGCTAGCCGGTGGCCAGGTCGACCCCGTTGAAGCGGTTCATCGCCGCCTCGAGCCCCTCGCGCAGCCAGGTCTCGGCCGCGTCTGCGCCGACCTGGACCATCTCGTCGGCCAGCTCGCGCTCGTCGCCACCGAACGTCGCCAGGACATGGCCGCCGAGCCCACGTCCACTGCGCCCGACGCCGATCCGCAGCCGCGGGAACTCCTGGCTGCCCAGCGCCGCCATGATGTCGCGCATCCCGTTGTGACCACCCGCCGACCCCTCGGCACGGAGGCGCACGCGCCCGAGCTCGAGATCGGCGTCGTCGTAGGCGACGAGCAGGTCGGTCGCGACGTTGACATCGGTCTGGCGGAGCGCCGCGCGCAGCGGGCCTCCGGAGAGGTTCATGTAGCGCATCGGCTTGACGAGCAGGACGCGCCCGATCGGCTCTGGGAGGCGTGCCTCGAGGACCGCGGCGCCGTCACGGACGCGCCCCTGGCCGGTGAGGGCCCATCGGTCCACGAGCAGGTCGACGACCCGGAAGCCGACGTTGTGGCGGGTCAGCCGGAAGCGTTCGCCCGGGTTTCCGAGGCCGCAGATGACGCGCATGACCCGGCGATGGTAGCCGCAGACCCGATATCCTCGGCCCCGCGATGGACGTGGCGATCATCGGGGGCGGGATCATCGGCTGCGCGGCGGCGGCGTTCGCGGCCGAGCGCGGAGCGCGGGTGACGGTGTTCGAGGCGGCCACGCTGGGGGCAGGCGCGTCCGGCCGCAACCTCGGATCGATCCAGCACCCTTACGACGCGCTGCTCGCGCCGCTGTACGACGCATCGCTCGCGCTCTACCGCGAGCTCCCGGGCGTTGCGCTGCCCGCCGAGCCCGCCGGCGTCCTCCTCATCGCAACGGACATCGACGCCCTGCGCCGCCACGCGAAGGCCCTCCGCGAGCTCGCACCCGAGCTGCGCCCGGAGCTCCTTGACACCGCGACCGTGACCTCGCTCGAGCCGGCGCTCGCGCCGGACGTGGCCGCGGTGCGCGTCGCCACCGGGTACCCCGTCCCGCCCCACGCCGCGGTGAGCGCCTGTGCCGCGCGGGCCACCGCGCTCGGCGCCGCGATCCGGCTCGGCGAACCGGTCTCGCCATGGCTCGGCGATGGCCGCTGTCGCGGCGTTCGCCGCCTCGACGGCGTAACGGAGCCGTTTGACGCGGTGCTCCTCGCCGCCGGTCCGTGGACGCCGTCGCTGCTGCCCGACGAGCTCGCGTCCCGGGTGCGCATCCGGCGCACGTGGGGCGTTACCATCCAGGTCGAGCTCCCGGCGCCGCCCCACCACGTGCTCGAGGAGGAGGAGATCGGGGGCGAGGAGATCGGCGGCGCATTCCGCTGGAGCATCCCCACCTCGGGCCATGCCGTCTTCAGCCTCGCCACCGCCGGCGGCCGCAGCGCGCTCGGCTCGACGTTCCTCGTCGACGAGCCGGATCCCGCGACCCTCGCCCCGGCGATCGTGGAGCGTGGCGCCCGCTTCGTCCCGGCCATCGCCGACGCGCGCGTGCTGGAGCTGCGGCGCTGCGCGCGCCCGCAGTCGGCGGACGGGCGTCCGTTCATCGGTCCGCTGCGGGGCGCCGATGGACTCATCCTCTGCGCCGGGCACGGGCCATGGGGGATCAGCACCGGGCCGGCGTCGGCACGTCTCGCGGTGGACGCGCTGCTCGATGGGGCGACCGTTCCCGACGGCCTGCGGGCGGACCGCTTCGACTGAGGATCAGGTCCCCGACGTCACCGCGTGGCCGGCGCGATCGAACAGCGAGCCCGGCTGCCAGTCGATCTCGTGGTGGCGGCGATGGAGCGTTCGCAGGACCTCGTGCTCTGCGGCCCGCATCGCCTCCTCCTCCTCGAGCTCGGCGTGATCGTGGCCCAGCAGGTGGAGCGTGCCGTGGATGGCGAGCAGCACCATCTCCTCGAGCACGGACCACTGGCCATCCGCGGCCTGCCGCAGCGCCTGATCGACGTCGATGAGGACATCGCCGAGCAGCATCGCTCCCGGCGGCCGCACCCCGTCGTCGTCGGCGAGATGCGAGCCGTCCGCCTCGACCAGCCACTCGTGGAGCGGGAACGAGAGGACGTCGGTCGGGCCGCGCTCGCCCATGTGGTCGAAGTTCAGGCGCGTCATCTCGGGATCCCCGGCCAGCGTCAGCTCGACCTCGGTCGCTCCGCGCCTGAAGGCGACACGGACCGTCTCGTCGATCGCGGACTCGAGGAGGGCCAGCGCGGTCTCGGTCGTCGTCGGCTCGAACGCGGCCGCCAACCGCTCGCCCCCGAACCGGTCGTGAATCGTGACCATGCAGCCCATGAGGCTTCCATCCTAGGCGACGGGGCATCGTTGCTCAAGGGCCGCGTGGCGTTGTGCACTGTGCACATGCACCGGCCGCAGTCGGCATCGGTTGGCGGGTGGCGGTGCGCGCATCGGTCCATGCAGGCTCTTGTGCACACCGACCACGCAGGAGCCCCGATGCCGACCGCGATCAACGCCGGCGATACCGCCTGGATCCTCATGTCGAGCGCCCTGGTGATGCTCATGACCCCCGGACTGGCGCTCTTCTACGGCGGACTCGTTCGTCGCAAGAACGTGCTGTCCACGATCATGCACAGCTTCTTCATCCTCGGGCTGGTGAGCGTCACCTGGGTCCTGTGGGGCTACTCTCTCGCGTTTGGCCCCGATGCCGGCGGCGGGCTCATCGGCCGTCTCGACTGGCTCGGGCTGGAAGGCGTGACCGGCGAGCCGTCGCCGACCTACGCGCCGACCATCCCCCATCTCGCCTTCATGGCCTTCCAGATGATGTTCGCGATCATCACCCCGGCCCTCATCAGCGGCTCGTTTGCCGAGCGGAAGCGGTTCAAGGCCTTCGTCCTCTTCGCGGTGGCGTGGTCGACGCTCGTCTACGCGCCGATCGCCCACTGGGTGTGGTCCCCGGACGGCTGGCTCTACGGCCTCGGCGTGCTCGACTTCGCCGGCGGCACCGTCGTCCACCTGTCGAGCGGCGTGGCGGCGCTCATGGCCGCCCTGTTCATCGGCCGCCGCACGGGGCTGATCGAGCCGGCCACCGAGCCCCACGACGTCCCGATGACGGTCCTCGGGGCCGGGCTGCTGTGGTTCGGCTGGTTCGGCTTCAACGCCGGATCCGCGCTCGCCGCGAACGGCGTGGCGGCCACCGCCTTCGTGACCACGAACACCGCCGCCGCCATGGCTGCCATCACCTGGGTCACGATCAGCTGGCTCCATCGCGGGACGCCGTCGGTGCTGGGCGCGGCGATCGGGGCGGTGGCCGGCCTGGTGGCCATCACCCCGGCCGCCGGCTTCGTGACCCCGGCCGCCTCCATCCTCATCGGTGCCGGCGTGGCGATCGGGTGCTACGGGGCCTCGCAGCTCCGCCTGCGCTCGCGCATCGACGATGCGCTCGACGTCTTCGCGGTCCACGGGGTCGGCGGCGCATTCGGCGCCCTCGCGACCGGGATCTTCGCCACCGTGGCGGTGAATGCGGCGGGTCGCGACGGGCTCCTTGCCGGCGCGCCATCCCAGGTCGTCATCCAGCTCGTCGCCATCGGTGTCGTGGCGCTCTACAGCGCCACCGTCACCGCCGGGATCCTGTTCGTCGTCAACCTCATCGTCCCGATCCGCGTGCCGCACGCCGAGGAAGAGGCGGGCCTCGACCTCGCGCAGCACGGCGAGGTCGCCTACCAGCCCTGATCACCCGCACCGCACGAAGGAGACAGACCGATGGTCATCGCCGCACTCGCAACTTTCGCCACGCTGCTCGCCGCCTGGCTCGTGGCTCCCTCGTCCGAACAACGGGACCGCGACCGCGCTCGCGCCGCGCTCGCCAGCGAGCTCGCCGTCGCGCCCCGCCCGGCGGTCGGGGAGCGGTCATCGGTCTGACTCAGGCTCGCTCGCGCTGCTCGAGCGGGACGACGTTGTCGGGGTACTTGATCCGCGAGTGGTACATCCCGAGCAGCTGCTGGACAAACGCCTCCTTGATCGAGCGGATGTCCTTCAGCGTGAGGTCGGCGTCCTCGAGCTGGCCATCGGCAATGCGATCGTCCACGATCCGGTCGACCATCGCCCGGATCGACTCGGGGTCCTTGCTGTCGAGCGAGCGGACCGATGCCTCGACCCCGTCGGAGAGCATGAGGATCGCCGCCTCGCGGCTCTGCGGCCTCGGGCCCGGATAACGGAACCGCTCGGGATCGACCGCCTCCTCGTTGCCGCCCACCTCACGCAGCGCCTTGCCGTAGAAGTAGCTCATCTTGCTCGTCCCGTGGTGCTGCGGGATGAAGCCGATGATCTGTACCGGCAGCCCGTACTCGTACCCGAGGTCGATCCCATCGCGGATGTGGCTGGCGATGATCCGCGCGCTGGTCTCGGCCTCGAGCTCGTCGTGGATGTTCCGCGCGCCGGCCTGGTTCTCGATGAAGGCGAGGGGATTCCGCATCTTGCCGATGTCGTGGTAGTAGGCCGCCACGCGGGCAAGTAGCGCATCGGCGCCGATCGTCTCCGCTGCGCGCTCGGCGAGATTTCCGACCATCACGGCGTGGTGGTACGTGCCCGGGGTCTCCAGCAGGAGCCTGCGCAGCAGCCGATTCGAGGGATTCGCGAGCTCGAGGAGCTGGAAGACGGTCATGATCCCGAAGACGTTGCCGAGGGTGGCGAACGAGCCGACCGCGAGCAGCACCGTGAGGCCTGCGTTCACGAGGCCCGCGAGCGTGCCCTGGAAGACCGCCGCCACGTCGCGCTGGGCGAGGAGGTTGAAAGCGGTCAGCACGAGCACGTTGGCGATGGCGACCACCACCCCGGTTCGCACGAATGCGTTGAGCCGCTCGGCACGGACGATCGTCACGAGCGCCGCGGTGCCACTCGCAAGGATGTACATCGCCGGCTCCAGGCCGTCGCGGTTCGCGATCCCGGCCACGGCCGCCAGCGAGACGGCGATTGCAGCGCCGGCCGATCCACCGAGGAGGATGCCGATCAGGAGCACAGCGGCGCTGGTGGGAACGACGTACGTCCACAGCGTGCGGTCCGCGGCGACCCGAATCGCGATCGCGCTGCCGAGGAAGGCGAGCAGGAAGAGCAGCAGCGACCGGTTCCGGTTCCAGGTCTCTGGCTCGAAGCGCCACAGGTAGCCGGCGAGCAGCGCAGCGAGCAGGATCGACAGCAGGCCCTGGCCGGCGAGCGTACCGGCCGCCGCCTGGCGTCGGGTGAGGCCGAGCTCGGTGAGCTTCTCGAGGTCAATCCGCTCGACCGCCTGTCCCTCGCGAAGGATGATCTCATTGGCGCGCACCGTCACGACCTGCGGATCGACGGTGTTCCGCGCCTGCTCGCGCGCCGTGTTCGTGGCGTCGACGTCGATCCGCTCGTTCGGCGTGATGAAGGCGACGACGAGGTCGCCGGCGAGCTGCCGATCGGCCTCGGGGAGGTCCGCGGTGACGTTCGAGCGTGCCGCCAGCTGGATCTTCTGCAGCTCCTCTTCGCGGACCGATCCGCCCTGCGTCGTCTCGACGACCGTCCGCGCGGCGGCGGCGATCGCCTCCCAGCGCGCGTGCGTCATGGCCGCCACGACCGCCGCCTGCCCGTCGGTCAGCCGCGGCGCGACCCGCCGGATCGCGGCGGGCACCTCCGCTGAGTCGATGCCGCCCGCCTCCCGCTGGGCAAGGACGTTCGAGACGGCCGCGGCGAGGCCGTCGAGGGCGTTCAGCTGCTCGGTGGCGATGTCAGCCTGCGGCCGGATGGCGACGTGGGCCGCCGGCACGGCGGCGGCGGCGGCCTGGCGCGCCTGGTCGGTGGCGATGGCGGACTGGTAGGTGACCGTCCCGGGCGCCCGGACGTCGGCCGGCGCCACGTCCCCGACGGCCAGGTTGACCTGCGACGCACCGAGCGTGACGGTGAGGATCGCGAAGATGCCCAGCGCGAGCAGCGAGACGATGAGGGCGGCGCGCAGGACCGCGGCCCGTCCCGGCCCGCCGGCCTCGAGCTCGGCGAGGGTGCGCGGGATGAAGGCCCCGGCGCGACGACGGCCGGTCGTGCCGCTCATCGGCTCCGGCTCATCCGCCCGGCTCGCTGAGCAGGCGGCGCACGATCTCGCTCACCATCCGGCCGTCGGCGCGCCCGCGAGTCTGCGAGCTGAGACGGCCCATCACGCGGCCCATGTCGGCCGCGGAGGACGCGCCCGTCTCGGCGACGGCCGCGCGGGCCAGCTCCTCCACCGCATCGGGGGTCAGCTGCTCGGGCAGGAACTCGGTGAGGATGGCGACCTCGGACTCCTCGACCGCGGCACGGTCCTCGCGGCCGGCGCCGCGGTAGATCTCGATGCTCTCGCGGCGGGACTTCACGCCCTTGCCGAGGACGTCGACGATCTCCTCGTCGCTGAGGTCGCGGCCGAGCTCGATCTTCCGGTTGTGGGCGGCCGCCATCGCGCTGCGCAACGTGATCGTGCGCAGCTCATCACGCGCGCGCATCGCGTCGCGCATCGAGGCCTCGATCCGCTCCAGGAGGGTCATCCGAGCGGTCGCCGGTTGGGCGCGGCAGGATCGGTCCACCTCATCGGTCCACCTCCTTCGCGCCTCGTTCGGTTGAAGTGAGCGTCTGGCTCTGCTAGGAGCGCGTCGAAGCCTTGCGCTTCTTGGCTTCCTTGCGCTTTCGCTTCACGCTGGGCTTCTCGTAGTGCTCGCGGCGTCGTGCCTCGGCAAGGATCCCGGATTGCTGGATCTTCTTGTTGAAGCGACGAAGCGCGCTCTCGAACCCTTCGTTCTCGCCCACGCGGACTTCTGCCAAACGACTCGCCTCCCTTCCGCTCTCGATTTCGTTCCAGCCACAGACCGATGCCACCGACGGCGCGCCAGGTTGTGCTGGCGCTCGAAAGCCGCCGGCGTGCTCGTCCGGGGGGGCACGCAAGCCGATGCAGGGTAGCAGCGGGTCTCGGGAC
Source organism: Candidatus Limnocylindria bacterium (assembly GCA_038209995.1). Taxonomy (GTDB): domain Bacteria; phylum Chloroflexota; class Limnocylindria; order QHBO01; family QHBO01; genus JAICQM01. The sequence goes on along the minus strand of JBBQXD010000011.1, from coordinate 63,125 downwards.
GGTCAATCGGCCCCTCAGCCGGGAGGCCAGCTCATCGGACGGCCACCGAGCAGGTGGAAGTGGAGATGGAAGACGCTCTGGCCGCTCTCCGGGCCCACGTTCGACACGATCCGGTAGCCGCGCAGCCCGGCCTCGCCGGCAACCCGCCGCAGGGCCCCGAAGAGCGCCGCCAGCAGGTCGCCGTCGGCATCGGTCAGGTCGTCGGCCGACGCGATGTGGCGACGCGGGATGACGAGCACGTGCGTCGGGGCGCGAGGCGCGGTGTCCCGGAACACGATGACCCTCTCATCCTCGTACACCCGGTCCGACGGGACGTCGCCGGCGACGATGCCGCAGAAGAGGCAGTCCGAATCGCGGTCGCTCATGCGCCGAGCCTAGGCGAAGTCACCGGTCCGCGACAAGATGATGCCCGCGGCGACGGCCGCGACCGTCTCGGCACGCAGGATGCGCGGCCCGAGTCCGGCGAGCGTCGCGCCGGCCCGCTCCGCGGCCGCCACCTCGTCCGCCGTGAACCCACCCTCCGGGCCGATGACCACCGCCATCGGCGGCTCGATGGTCGCGAGGCGCGGTGACCCTGACCCGCCACGCTCCCAGAGGACGACGGTGCCCGGCCCGATGGCGTCGGTCAGCGGCAGCGGCGGCTCGACCGCCGGCACGATGCCGCGCTCCGACTGCTCAGCCGCCTCGCGCGCGACGGCACGCAGCCGTTCGTGCTTCCGCGGCGACAGCTCGCGGGCGATGGTCCGCTCGGTGACGACGAGCCGAAACGCGGCCGCGCCGACCTCGGTGGCGCCTCGGATCGCCGCCTCGAGCCCGTCGCCCTTGAGGAGCGCCTGGACAATGGTGAGCCGATGCCGCGGCTCCCCGAGCGCCGTGCGACGCTTCACGACCACCAGCGATCCGCCCGCGAGGTCGCACACGTACTCGAACCCGTCGCCCTCGAGGAGCACCAGCCGCTCCCCGTCGTGCAGCCGCAGGACGCGCTGCACCTGTCGCGCGATCTCCCCCGGCAGCGGCAGCGTATCGTCGGAGCCGACGGTCCCCGGCGGGACGAAGAAGCGATGCATCGTGCCGCTCACGTCGCGTGCTCGGCGCGCAGGCTCAGCCACTCCCCGTCGTGGCGCTGCGCGGCGACGACGAGTCCGGCCCGCGCGAACGCAGCCCGCACCTCGTCGCCCCGTGCCTCGATGATGCCGCTCGCGACGAGCGACCCGTCCGGCGCGAGGCGGGCCGCCAGTGCCGGAGCCAGCTCGACGAGCACCGACGCCACGAGGTTGGCGAGCACCAGCGGATACGGCTCCTCCGCCGCCTCCCCGCCGAGGCTCCCATGGCGGACCGCCACCCGCTCCGCGAGCCCGTTGGCCTCCGCGTTGGCACGGGTCGCGGCCACGGCCAGCGGGTCGATGTCGAGCGCGTCCGCGTGACCGGCCCCCAGCCGCAGGGCGGCAAGCGCGAGGATCCCCGAGCCACAGCCCACGTCGAGAAGGCGCGGCGGCATCGGTCCCACCTCCTGGAGCAGCTCGAGACAGCCGCGGGTCGAGGGATGGAGGCCCGTCCCGAAGGCCATCCCTGGGTCCAGCCGGATCGCGACCTCGCCGGGGCGCAGTGGCTCGTCGAGCCAGCTCGGAACGATCACGATCCGCCCGATGCGCTGCGCGGCGTAGTGGGCCTTCCATGCATCGGTCCAGCTCGAGGCATTGACATGACGCACCAGCAGGGCGCCCACCGGGCGCAGGCCGAAGGCCTGAAGGTGCCAGAGGGCGCGCTCGGTGGCTTCCACCGCCGCCGGTGAAGCGTCGTCGTCGGGGAGGTGGGCGGTGACCATGTACGGGGCGCTGGGATCCTCGCGCACGGCCAGCTCGTCGTGCGGATCGCGGATCAACCGTGTCGGGCGCACCGCGCTTCCCCCGCCGGGTGCCACGCGGCCGAGGATCTCGCTCACCGCCTCGACCGCCTCGACGTCGACCTCGACGCTCAGCTCGAGCCAGCGGTCCGCAGTGCCGCCGGCCTCAGCCGAAGAGGTCACGCAGCCGGTCGATCATGCCCCCGCGCGGCAGCTTCGCCGGGCCACTCACCTCTGCGATCTGCTCGAGGAGCTCCCGCTCGCGCTTCCCCGGGCGGCTCGGAACGACGACGGTGACGATCACGTGGAGGTCACCGCGCCCCGCACCCCGCAGACGCGGCACACCCTTGCCTCGCACCTTCAGCTCGGCACCGCTCTGGGTGCCGGCGGGGATCGTCAGCTCCTCCTCGCCATCCGGCGTCGGCACCTGCACCGATGCCCCCAGCGCCGCCTGCGGGAAGGTGATCGGCAGCGCGTGGTAAAGCTCGGTCCCGCGCCGGACGAGCTCGGGGTGGTCCGCCACGGTGATTGCGACGTAGAGGTCCCCGGGTGGCCCGCCGCGTGGCCCGGCCTCGCCCTGTCCCTCGAGCGCGATCCGCTGACCCGAGTCAATCCCCGCCGGGACGGCGACCTCGAGCGTCTGCTCTTCGCGAACGCGCCCCTCGCCGTTGCACCGATGGCACGGGGTCGCGATGATCCGTCCGTCGCCGCCGCAGCGCGGGCACGTCACGATGTTCACCATCTGGCCGAGGATCGTCTGCGCCACGCGCCGCTTCTCGCCGGTCCCGTTGCATTCGGGGCACCGCTCCGGCTCGGTCCCGGGCTCGCCGCCGCTGCCCTCGCACACGCTGCACCTCACGAGCGTGGGGAAGACGATCTCACGCGTCACGCCGCTGATCGCCTCGGCGAACTCGATGCGCAGGTCATAGCGCAGATCGGCGCCGGCGACCACGCGGGTGCGCCGCCTCCCCGTCCCTGGCTGGCCGCCGAAGAACGCATCGAAGATGTCGCCGAACGGTCCGAATCCGCCACCGAAGCCCTCGAACCCGCCGGCCGCCGCTGATGCGTCGACGCCGGCGTGACCGAACATGTCGTACGCCGTGCGCCGTTGGCGGTCGGACAGCACGCGATAGGCCTCGTTCACCTCCTTGAAGCGCTCGTCGGCCCCGTCGCTGCCGTCGATATCGGGATGGTGACGCTGCGCCAGCCGTCGGAAGGCACGCTTGATCTCCTCGTCCGTCGCCTCGCGGCCGACGCCCAGGACCTCGTAGTAATCGCGCTTGATGGCCATCGGTGGCGGATTATACCGATTGGCACTCGCCCGTCCAGAGTGCCAGCCATGTGGACATCCCCGGACATCGTTGTCCACAACTGTTTCGGTAACCAGAACAGTTGCCCTCGCTCGTCGCGCCGCGGACCGCAAACCTGACAATCGCTGGCATGTTCGTCGGCCATCATTGCACTCGACCGATGACGAACCCGATCCAGCTGACCGCCGAGCACGCCCGACGATTCCTGGTCCGCCGTCACCAGCTGGCGCCACCGCGAGCGCTGCCGGCGCGACCGGAATCGGTGCTGACGGTGGTGGACCGGCTCGGCAGCCTGCAGTTCGACCCGATCGAGGTGCCTGGCGCCCGCAATCACGATCTCGTCCTCCACGCGCGGATCGCGGGCTATCGGCACGAATGGTGCGAACACTGGCTCTATGGTCCCGAGCGGCGCCTGATCGAGATGTACAACAAGATGCTCTCGGTTGTGCCGATGGCCGAGCTCCCGCACTACGCGCTGGCGTGGACGACGAGCGCGAACCACTACAACGAGCGGATCCTCGCCGAGGAGCGGGTGGTGGCCGACGCGATCATCGATCGCATCCGCACCGACGGCCCGTTGTCGACCTCGGACTTCAAGGAGCACGGCCACAGCGTCGACTGGTGGTGGGCGCCGACCCGCGCTGCCCGAGCCGTCATGGAGGCGCTGTTCGTCACCGGCCGGCTGGGCATCGCGCGCCGCGACGGCAGCCGCCGCTTCTACGACCTCATCGAGCGGCTCGTCCCTCCCGAGCTGCTGGCCCGACGCGAGGCGCCGGAGGAGGCGCTGCGACACAAGCTACTGTCGCGGTTCCGCGGAATCGGGCTGATGGGTGCAACAGGGCAGGCCGAGATCCTGTGGGAAACTGGCACGCCCGTCGAGCGTCGACTGGCGATCGCGGACCTCGTGGCCGACGGCACACTCCTCGAGGCCGAGGTTGAGGGGCAGCGCGGGCTCCGCTACCTGATCGCGAATGAGCTGCCAATCGTCGAGACGGCACGCGACACCCCCACCCCGCCCGGGTTGACGTTCCTAGCACCGCTCGATCCGCTCATCTGGGACCGGCGCCTGATGCGCACGCTGTTCGGCTTCGACTACATCTGGGAGATCTACACGCCGGCTGCGAAGCGGCGATTCGGCTACTACGCCCTGCCGATCCTGTTCGGCGACCGTCTCGTCGGCCGCATCGAGCCGCGACGCGAGAAGGCAAGCCCGGACCTCCGCATGCTCGGCATCTGGTTCGAGGATGGCTTCGAACCGATGGAGGAGCCGGACTTCATGCCGGCGCTCGCGAACGCGGTCGACGCCTACCGCGTCTTCGTGGGCGGCGAGCGGGTGACCTGGCCGCGTACGAAGGCCGGTCGCGCGATTTCGGGAGCGCTGCGGCGACTCGGATGAGGATCGTCGCGCGTCTCCGCGCCAACGACGAGGCGGCGACCCGCACCGAGAGAGACCCCCGTGCTTCGGTTCAACCATCCGAAGGCGACCGAGCGCGCCGTCGAGATCACCCAGCTCAGCGATCGGCGAAATCGACGATGAGGGGCGCGTGGTCGGAGGGGATCCCCGGGTAGGTCGAAGGCTTGCGCGCATCGCGATCGCGCTCCGCGGCCACGGCGCGCGAAGCCAGGGACGCGCTCACGTACACGTGGTCGATCCGCATCCCGAAGTTCTTGTGGAAGTTCCCGGCGCGGTAGTCCCACCACGAGAAGAAGCCCGGCTCGGGGTGGAACTGGCGTACCACGTCGACCATTCCCCACCCGCGCAGCCTCGCGACCGCCGCACGCTCGCGTGGCGACACGTGGGTCGCGCCGTGGACCGCGTTGACGTCCCACACGTCGATGTCCTCGGGCGCCACGTTGTAGTCGCCGCAGATCGCAAGCTCGGTCGCCGGATCGTTGTCATCGAGCCAGGTCGAGAGGCGCGCCAGCCAGTCCAGCTTGGCGAGGTAGAACTCCGAATCGACGACGCGGCCGTTCGGGACGTAGATGCTCGCCACACGCACGCCGCCGCAGGTGGCGGCCAGGAAGCGCCCCCCGTCATCGGTCCAGCCGTCGGCAGCCGGCAGCCCGGCCACGACCTCCTCGAGGCCGATGCGCGACGCTATGGCCACCCCGTTCCACTGCCCCGGGCCGTGATGCGCGACGTCGTAGCCGAGCGCCTTGAAGTCGAGGAGCGGCATGGCCTCGTCGGCGAGCTTCGTCTCCTGGAGGCAGAGCACGTCGGGCCGATGTCGTTCGGTCCACGCCAGCACGCGGTCAAGGCGAGCCTTCAGCGAGTTGACGTTCCAGGTCGCCAGGCGGAAGGGCATGCCGAAGGCTAGCAGGGCGGATCAAGCGGGCGGTGGCGAGACCTGTGGCCATCCCAGGCAGGAGTCACGGTCTGCCGGAGGGTGTGCACCAAGGAGAACGCGTCCGTCCGCCGCAACGATGAGATCGATCTCGGAATTCACGTTGGCAAGATCGACATCATATTCGGCTGGCTGTGCGATGGCCTCGCCCCAGACGGTGACCTTCACTCGGGCCGAATCGACGCCAAATCGGGCGGCGCCGCAGAATTGGTCCTCAGCTGGTTTGAGCCCATACGTCACCGTCGCCGCCGATCCATCGCGGCTCTCCACCTTGACTCCGATCGTCGATGGCGATTCGTTGCGGATCACAATCATTCCACCGCTCGTGGGCCACCGATGCACGCGGTGGATGCTACAAGCAGCAGAGCCACCGTAGCGCCAAGATGCCATACCCCCCGAGCTCGCGGCACGCCACTAACCTCCGGCCGAGTCCAGACCTTGACTGCCTGGATGCAACACCCGCTATGCGAGGGCCCGGACGGGACGTGCCCGATGCTGTTGCAAGGCCCGCAGTAGGTGCGGTCCGCCCGCCCCATCCCCGGAAGCAAGGGAGGCTCAGACCTCCTTGTACTCGCCCTCGATCGTCTCGCCCTCCTCCTCGGGAGCCGCTCCGGCCTCGCCCTCGGGCGCGGTGCCGTTCCCGTCGCCGCCGGGGGCGCCATCGGTCGGGCCGGCATCGGCATAAGCCTTGGCGCCGACCCGCTGCAGGACCTCGGTGAGCTGCGACTTCGTGGAGTCGATCGCCCCGGCATCGGTCCCTTTCAGGGCCTCGGTGACCGCGTCGATCTTGCCGTTGATCTCGGTCTTCTCCTCGTCGGAGAGCTTGTCGCCGAGATCGGTCACGAGCCGCTGGGCCTGGAAGACGAGCGCGTCCGCCTCGTTGCGCGACTCCGCCTGGCGCCGCTTCTCGGCGTCCTCCGACGCGTGCTCGGCGGCCTCGCGGACCATCCGATCGACGTCGTCCTTGGAGAGCATCGACGACGCGGTGATCGTCACCTTCTGCTCCTTGCCGGTCGCCTTGTCCTTGGCGGCGACGTTGAGGATGCCGTTGGCGTCGATGTCGAACGTCACCTCGATCTGCGGCACGCCGCGCGGGGCCGGCGGGATGCCGTCGAGGCGGAACGTCGCCAGCTTCTTGTTGTCACCGGCCATCTCGCGCTCGCCCTGGAGCACGACGATGTCGACGCTCGGCTGGCTGTCCGAGGCGGTCGAGAAGATCTGGGTGTGCGAGGTGGGGATCGTCGTGTTGCGGGCGATCATCTTCGTCGCCACGCCACCGAGGGTCTCGATGCCGAGCGTCAGCGGGGTGACGTCGAGGAGGAGGACGTCCTTCACCTCGCCGCCGAGCACGCCGGCCTGGATCGCGGCGCCCACCGCGACGACCTCGTCGGGATTCACGCCCTTGTGGGGCTCCTTGCCCCCGAACATCTTTTTCACCGCCTCGATGACCGCCGGCATGCGGGTCATGCCGCCGACGAGGATCACCTCGTCGATGTCACCGGGCTTGAGGCTCGCGTCGGCGAGTGCCTTGCGCACCGGGTCCTCGGTCTTGCGGACGAGGTCCGCCACGAGGTCCTCGAGCTTGGCGCGCGTGAGCGACATGACGAGGTGCTTCGGCGTGCCGGAGGCATCGGCGCTGATGAACGGCAGGTTGATCTCGGTGGAGGTCGTGCTCGAGAGCTCGATCTTCGCCTTCTCGGCCGCCTCCTTGAGGCGCTGGAGGACGATCCGGTCCTTCGAGAGGTCGATGCCTTGGTCGCGCTTGAACTCCTCCATCAGCCAGTCGATGACCCGCTGGTCGAAGTCGTCACCGCCGAGATGGGTGTCACCGTTCGTCGAGCGGACCTCGAAGACGCCCTCGGACAGCTCGAGGATCGAGATGTCGAACGTCCCGCCGCCGAGGTCGTAGACCGCGATCTTCTCGTCCTTCGTCTTGTCGAGGCCGTAGGCCAGGGCCGACGCGGTCGGCTCGTTGACGATGCGCTTGACGTCGAGGCCCGCGATGCGGCCCGCGTCCTTCGTGGCCTGGCGCTGCGTGTCGTCGAAGTAGGCCGGCACGGTGATCACGGCCTCGGTGACCCTCTCGCCGAGGAACGCCTCCGCATCGGCCTTCAGCTTCTGGAGGATCATCGCGCTGATCTCGGGCGGCGTGTACTCCTTGCCATTCGCCAGCTTGACGATGATGCCGTCGGACTTCGGATCCTTCATGACCTCGTAGGGCACGAGGTTCTTGCTGTGCTGGACCTCGGGGTCCTCGTAGCGACGGCCCATGAAGCGCTTGATGGAGAAGATCGTGTTCTCCGGGTTGGTGATCGCCTGCCGCTTGGCCACCTGGCCCACGAGGCGCTCGCCGCTCTTTGCGAAGGCCACGACCGATGGCGTGATCCGGCCGCCCTCCGCGTTCGTGATGACCTGGGGCTCCCCGCCCTCCATGGCCGCCACCACCGAGTTCGTGGTGCCGAGGTCGATGCCGATGATCTTGCTCATCTGGTGTTGGTTCTCCTCGCGATGCCCGGGAGGGCATCGTCATGCTTCGTGGTCGAAGGTTTCAGTGCAACGGTGGGTTGTTGGCGACCTTCACCAGCGAGGGTCGCAGGACGCGATCGCGGAGCCGATAGCCCCGCTGGAGCTCCTCGATCACGGTGTTATCGGGGTGGAGGTCGGTCGGCTCGTGGACGACCGCCTCATGAAGATGCGGGTCGAACAGCTCGCCGATGGCATCGATGGGCGTCACGCCCTCCGACTCGAGGACCGATCGCAGCTTCCGCTCAACGAGCCGGATCCCCTCCAGCCAGCCCTCGTGAATCTCCTCCGGCACGCTCGCCAGGGCCCGATCGAAATCGTCCTGCACGGCGAGCAGCTTCGCGATGACCGTCGTCGTGCCGGCCTGGGCCAGCACGCTGCGGTCCTCATCGGTCCGTCGCTTGTAGTTCGCGAAGTCGGCGGCCGAGCGCTGCCAGTTGTAGGTCGCCTCGTCCGCGCGAGCCTTCGTCTTCTCGAGCTCGCTGGTCAGCGCCTCGACCTGCTCGAGAAGCTCGATCCGTGACGGGGCCGGCACCGCCTCCGCGCGCTCCTCCGCTCGGGTGCGGGGCCGCACGCCGCGCCGCGGCTCGCCGTTCGTTGGTTCGTCAGTCATGGGTCTCGTGCGGCTGGCTGCTCACCAGCTCGTTCATCAGGGTGGAGAGGTAGCGGACGGTGGGGATCGCCCGCGGGTACGGCATGCGGGTCGGGCCGAGGACGCCGAGCAGGCCGAGCGTGCGGTCCGGCGCCCCGTAGGGCGCGAAGACCAGGCTCACCTCGTGCATCGCGTTGTTTGTATTCTCGCGGCCGATGATGACGTGCACGCCCCCGCGCCGGGCGGCGAGCGGGAAGAGCTGCTCGAGGAACTCGCTCCGCTGGAGGACCTCGAGGATCGACCGCAGCTTGCCGCCCTGCGCGAACTCGGGCTGCTCCAGGACGTTGACGATGCCATCGGTGAAGATCTCGCCGACCGACACGCCATCCGCCTCCTCGAGGAGCTCGGCGAGCACCTCCCCGACGTGCGCGGCCAGGAGCGGCATCTTCACGAGCCGGCGCCGCGCGGCCGGGGCGGCGAGGCCGGACAGCTCTGCGTTGAGGACCGTGGCGGCCGCGTCGAGCTCGGACTGGCCGGGCGGGCTGCCGGGGCTCAGGCGGTCGAGCGCCTCCCGACCCAGGCGACGCTGCGCGACCTTCCCGTCGGCGAGGACGAGGACCGCGAGCCGCGACCCGTCGCCGAGCTGCACGAGCTGCACATGGCCGAAGCGGCCGCGGCGAGCGCGGGCCGGGGTCACGACCGCGGCAGAGCGCGTGGTGGTGGCAAGGATCGAGGCCGCGAGCCGGAGCCACTCGTCGGTGGTCAGCTCCACCTGGGCGAACTGGTGGCGGATGGTGAGCTCATCAGTCTCGTCGAGCGCCGACTCGCGCATGAGGGTCTCGACGTAGGTGCGGTAGCCGAGGTCCGAGGGAATGCGGCCGGCGCTCGTGTGCGGGTGCGAGAGGAGCCCGAGAGCTTCGAGCTCCGCCATCGTGCTGCGCACGGTCGCCGAGCTGACCGGCAGCGCGTACCGCGTCACGAGGCTCTTCGAGCCGACCGGGACCGCGGTCAGCACGTAATCCTCGACGACGGCGCGCAGGACGGTGCGCTGTCGCTCGCTCAGGGTCATCTGGTCAATCGTGCGCTCGGCGCGCAGGGACATCGTGCTCCTCCGGGGGTTGGCACTCTACCGCTGAGAGTGCCAACCGGCTGTTGGAGGATGGTAGCGAAGTGCCCGGACCGATGTCAACGCGCCCCGGCGGCGGCCGTGGGCGCGAACTCGACGAGTACCTCGTTCGCGAGCAGCCGACCCACCGCGGTCAGGCGCAGCGCCTGGCCGCTGACCTCGAGCAGGCCACGCGATACCGATGCGCGGACCCCGTCCGCGAACCGATCGGAGGGGTCGGCGCCGAACTCACCCGCAAAGGCCGTCCGCGACACGCCTTCGACGCGCCGCAGGCCGAGGGCGATGGCTTCGAACGCGCGCGTGGGCTCGTCGAGCTGCTCCTCGCCGGCGAGCGGCCGCTCCCCGCCCCCGATGGTGGCGAGGTACGCATCGAGGTCCCGCACGTTCCAGCTGCGCCCCGTCGCGCCGTCGTACGAGTGGGCGCCGGCCCCGATCCCGGTGTACGGGCGGCGCGCCCAATAGGCAGCATTGTGGCGCGCCTCGTGGCCGGGCCGCGCCCACGAGCTGAGCTCGTAGTGCTCGTAGCCGGCGGCCCCAAGGAGCTCCTCGGCCAGCGCGTATTGCGCGGCAGCGAGCACGTCGTCCTGGCGGGCCTCGAGGCGGCGGCGCCAGCGGAGGGCGCCGCCGCGGGGCGGCGCGGCCCACTCGTCCGGCGCGAGGACCAGCTGGAGGGCGTAGAGGCTCAGGTGATCGGGTGCAGGATCGAGCGCGAGCACGGCTTCCAGCCCGGCGCGCCACGCGTCGATCCCCTGGCCCGGGATCCCGTAGATCAGGTCGACGCTCACGCTGTCGAAGGCAGCCGCCCGGACGCCGAGGTAGGCGGATCTGGCCTCTGCCGCGCTGTGCCCGCGCGCGAGCATCGCGAGCTCGGGGTCGCGCATCGATTGGACCCCCAGGCTGATCCGCGTCACGCCGGCCGCGCGGAGCGCGGCCCAGTCTGGCCGCTCGCGCTGGCTCGGGTTCGCCTCGAGGGTGACCTCCTCGAGCGCCGTGCCACCGTGCCAACGCTCCATGGCGGCCCCGATCAGCCGCCCCACCGATGTTGCCGGCAGCAGCGAGGGCGTGCCACCTCCGAAGTAGATCGTCCGCAGCTGCCCCGGTGCCGGGCGGACGGCCATCTCGGCGAGCAGCGCCGCGGTGTAACGGGGGATGTCGTGGCGCCGCCCGCCGACGGTCACGAAGTCGCAGTACGCGCACACCAGCCGGCAGAACGGGACGTGGACGTAGAGGTGGTGCGGGGCGCGGCTCATCGGGCGCCCACGCTACCACCGGTGAGTCAGATGGGTCGCTGGCGGAGCCGACCTCCGGCGAACGCGAAGAACGCCATGCTGACGGCAAAGTGGCCGACGATGGCCGGGATCACCGAGCCGGTGTGCAGGGTCGCGATCCCGGCCGCATAGCCGAGGATCACCGAGCCGGCGAGGAAGTACCAGTCGCGCTCCTGCCACAGCCGCCGATGGGCGAGCCCGTAGAGGAGCGCCTGGACGACGAGGGCGAGCCCGGTCGGGAGGCCGGCGAAGATGAGCATCCCGAACACGATCGAGCGGAACTGGACCTCCTCGGCGATCGCATTCATGAGCGCGCCGGCGATCCGGTCCGGAAGCAGCTGCGAGGGCAGCGGCAGGATGCCGCCATAGCGCAGGTAGGCGAGCGCGGCGGCGTTGACGAGCGCCACCAGCACGAACAGGAGCATGACCGGCAGCACGCGGTCGGGGTCGCCGCCGGTCAGGAAGAGCTGTCGGCGCCCATCGGTGAGGATGAGGGCGATCCCGAAGGCGAAGATGAGGACGAGCGCGTAGTAGCTCGCCGGGCCGAGCCAGTTCGATCGGTAGCGGAAGTAGTCGCTGCGGATGATCCGATCCGAGTCGAAGCGGAGGAGGACGAGGAAGAGCGTCAGCCCGAGCGCGATCGCGAGGCGGAGGGATTCGACGAAGTCCATCGGCTCAGGAGGCCGATTCGTTCATGCGCAGCACGGCGAGGAAGGCATCCTGCGGGATCTCGACCGATCCGATCCGCTTCATGCGGGCCTTGCCCTCCTTCTGCTTCTCGAGCAGCTTGCGCTTGCGGGTGATGTCGCCCCCGTAGCACTTGGCGAGGACGTTCTTGCGCATCGCCCGAATCGTCTCGCGGGCGATGATATGCGAGCCGACGGCGGCCTGGATCGGGACTTCGAACATCTGGCGCGGGATGAGCTCCTTCAGCTTGTCGACGAGCGCCTTGCCCGATCGGAACGCATTGGACCGATGGACGATGAGCGACAGGGCGTCGACCGGCTCCCCGGCCACGAGCACGTCGAGCTTGACGAGCTCGCCCGGCCGATAGCCCAGGTAGCTGTAGTCGAGGCTGGCATAGCCGGACGACCGACTCTTCAGCAGGTCGTAGAAGTCGATGATCAGCTCGCCGAGCGGCATCTCGAAGTGCAGGTTCACGCGCCGCTCGTCGAGGTACTCCATGTGCGCGAACGTGCCGCGGCGCGTGGTCGCCAGCTCCATGATCGCACCGATGTAGTCGGTCGGGCTGACGATCTGAGTGCTCACCCACGGCTCGCTGATCGTCTCGATCTCGCCCGCGTCAGGCATCGCGGCCGGGTTGTCGACCACTCGCTCGTCCGCCTCGCGCTGGACTCGGACGCGGTACTCGACGCTCGGAGCGCTCGCGATGAGGTCGAGGGCGAATTCGCGCTCCAGGCGTTGCTGCACGATCTCCATGTGGAGCAGGCCGAGGAAGCCGCACCGGAACCCGAAGCCGAGCGCCACGCTCGACTCCGGCTCGTAGACGAAGCCGGCGTCGTTGAGATGGAGGCGATCGAGGGCGTCACGCAGCAGCGGGTAGTCGTCACCGCGAATGGGATAGATGCCGGCGAACACGAGCGGCAGCGGCTCCTTGTACCCCGGCAGCGGCTGCGCGGCGGGACGCGCCGCTGACGTCAGCGTGTCGCCGACCCTGACTTCGCGGATGCTCTTCAGGCCGGTGGCCACGTAGCCGACCTCGCCCGCGGTCAGGGTGCGCGTGGCCACCGGACCGGGGCGGAAGTAGCCGAGCTCGAGGATGTCGCTCTCGGCCTCGGTCGCCATGAAGGCGATCCGCTCGTGGTCGTGGAGGGTGCCGGCGGCGACGCGCACGTACGCGACGACGCCCTTGTACGGGTCGTAGTGGCTGTCGAAGACGAGCGCCGCGAGCGGCGACTTCTGGTCGCCAGGCGGCGCCGGCACGCGGCTCACGATCGCCTCGAGGATCTCGGGCACGCCGGTCCCCTCCTTCGCGGACGCGAGGAGCACCTCCTCGCGCGAGATGGAGAGCGCGTCCTCGAGCTCATCTGTGACCATTGCCGGATCGGCGCCGGGAAGGTCGATCTTGTTGATGACCGGGATGATCACCAGGTCCTGTGCCATGGCCAGGTGGACGTTGGCGAGCGTCTGGGCCTCGATCCCCTGGCTCGCGTCGACGACGAGGATCGCGCCCTCGCAGGCCTGAAGCGAGCGACTCACCTCGTACGTGAAGTCGACGTGGCCCGGCGTGTCGATCAGGTTCAGCGCATAGGTCTGCCCGTCGACGGCGTCGTAAAGGAGCCTGACGGCGCTGGCCTTGATCGTGATCCCCTTCTCGCGCTCGAGGTCCATGGAGTCGAGCACCTGCGAGGTCATCTGCCGCGGATCGATGGTGTGCGTCGCCTCGAGCAGCCGATCGGCCAGCGTCGACTTGCCGTGGTCGATGTGCGCGACGATGCTGAAGTTGCGGATGCGCTCCGGTGGGATCACGAGGCGGAAGTCTACCCGCCACCGATACCATCTGCCGCATGGAAGGCCTGTCCGTCTGGACCGATGCGCGCGACCAGTTATCTTGGTCATTCGCCACATATCCGACGTCTTGCTGGTGAATCCCGAGGGTCTCCACATGCCCAGCCTTTGGTCCATCGAAAGGGCAGTTCTTGTTGCCGGCACGATCGGCGCAGCAATCTTGGTCGCATTCGTCTTGGGCGGAGCGGTACGGCCCGCTGTGGCAGGCACCGCGTCAGTGCCGCCAATTGGGACCGCCTCATCCATCTCAAGCGCCCCGGCGACGCCCGTGGTGTTGCCAGACGGCGGTATTAGCGCCGAGCGCGCGAAGACACTGGCGCGGTCGCACATCGGCACTGGGGCGCATCTCGTGTCGGCCGCCGCGGGAAGGTATCGCGACGTCTTCTCGGTCTGGGCACCAGACCCAACCACGGACGCGGATTTAGAGCGGCTCGTTTGGGCAGTCACCTTTGACAATGAGTTCACGATCTGCCCACCCCCCGGGCTGCCGACTGCGCCCGCCGTAGGACTGCTCGATTCGGGTGACGTCATGGCCGCGCCCCGGGGTTTGTGCTGGTCTCCCCGGCCCGGCAAGTCGCAGGTGATCTTGGATTATCTCACCGGCGGATTCATCGAAACCGCTTCCGTTGCCCCGGCAGGAGCATCCTGACACGGCGTTCCTCCACGTCGAGGACTCCGCCAACCTGCAGAATCCCTGGCCCCAGGACCATCCGATACCACCAGGTCGTGGTGAACTCGAGCTAGCCGGCTCACATGGGCGAGGGCGACGGTGAGGACGGCGGCGGAGATGGTGCGGGTGTCGGCGGCGGCGCGGCTGGCCGCGGGCCGACGCGCGTGACCCCGGTGACGGTCTTGTAGGCGCTGAAGAAGTGGTCCTCGTGGATGATCGTGCCGCCCGCATCGCGGACCCATCGTGTGACGCTGACGTCGAAGCCGTTGTGCGGGTACTCGGCGCGAACGGCGGTCCCCGGCCGCAGGCTGGTGTCGAGCTCGGTGATGTCGCTGGCCGTGCGCGGGTTCGTGACGTAGGGAGTGCTGAATGACACCGTGCGTCCGGTCGGCGCGCCCCACACGTCGAAGCGGACGAAGCCGTAGCCGGTGTAGGAGCGGATGAGGAGCGGGTCGGGCGTGTCGTTCTGGAACGTCATGTCGATCGCGTAGTCATCGGTCCGGAAGACCGTCGCGTCGAGGCCCATCGGGTAGCGGTTGATGTAGTAGTAGTGGTTCGTGCGCTCGCCCATATTGAGGCCGGCGCGCAGCGCCGCGTTGAACATCGTGGTCGAGGTGGAGCAGATGCCGCCCGCGATGGCGCCGTTCTTCACGCTCCGCCCACCGATGATGGCGCCGCCGTCGCCGTAGCCGCGCGCCTTCGACACCTCCCCGATGCTGCTCCAGAAAGAGAACCACTCCCCGGCCGCCAGGGTCCGGCCGTCGATGTCATTGGCCGGGATCGTGATGTTCGCGCCCCAGAAGTTGCCCTCACCCGGGACGAAGTAGGTCGTCCAGGTGCCGATGCGCCGCATCTTCGGCAGCGCAGCCTGCGCCGCCGCGGTCGTCAGCACCGGCTGGGTGACCGTCGTCGCGAGCGCGACCGCAGGCACCGTCGCGCCACTTGCGCGGCGCTCCAGGGCGAGGCGGAGCGCCGTCCCGGAGGCGCGGAGGTCGAGCGCCCGCCCGGCCACGGCCGGCGTCACCGCGGTCGGACCGCCAGACCCGAAGGCGAAGCCCGCGCCCTTCGGCTTGCGCTCGACCTTGGGAGCGAGGCTCGCAACGAGGGCGTCCACGGCGCTGGTGTCAATGCCTGTGACGTACGTGGCACCCCGGCTGCCGAACGTCACGAGACTCGCGAGCTGAGCGGCCGTGATGGTCGATGGATCCTCGTCGGGATCGAGCCTCACGCCGAGCGGCGTGCCCGCCATCGCGGTCGCGACGTCGGCTGCGGCGCGTGCCTGGTTGGTGGTGACCGCCGGCGTGATCGAGGTGGTCGCAAGGTCGAGCGTCATGTCGGCCGGGTCGGGGCGCGCCGCCGCGGCGCCCAGGAGCGCGGTCACCGACTGCGGATCGAGCCGGGCGCCGGCCACGGCCGGCGTCACGAGAAAGGCACCGTTGGCGAGCGCGACCGACGCGTCGACCGGCGGCCGGTTGAAGCGAAGCGCGGTGTCGACGGCGACGCGGCGGATGCCATCCGGGTCGTAGGCATGGACGAGGATCGGCAGGCTGGTCCCCGCGACGAGGGAGCGGATGCGGGCCCCGGTGGTCACGAATGGGCTGCCCTCGCGCCCGAAGGCGAACGCCGCATCCGCCATGGCCTCGATCTCGTAGCCGCGGCCGATGGATGCGTACGGCACGATGGTCGGCTCGCCGTCCACGACGAGCGTGGCGTGCCCGCCCGTCAGCGACGGCAGGGTCGTGTCGAGCCGGGCGATCGCAGCCTCACGATCAAGGCCGCCGAGCTGCACGCCACCGATCGCGACGCCCGGAAGCACGCGTCCGTTGCTCGTCGCCGCGACGACGATCGAGGCGCCGACGAGCACGGCCAAGCCGAGGCCGAGGGTCAGGAGAAAGCCGAGCAGCGCGCCGCGCGGACCGCGGACTCCGCGGAGGAATGCAGCGCGAGGTGATCGGAGTGTGGTGGTCGTCATGTCGGCTGTCGGCTGCGGCGTCCGGATGCGCGCGGGGGCGCCGCGGCGGGTCGGAGCTTCCTCCCCAATGTTCGAGACGCCGATCGGCGACGCACCGTTACATCACGCCCGGCGGGTGCCGGACGTGCGCCGGAGTATCGCAACTGGAGGGCCGCCTGTCGAGCGGTCCAGGTGGCTGCTCGAATGGGCCGATGGTATACTCGCCGCCCATCGCGCCCCGCTGGGGGTGCGTGTCCGTGTGCCTTGTCCGAGGCGCATGTCGATCCATTCCGAGGAGTTCCGTGGCAAGAAAGTCCCGTACCTGGAAGGGCGCGAGAACGCCGCAGGCCCTGAAGCGCGTCCGTCAGGAGCTTCGCCGCCGCGCCGTCAATCGCCGGACGCGCAGTGAGGCGAAGACCCTGGTCCAGCGTGCCACGAGCATCGCGCTCGGCCGTGCGGAAGGGGACGCGCCGGTCGCCGTCACCGACGCGATCAGCGCCCTCGACAAGGCCGCCGGCAAGGGCATCATCCACCCGAACAATGCCGCCCGCCGCAAGGCGCGCCTGATGACGAAGGTCAACGCGGCCCATCTGCTCGACGGCACCCCCGCCGAGGCGGCCGCAACCCCGAAGCGCAAGACCACCGCCAGCAAGACGGCCCAGCGCAAGAAGGTGCAGGCCGCGAAGGCGTCGAAGGCCGCGGCCGCCAAGGCGACCGATCGGCCGCGAACGGCCGCGGGCAAGGCGAAGGTCGCGGTCACGCGCGCGACGCGCGAGTCGGCGGCCGCACGGCGTCGCAAGCAGACCGACACTCCCAGCGACGAGGGCTGACCCCGAAGGCGCTCGATGCGCACCTCGCATCGGGGCCGGAGGAAGAATCGATGAGCGTGCACGAGGGACGGGTCGCATCGGTGAACACGTCGGCCGGCGGCGTGCCGAAGCTCCCGGTCGCCGAGGCGTGGATCGGCCGCACCGGGGTGTCGGGTGACGCCCACAACGAGCCGGAACCGGCCCACGGCGGCCCGGACAAGGCGGTCAGCCTCTACGCGCTCGAGTCGATCGCCCGCGTCGCCGCCGACGGCCACGCCGCCTTCCCGGGCGCGTTCGGCGAGAACCTGACTCTGGAGGGGATCGAGATGGGCTCCCTCGCGCCCGGCGATCGGCTCCGGGTCGGGCAGCAGGCGGTGATCGAGATCGTCGAGCACGCCCAGCCCTGCCAGACGCTCGGCCACTGGTTCCGCCGGCGCCGCATCGCGCGGATCAGCGGCATGACCCATCCCGAGGATGCGCGCTGGTACGCCCGGGTCCTGGCGGAGGGCCCGGTGCGTCCGGATGACGTCGTCCGCAGCGATCGGTAGCCGGCGCCGGTCCTCTCGCGGCTCCTCAGGATCGGCGAAGGCGCCAGATGTGCTCGAGCGGCCAGCGGCTCGCCCAGTCTCGCGCGCCCGCGGATCGGTAACTGCTCGTCGCGTCGGCCCGGGGCCGGAGCTCGACGAGGTCCTCGACCACGAGCCCGTGCGCGACGAACAGACGGATCCAGTCACCATAGGTGAGCTGGAACTCGACGTGGTCCGAGTCGCCCACGTCGACGCGTCGCATCCCGAAGTAGTCATTTTCGAGCCGCTCGCCGGGCTCGTCACTGGTGGGAGACCAGCAGACCTCGGCGAACGGCGTGTACATGCTGAACGCCAGCCGGCCGGCCGGTCGCAGCAGGCGCGCAGCCTCGCCGATGACGCGCTCCGGATCGGCGAAGCCGATGGCACCGTGGTCGCAGAACACGATGTCGAAGCTCGCGTCCGGGAGCGGCACGTCCTCCGCGCTGGCATGGACGAGTCGGACCTCGGCGCCGACCGCGGCGATGTTCCTGCGCGCGTGTTCGAGCTGCCGCTCCGAGAGGTCGAGGCCCACCGCTCGCGCTCCGCGCCCTGCCAACGCCACCGACCACTGTGCCGCCCCGCAGCCCAGCTCCAGGACATCACGCCCGCTGACGTCGCCGATGATGTGGAGCTCCGCCTCGGGGATCTGCCAGACGCCCCACGCGGCGCCGTGGATCGCGAGCTGAGGGCCCTGCTCGGCCTGGTAGCGGTCGGCGAGCTCGTTCCAGAAAGCGCGATTGCGGCGGGCGTGCCGGGAAAGCTTCACCGCGCGGTGTTCGCGTGCCGTGCCGGTGACCAGAAGACGAGCACCTCGAGATCGTCCGCGATGTCGATGAAGTGGTGCTCCACGCCGGCGGCCACGAAGGCGACCGATCCCGACCCCACCGGCACCCGCTCTCCCGCCACGACGAGGACCGCGCGGCCGGCAGTCACGTGGTAGACCTCGTCCTCGGTGTGCGGCGTCTGATCGTCCACCGACCCGGCCGGCCAGCGCGCGACGGTCAGGCTGAGCGATCCGTTCGGAGCACGGAAGACCTCGGCGGAGCCATGGACACCCGGCGCGAGGCGGCCGAGCGCATCGGTCAGCTGGAGCGCGTCAGCCATCGGCGCGACGGTTCGCCACGAAGGCGCGCGAACCGGCGAAGACCGCCGAGGCGTCGAGCTCCTCCTCGATCCGCAGCAGCCGGTTGTACTTCGCGATCCGCTCGGAGCGGCTCATCGAGCCGGTCTTGATCTGGCCGGTGTTCAGTGCGACGACGAGGTCCGCGATCGTGGTGTCCTCGGTCTCGCCCGAGCGGTGGCTGATCACCGCCGTCCAGCCGGCGCGATGGGCCATCTCGATCGCCTCGATCGTCTCGGTCAGGGTGCCGATCTGGTTGAGCTTGACGAGGATGCTGTTCGCGCTGCGCTCGTCGATGGCGCGCGCGAGGCGGGTGGTGTTCGTGACGAGCAGATCGTCGCCGACGACCTGGACCATGCCGCCGAGGCGCTCGGTGAGGGCGGCCCAGCCGGCCCAGTCGTCCTCGGCCAGTCCGTCTTCCAGGCTCACGATCGGATAGCGATCGATCCAGTCGGCCCAGAAGCCGATCATCTCGTCGGACGTCAGGCGGCGTCCCTCGCGGGCCAGCGTGTAGGTGCCGTCCGCGTGGAGCTCGGTGGTGGCGGGATCCAGGGCAACGGCGATCTGCTCGCCGGGGACGTAGCCGGCCCGCTCGATCGCCTCGAGGACGGCGGCGAGGGCCGCCTCGTTGCTCTCGAGGCTCGGCGCATAGCCGCCCTCGTCACCGACCGTCGTCGCAAAGCCCCGCTCGTGGAGCAGGGCGCCGAGGGCGTGGAAGGTCTCGGCCGCCCAGCGGATCGCCTCGCGGAAGGTGGGGGCTCCCAGCGGGGCGATCATGAACTCCTGGAAATCGGTCGAGTCGATGGCGTGCTTGCCGCCGTTCAGGATGTTGACGAGCGGCACCGGCAGCGTCCGCGCCCCTGCCCCGCCCAGGTACCGATACAGCGGCAGGTCGACCGTCTCGGCGGCGGCATACGCCACCGCGAGGCTCACCCCCAGCAGCGCGTTCGCGCCGAGCTTCGACTTGTTCTCGGTCCCATCGAGCTCGACAAGCAGCCGGTCGATGCCGACCTGGTCGAGCGCATCGGCGCCGATGAGCTGGGGGCGAATCGTCTCGTTCACGTTGCGGACCGCGCCGAGGACCCCCCTGCCGCCATAGCGGCCGGCATCGCCATCGCGCAGCTCCACCGCCTCGTGGGCCCCGGTGGAGGCCCCGGATGGGACAAGCGCGGTTCCCATCACGCCGCCCTCACAGAACACGTCGACCTCGACGGTCGGGTTGCCGCGCGAGTCGAGCACCTCGCGGGCGATGAGATCCTCAATGTGTCCGCTCATGCTGGCTCCTTCACCGGCAGCGGCGCATCGGCGTCGAGGAGCGCCTCGACGCCGGGCAGCCGCTTGCCCTCCACGAATTCGAGCGACGCTCCCCCGCCGGTCGACACGTGCGTCATCCGATCCGCGAGCCCGAGCTTCTCGACCGCTGCGACCGAGTCGCCGCCGCCGACAATCGTGATCACGCCCTGCGTCGTTCGGTCGGCGATGCAGCGCGCCAGCGCGTTCGTGCCCTCCGCGAACGCGTTGATCTCGAAGACGCCCATCGGTCCATTCCAGAAGATCGTCCGTGCCTTCGCGAGGTGCTCGGTGTAGGCCGCCACCGTCTGCGGACCGATGTCGACGACCATCCAAGCCTTCGGCACGTCCCCGATGGCGACGACCCGCCGCTGAGCGCGATGGTGGATCTGCGGCGCCACGACCGCGTCGGTCGGCAGCATGAAGCGCACCCGCTTCCGGCGCGCCTCGGCCATGATCCGCACCGCGTGGTCGAGCTGCTCCACCTCGATGAGGCTCTTGCCGAGCTCGGCGCCACGCGCGGCGAGGAAGGTGTTCGCCATCCCACCGCCCACGAGCACCGCCTGGCAGCGGCTGAGGAGCGCCTCGAGCACCTCGAGCTTGCCGCTCACCTTCGCCCCGCCGATGACGGCATGGAACGGCTTCGGTGGCCTCGTGAGCAGCTTGCCGAGCGCATCCACCTCCCGCTCCAGCAGCAGGCCGGCCACGGCGGGCAGGTAGTGGGTGATCCCCTCGGTGCTGGCGTGGGCCCGATGCACGCTGCCGAACGCGTCGTCGACGTAGACATCGGCGAACGAGGCGAGCGATGCGGCGAAGGCCGGGTCGTTGTCCTCCTCGGCGGCGTGGAAGCGAAGGTTCTCGAGCATCAGCAGATCACCCGGGCGCAGCTTGTCGACCGCCACCTGGACGCCGGGCCCGAGCGCGTCGCCGGTCATTCGCACCGGGCGACCGAGCAGCTGGCTGAGACGGTCGGCGACCGGCTTCAGGCGCAGCGAGTCGGTGACTTTGCCTTTCGGCCGGCCGAGGTGGCTCGCCAGGATGACCGAGGCTCCGCGCTCGAGGAGATAGACGATCGTCGGCAGGTTGGCACGAATCCGGGTATCGTCGGTGATCCGTCCGTCGTCGAGCGGCACGTTGAGATCGGCCCGCAGGAAGACGCGCTTGCCGGCGACGTCGATGTCGCGGACGGTCTTCTTGTCCATGCTCTCCCCCGTCACAGGCCAGCTCGCGCCATGAAGGCGGCGAGATCCGCGACCCGACAGCTGTAGCCCCATTCGTTGTCATACCAGGCGATGACCTTCAGCAGCCGGTCGCCCGTGACCATCGTGCTCTGCCCGTCGATGATGCTCGAACGTTCGTCGCCCTTGAAGTCCATCGAGACGAGCGGCTCGTCGGTGATCCCGAGCAGCCCCTGCATCGGCCCGCCGGCGGCCGCGCGCAGCGCGTCGTTCGCCGCCTCCGCGGTCACTGGACGCTCCGTGATCGCCACGAAGTCGATGACGCTGACGGTCGGGGTCGGGACCCGCAGCGAGAAGCCGTCGAACTTGCCCTTCAGCTCCGGGATCACGAGGGCCAGGGCCTTCGCCGCGCCGGTCGTGGTGGGGATGATGTTCTGCCCGG
Source organism: Candidatus Limnocylindria bacterium (assembly GCA_038209995.1). Taxonomy (GTDB): domain Bacteria; phylum Chloroflexota; class Limnocylindria; order QHBO01; family QHBO01; genus JAICQM01. The sequence goes on along the minus strand of JBBQXD010000011.1, from coordinate 41,563 downwards.
CGCTTCGTGCGCGGCGGAGATCGGGGTGGAAAACGTCAAGCACGTTCTGGTCGTTCGTGTAGCTGTGCACGGTCGTCATCAGGCCGCGCTCGATGCCGAAGCTGTCGAAAATCACCTTCGCCGGCAGCGCCAGCCCGTTCGTCGTGCAACTCGCGTTGCTGACGATATGGTGCTGGGCCGGATCGTACCGATCCTCGTTCACGCCGAGGACGAGCGTGATGTCCTCGTTCTTGGCCGGCGCGCTGATGATCACCTTCTTCGCCCCGGCGTCCCGGTGGGCCTGGGCCTTCGTGGCATCGGTGAAGATCCCGGTCGATTCGATGACGATGTCGACCCCGAGGTCGCCCCATGGGAGCGCAGCCGGGTCCCGCTCGCTGAGGGCGCGGACCTCGTGCCCGTCGATCGTGATGGTCCCTTCAGCCGAAGTGACCTCCCCGGCGAAGCGACCGTACGTCGAGTCATAGCGGAACAGGTGCGCGTTGGTCTTCGTGTCAGCGAGGTCGTTGACGGCGATGACCTCGAGCTCGTCGGGATGCCGCTCGAGCATCGCCTTCAGCGTCTGGCGGCCGATGCGGCCGAAGCCATTGATCCCGATGCGCGTGGTCACGGGGTCGTTCTCCTCTCGAGTGTGGGGCCGGCAGCCGCCGAGGCGGAGGCCGGCGTGCCCCGCCGGTAGGCAGGGTCGTGGAGACGGTCATGGACGATCGGCAGCGCGCCGATCAGGGAAACGTCGTCTGCATGCTCGGCGGGCGCGATCCGCACGCGCCGCGCGGGGATCGGGAACGCCCGTCGGTCGATGGTGTCGCGGACGCGGTGGAGCAGCTCGGGACGATGCTCGGCGATGCTGCCGCCGAGCACGATCACCTCCGGGTTGAGGACGTTGACCAGGCTGGCGCAGAGCGCGCCGAGTGCCTCCCAGGCGCGATCGAGGATCGCGCGGCAGTCGCCGTCCCCGGCATCTGCGGCGCGGGCCACGGTCGCGGCGTCCGGCTCGGCGCCGGCGCGGACGAGCTCCGCCAGGCCGGCAGCGCGCCCCGCGGCGAGCGCCTCGCGTGCGGCGCGCGCGATGCCGGCGCCGGAGGCGATGGCCTCCACGTGGCCGCGCTGCCCGTCGCCGCAGAGCGGCCCGTCGAGCTCGACGGTGACGTGGCCCACCTCGCCGGCTGTCCCGTCGGGCCCATGCAGCGGACGCCCGTCGAGGATGATGCCGCCGCCGATGCCGGTCGAGACGGTGATGTAGATCGCATCCCGGGTCCCGCGCGCCGCGCCGTAGCGCCACTCGCACTGGAGCGCGACGTTCGTGTCGCGCTCGAGGAACGCCGGCAGGCCGAGCGCGGTCTCGACGCGCTCGGCAAGCGGGACGTCATGCCAGCCGCGGAGGTTGGGGGGCGCGACGACGAGGCCACGCCATGGGTCGAGCGGTCCGGGGGAGGAGATCCCGACGCCGATCGGCGAGGGCAGGGCGGCGGCCCGAGCGGCGCTGCGAACCTGCTCGGCGAGCGCACAGATCGCGTCGACGACGGCGTCGACCCCTTGCTCGTCGTCGGTCGGCGCGGAGGCGCGATGCAGGACGGCGAGGTCGGGCGTGACGTACGCGGCACGGATCTGGGTCCCGCCAAGGTCGATCGCCAGGACCGACGACTCGGCTGCCTCCACCACGCCTCAGATTCTACCGCCCAAGGGTGGCGTGCGCCTCGGAACGCATGAGGGAGGACGCAGAACGGCCGCCCAGCGGCGTCGCAATGACGCTGCCGAGCGGCCGCTCGGTGCGAAGGCCCGGCTAGCCGCCGATCTTGAACATCTTCGTGCCACACACCGGGCACTTGCCCTCGGTGGCCGGCTTGCCGTTCTTCATCGTGATCTTCTGCTCGTTATTCATCTCACGCTTTGCCTTGCACTTGACGCAATAGGCCGTGGTCGCCATCGGTCTGTCTGCCTCCTTAGGTCCGGCGGTCGGATGTCGCCGCCGGTTCGGTTACGAGCCCCCGCTCCGCGAGCCGATCAATGACGACCAGCTCGCGTGGGGATCTCCGCCTTCTTGGTGGTCGATCTCCCAGAGCAGGTGGATGCCGGCCAGCCCGGCCTCGATACAACGTGCCTCCGCGGCCTCCTTCTCCGCTCCCTCCAGGAAGGTGCCGTCGACGCGTTGAGCGTAGGCGGCGCAGATGGTGCCCGACCGGAGTCCGGCCAGCCCTGCCAGCACGAAGAGTGCCGAGGACTCCATCTCGAGGTTCGCAACGCCCGCGCGCCGCAGCTCCTCTGCGAGCTCAGGATAGCGAACCGGGAGCGTGCGCATGGCACGTCCCTGCGGAGCGTAGAAGCCGCTGGCGGTCGCCGTCATCCCGACGTGGTAGCGCACGCCGAGGTCGCGACAGGCGGCCTCGAGTGCCCAGACGACGTCGCGATGCGCGATGGCCGGGTATCCGGGGCGGACGTACCAGTCCGTCGTGTTCTCGAGGCGGACCGCCCCGATGGACACGATGAGGTCGCCGATCCGGATCTCCGGCTGGAGCGCGCCGGAGGAGCCGACGCGGATGAAGGTCGGCCGGTCGGTGATCTCCATCACCTCGGCCAGCACGATCTCGACGTTGTCGGTGCCCATCCCGGTCGACATGCAGCTGACCCGCATCCCGCCGTAGGTGCCCGTCGCGGTCGTGATCTCGCGGTTGCTGCGCTGCAGCTCCACGTCGTCCCAGTGCGCCGATACCTTCGCCACCCGACCCGGATCTCCGACGAGGAGCAGATACTCGGCGAGCTCGCCACGCTCCAGCGCGATGTGGTACTGGCGGTTGCCAGTGCGCGGGGCGTCTGCCGTCGAGTGGTCCGTCACGCGGTGCTCCGGGCTGCGGTGGGTCGGCCGGCGGCCGAGACGGCGGGAGTATACGCGCCACGCTCAGCCTGAGCGTGGCGCACGTGTGCAACGGCAGGCTCATGAACCGCCCCGATCCGCGCCACCGACGACGCTGAGACGGGTGAGCGGAAGCTCGTCCGTGTCGTCCGGTGCACCCTCGTGCGCTCCAGCGTCCGGCTCGCCGGGAGCGGCCGGGCCGTTCGGCGGGCCGGTGAGCCGGCCGGCCAGCCCGGTTCGCCAGGCCGCGGCACCGCCGGCGGTGAGGCCGGCCAGCCCGATGAGCAGGATTCCCGCAGGCATCCGCGAATCGTCGGGCGCGGTCGGCGCTCCCCGGGACAGGCCGGCGTCCGCACCGCGCGGGCGGGCCGAGGAGCCGGCAGCGCCGCGAGGCATCGTGAGCGCTGGCGTTCCGGTCGGCGAGCCGTGCGCCGCCGGCGGGCCGCCGAGGGATGGCTCCGTCCCGGCGCTCGGCGATGGGTCACGGCCCTCCCCCGTCCCCGGGACTCCGACCGCGCCACCGCTGACGGAGCCGCCGGCTGACGAACCGTTGTGCGTCGACCCTCCCGCGGTGGCGGCCGCCAGGATCACGAGATCGCCACGGTCGCGGGGCCACAGCCGATAGCCGCGCAGGGGCTGGCTGCCGGTCGTCACCTGGCCGAGCGCACCGCGGACCTCGAGCCACGATCCGGGGGCGAGGCCGGCGGCGGTGATCCCGGTCCTGGGCGAGACGACGACATGGAGCGGGCCGCTTCCGTCGTCCAGGTCGAACGAGACACTGCCGCTGCTCGACCGTGCCACCCGACCGCTGACGACACCCCGAACGACCACCAGCCGCGCCTCAACACGCTCACCGGCGCGGCCGGTCGCCGTCCGAATGGCACGCGGCTCCGCGGCGTGACCCAGGCGCAGGGGCGGCATGGTGATCCGCAGGCTCACCATGCCGGACTTCGTCGACCGCGTGCCGGCAAGCTCGACCAGCTCGCCGCGTCGCAGGCTCCCCGCATCGGCGCCGAGCCGCACGAGGATGCCCCCGGAGGCGTCCTGGACCACTGCGGAGCCGGCCTCCACCAGGCCCGACGGGACGGTCACGACGGCGCGGATGCGGAGCTTCGCGTTCGTCGCCGCAGCCCGCGCGGTGGCGACGGTCATGAGCGGCAGCGCCGAAGGACTGGGGGTGGCAGTCACCGTGCCCGAGGGCGAAGGGGTCGCGGCGGCGGACGACGAGGACGTGGGAAGGGGACTCGGCGTCGGTGTCGGCGCGGCGGGCGGCGAAACGGCCAGGACGTCCGCCGGGTCCCGTGGCTGGACCCGGTATCCGGCCGTCGCCGTCCCCGAGCTGTCGCGCTGGCCGGAAACGCCTCGGATGCGGAGCGACGCGCCCGACTGCCAGGTGGTGACGTCGATGGCAGTCGCATCGCCGACGAGCACGCGGACCTCGCCGGTGCCATCGTCGAGCTGCACCGCGGTTCCGCCGGAGAGGATCGTCTGCGAGCCGACGATCGTCCCGGCCACCTCGACCAGGGTTCCCTCGACCGATTCGCCGATGCCGCCGGTCGCCATAAACGGGGCGCTCGGCTCTGCTGCCGCACCGAGCGCCGCCACACCGGCCGCGTCCGTCCGAATCGTGCGCTGCGCATACCGGTCGTTGATCGTCCCGGTCACGAGGAGCTCGGTGCCCCGCGTGAAGGCTCCGCTGGACAGCAGCACGGCCACCCCGCCGGTGTCGTCGGCGAGGTAACCGCCGCCGTCGCCGAAGGCGTGGTCGGTCAGCGCGACGCCCCGAACGGTGACGCGCGCGCCGTCGGTGAGTGCCCGGGCCTCCGCGATCGTCATCGGTACCGGCGTCGGCGTTGGCGTGGGCACCGGCGTGGACGTGGGCGTCGGCACCGGCGTGGGGCTGGCGGTGGGTGTCGAGCTCGCGGTCGAGAACGGCGTCGGCGACGAGGTCTCGCTCGCCGTGGGAGTGCCCAAGGGCGAGGGAGACGGGCTCGGCGTCGGCGAGGCAACCACGATCGGTGGTGTTGCGGCGTTCTGCGGCGCCGGCGTCGCGCGGACGGCGAAATCGACGAGGTTGTCGTTGCCATCCTGCCCCGAACCGGCGTCACCGCCGGGGAGCCGCTCGAGGCTCGAGCCGGCCGCCGGCGCCGGGGCCGCACGCGCCTCCAGCCACGCCGTGGCGGTTCCCCACCCGATCGCATCGACGGCCGTGGCGGCGCCCTGGATGCGCAGCGCCCAGGTGCCGCCCGTGGCCGCGACGCCACTCGCATACGTCGCGTCCCCGATGGCCGCGTAGACGCCCGCATCGTTGGTGACGAGATAGTGCCCGCCGGGCGGAATCGTGGGCGCACCCAGCGGCCACGATGCCTTGCGGGTAACTGTCGTCCCGGTTGACGTGACATAGATGAGCTCGAGGCCTTCGAGCGGCATCGCGGCGATGGTCGGGTTGTAGAGCTCGACGAACTCGTCCGACGCGCTCGCTCCACCGGTCTCGAGCTCGGAGATGACGAGGTGGCCGCCGGCGTCGGCGACCGCCTCGGCCGTGACGCCTAAGGTGAAGTCGGCGAGCGCGGGCAGCGTCGCACCGAGCGCGAGGGCGAGGGCAATGAGCACGGCCACCGGGCCGGCGGTCTGCGGACGATCAGCCACGCGGAGGTCCTCCTGGCGGAGGCGGCAGGCATGCGATGGTCGCGGCGCGCGCTTATCGGGCGATTACCGCCCGCTTACCCCGAACGGACTGTCTCGCCTTCTTCGCGTACAATCGGCCGCCCATGCCAAGCCGATCCCGCCAGACACCCGAATCCCGCGCGGAGGCCCGCCGTCGTGCCCGCCTGGCCGCCACCGGCTACAACGTCGACGAGCCGGTCGCCGACGAGCCGCGTGTCGCCGGCGCGAGTCGCCAGCAGGGTCGGTTGCAGCGCATCTTCCCGATGCCGCCGCCGCTGCCCGGGCACCCGGACCCGCTGGCCGGCTTCAGCTACGACGGGCCATTTGGCTCCGTCGTGCGGACCTTCTACCTCCTCAGCCGGCGACCGATCGTGTGGGTCGCGTTCGGCATCACGTGGGCGATCTGCTACGTCGGCACGACGCTGCTCGGCAGCTCGGTCGTCGGCATCGTCGCCTCGCTCGGGACGTTCGGCTCGCTCGTCGCCGCCGGCTGGTTCGGATGGCCGCGGCCGTGGGCGTACGGCGCCCTCTCAGCCGCGCTCGGGTACGTGATCTTCAGCCTCGTGCTGGCCGTGCTGGCGGTGCGCGGCGTCCAGCTCACCACCGCTCCCATCGCGCCGGCCCAGGCAGCGGTGTCGCTGGCGTTCAGTGGCATGTTCATGACGATCATCGGCGCCCTCGCCGGGTTCTATGGCGGCTATCTCCGACGACGGCTGGCGCGGTCCGGCGGGCGCACCACGAGCGCGCGGCGCCGCTGACGCCGAGGGCGTGCCGCTGGCACGCGGCTTGCTCTTCTCCCGGGACGTGGACGAGCACCCGTCAGGCTGCTCGACTGGCGTCGGCCGTCATCAAGGGAAGCTCGGCCCGCGGTGACATTTCGCGCCGACGTCAAGTCACGGCCCGATCCGCTCGCCTCTGGGAGTCGTCGGCGTCTCAGGACCCTCCGTACTGAGGCACCGGCGGCTCCCCATGCACGTCCGGCCACTCAGGCGTGCGCGGCGGCCGCCTCCTCTGCCGCGCGGCGCGCGTCGTCGTAGCGCTCCGCCAGGCCCAGGACCTCACCGGTCGATCGCATCTCCGGTCCGAGCGTGGCATCCACTCCGGGCAAGCGCCACAGCGAACCGACCGGTGCCTTGACCGCGACCATCGGCCCATCCTGCGCCAGGCCGGCGGTCAGCCCCGCCTCGGCAAGCGTGCCGCCCAGCGCGCAGCGCACCGCGGCCGCCACCACGTCGCGGCCGATCGCCTTGGCGACGATCGGCACCGTGCGACTGGCCCGCGGGTTGGCCTCGATGACGACCATCCGATCCCCGGCGGCGATCATCTGCACGTTGAGCACCCCGCGCACCCCGAGCGCGGTCGCGATGCGACCCGCAGCAGCCGCCGCCGCCTCCTGCACTGCACGCGAGATCGTCTGTGGGGGCAGGACGGCCATGCTGTCGCCGGAATGGACGCCCGGCGGATCGAGCTGCTCGAGCATGCCGGGCACGCTCCACTCGCGCCCGTCGCTGATGACGTCGACATCGAGCTCGACGCCAGCGACGAGCTCGTCGACCCGGATCGGCCATCCGACATCGGTGGCGAGGTACCGATCGAGATCCTCGCCATCCCGCAGGATCGCGATCCCCCGCCCGCCGATCACCCATGACGGGCGCACGATGACCGGAAGGCCGAGCCGCTGCGAGGCGCCACGCAGCTCGTCCGCATCCGTCGCCAGCGCTCCGCGCGGGCCGTCGATGCCGAGCTCGTCGAGCAGCGCGGCGAACCGCTCGCGATCCTCCGTGATCTCGATGGCATCGGCGGTGAGGCCCGCGACCGGCACCCCGGCGTACGCGAGGTCGCGGGCAAGGTCGATTGCCGTCTGACCGCCGAAGGTGAGCAGCACGATCGGCGGCTCGCCGGTCAGGGCACGCTCGTGATCGATGACGTCGAGCACGCTCTCGGTGTCGAGCGGCTCGAAGTAGAGGCGGCTGCAGGCGTCGTAATCGGTCGAGACCGTCTCCGGATTGTTGTTGATGACCACCGCATCGTAGCCGAGCTCGCGGATCGCCCACGCGGCGCGGACCGAGCAGTAGTCGAACTCGATCCCCTGTCCGATGCGGATCGGCCCCGAGCCGACGACGATCACGCTGCGCCGCTCCGACGGCGGCGGCACCTCGGAGAGCGCGTACGAGCTGTAGAAGTACGGCGTCTCGGCCGGAAACTCGCCGGCGCAGGTGTCGACCCGGCGGTAGCTCGGCAGGATCCCGGCCCGGACCCGCGCGCGCCGAATCGCGGCCGGCGGCACGCCCCCGAGGGTCGCGATCTCCGCATCGCCGAAGCCGGCGCGCTTCGCGTCGAGGAGCGGGGCGCCCTCCAGCCGCCGCTCGGCATCGACGAGCTCGGCGAGGCGCTCGGTGAACCAGGGCGCGATCCCGGTCGCCGCCGCGATCGCGGCGGCATCGGTCCATCCATGGCGCAGCAGCGCGACCATCCGCCACAGGCGCGTGTCGGTGGGGCTCAGGAACGCGTCCAGGTCGGCCGGCGCGTGGTCGTCGAGCCCCCACGCCGCCTCCTCCCAGAGCCAGCCGCGGCCGCGCGGCTCGAGCGAGCGGAGCGCCTTGAGCAGCGCCGGCCCGAACTCGCGGTCGATGGCCATCGCCTCGCCGGTCGCCTTCATCTGCACCCCGAGCGAGCGGTCCGCGGTTGGAAACTTGTCGAACGGCCAGCGCGGCAGCTTCACGACGACGTAGTCGACCGCCGGCTCGAACGCGGCACTGTTGCCGCCGGTGGCGGGGTTCGGCATCTCGTGAAGCCGTCGCCCAAGGCCGATGAGGGCCGCGATGCGCGCGATCGGGTAGCCGGTCGCCTTGCTCGCCAGCGCTGACGAGCGGCTCACCCGCGGGTTGACCTCGATGACGCGGTAGTCGCTGCCATCCGGCGTCACCGCGAGCTGGACATTGCACCCGCCCTCGAGCTTCAGGGCGCGGACGATCTTCAGGGCGCAGCGCCGGAGCCGCTGAACGACCGGGTCGGGCAGGGTCTGGATGGGGGCCACGACGATGCTGTCGCCGGTGTGGACGCCCATCGGGTCCAGGTTCTCCATGCCGCAGATCGCGATCGTGGTGTCATCCGTGTCGCGCAGGACCTCGAACTCGATCTCGTACCAGCCGAGCAGGCTGCGCTCGACGAGGACCTGGCCGATGGGGCTCGTCGCAAGGCCGTGCGCGATCCGCGCCCGCGCCTCATCGGGCGTGTGCGCGAAGCCGCCGCCTCCGCCGCCGAGCGTGAACGCGGGGCGGATGACGACCGGTGCTCCGAGCGCCTCGACGAAGCGCATGCCGTCCTCGACGCTCTCGACGACCGCGCTCTCCGGCACCGGTTCGCCGATGCCGGTCACCAGGTCGCGGAAGCCGCCGCGGTCCTCGGCCGCACGAACGGCGTCGAGCGGCGTTCCGAGGACGCGGACGTGATGCCGCTCCAGGACGCCGGCGTCATCCAGGGCCACCGCCAGATTCAGGCCCGTCTGCCCGCCGAGCGTCGGGAGCAGCGCATCCGGCTGGTGCTCCTCGATGACCCGCGTGAGGTGCCCGAGCGTCAGCGGACCGATGATCACCGTCCCGCCCACGTCGGGATCGGTCATCACCGTCGCCGGGTTCGAGTTGACGAGGATCGTCTCGACTCCCGCGCCCCGCAGCGCGAGACAAGCCTGCACGCCGGCGTAGTCGAACTCTGCCGCCTGCCCGATGAGGATCGGCCCGGACCCGATGACGAGCACCCTGCGCGGCGCCGTCATGCCGTGGCGCGCTCAACGGCAATGTCGAAGATGCGCGACGCGTCAGTCGGCCCGGGCGCTCCCTCGGGATGGAACTGGACCGATGCCACTCGTCCGCTGCCATGGACCAGCCCCTCGACCGTCCCGTCGTTCAGGTCGCGATGGCTCACGCGGTAGCCGCCGGCGGCCAGCGCCGGCCCGTCGAGCAGCTCCACCTCGTGGTTGTGGGCGCCGATGTCGACGCGCCCGGTGGCCAGCTCGCGGACCGCGTGGTTGCCGCCGTGGTGGCCCACCGCCAGCCGGCGGGTCCGCGCGCCGGCGGCGAGTCCAAGGAGCTGGTGCCCGAGGCAGATGCCGAGCACCGGCGGGCCGCCATCGATCGCCCGCGCGGCGATGCGCGCCACGGTCCCGATCTGGAGCGCCATGCGGGCTGGGTCGCCGGGACCGGGCGACAGCACGACGAGGTCGGGATCCGCGGCCGCGACCTCATCGGCCGACGCGCCGGGAGGCAGCCCGATGACCTCCAGGCCCCGCGCGGTGAGCGCGCGGAGCAGCGAGCGCTTCACGCCATAGTCGACGAGCACCACGCGACCGCGCCACTCGGCGTCGGGCGGGAGGCGGAACGGTTCACGGGTCGCGACGCGCGACACGTGATCCACCGCATCCCATGCCGGGGTCGCCGCCGCCTCCACCGTTGCCGCAACGCCATCGGCCAGCGAGCCAGCGTCCGGATCGTCAGCTCGAACGATCGCGCGGCGCGCCCCGCCGCGACGCAGCCCGAGGGTGATCGCGCGTGTGTCGACGCCGGTGATGGCCGGGATGCCGGCTTCGACCAGCAGCTCCTCCAGGGAGCGGCCCGGGCCGGCCGGCGGCGTCACCAGGCGCGTTGCGACGAGCGCCCGGGCGTGGACGCGGCTCGACTCGAGGTCCTCGGAGGCGATGCGGTAATTGCCCGCCATCGGGTGCGTGAGGACGACGATCTGCCCGGCGTACGACGGATCGGTGAGGATCTCGCCCCAGCCCGTCGCCGAGGTCGTGAAGACCAGCTCGCCCTCGGCAGCCCGGTCCGCTCCACGAAGCTCACCGCGATGGAGCGTTCCGTCCGCGGTGGCCAGGAGCGCGCCGCCCACGGTCGCCGAGGACAGCGACGACGCCTGCCGCTCGATGACGGCAGGCGTCGGGAGGTCGCGTTCGGTCAGGCTCGCCATGTTCGCTCCTTTCCGGCCTCACGGTGCCGGGCTTAAAGGACCTGCGAGGAGTGTACCGCGGCCGGCGCGCGGCGACGGCCGCCCGGCTGCGTAGAATCGGGACCTGTCCAGATCGCAGCCACTCGATGGAGGCCTCCACACGTGACCATCTCGGCCGATGCTCCCCGCACGGCGCCGCCGGCGGTCCTTGCCGACGCGATTCCGTCGCTCGCGTCACGGACGGGAACCGCGCTTCGCACCGCGGCGCTCGTCGTCGGCGGCGCGCTGATCACGGCGCTCGCGGCGCAGATCAGCTTCACGGCGCCCGGCATGGTCGTGCCCTTCACCGGCCAGACGGCGGCCGTGCTCCTCACCGGGGCGGCGCTCGGGTGGCGTCGTGGCGCCGCGAGCATGGCGCTCTACCTCGCGATGGGCGCCCTCGGGGCCCCGGTCTTCAGTGACGGCGCCAGCGGCGTGGTGAAGATCCTCGGTGCGACGGGCGGCTACCTCATCGGCTTCGTGATCGCGGCAGCGGTCGTCGGCGCGCTGGCGGCCCGCGGGTGGGACCGCACAATTCCCCGGGCCACGATGCTCATGGTGCTCGGCAATCTCGTGATCTACGCCTTCGGCGTGCCGGTCCTGGCCGCGGTCACCGGCAAGGGCCTGGAGTTCGCGGTGACGAACGGCGTGATCCCGTTCATCCCCTGGGACGCGCTGAAGATCGCGCTCGCCGCGGGTCTGCTCCCCACCGCCTGGCTGCTCGTCGGCCGGCGCCGCTGAGTTTTGCAGCGCATGGACCCCCGCAACGCGGCGCTGATGGGGGACGAGGACGCGCGGGCCGGCATGGCCGCCCACGAGTTCGATGCGGAGTTCCTGCGCGCCCATCTCGCCGACGAGCGGCGACGGGCGAGCCTCCTCGGCGAAGTCCGAGAGGCAATCTTCGGGGCACAGGACGGCCTCGTCAGCACGCTGGCGGTCGTCAGCACCGTGGCCGGGGCGAGCTCGAGCCGCTTCGCGGTTCTCGTCGCCGGCATCGCCTCGGCGCTGGCCGGGATCTTCAGCATGGCGGCCGGCGAGTACCTGTCGAGCAAGAGCCAGCGCGAGATCTTCGAGACCCAGATCATCGACGAGCGGCGCGAGGTGCACGAACGCCCGGGCGAGGCGCAGGCCGAGATGGCGTACATGCTCGCCGAGGACGGGCTGCCGCACGACACGGCGGCATCGGTGGCACGCGACCTCGCGCAGTACCCGGAGGTGCTGCTCAAGACGATGGTCGAGAAGGAGCTCGGGCTGGCCGTCGAGCCGGATGAGGGATCGCCGCTGCAGGGCGCGCTCGTGATGGGCGCCGCGTTCGGGATCGGTGCCGCGGTGCCCGTCATCCCGCACCTCTTCCTCGGGAGCGACGTCGCGGTCGTGGCGTCGACGATCGCGACGCTCGCGGTCCTCTTCCTCATCGGCGTGGTGAAGAGCCGCTGGACGCATCGCGGGTGGCTCGCGTCCGGCCTCGAGATCCTCGCGATCGGGGCAGTGGCCGGCATCGCCGGCTACTTCTTCGGGAACATCCTGCCGGTCGTCCTGGGTGCGCCCGCGGCTGCCCCCGGCTGAGGGCTCAGATCCGCTCAAGCTCCGTCGCTTGGCGCTACTCGACGCTCACGATGCCGACCATGCCATACGCCTCGTGCCCAGGGAGATGGCAGATATACGCCAACAACCCACGGGTCGGGAAGGTGATCGTGGTCTCGCGCGTCGTCAGCGCGGCGATCGAGACCTCGGTCGGGCGCTGATCGTGATGCTGCTCGGTCCCGGTGCGATGCGCGGCATGCACGGCGGCATCGCCGACGATCCACTCGTGGTCGATCGGGTCGTCGTTGACGAGCACGAACGTCACCGGTACCCCGAACGGCACCACTACCCGCGGTGGGTCAAACGAGGAGTAGTGGATGCGGATCGTGACCCGCTCGGCGGCGGCGACGCTGCCGCACCCCGAGGCCGCGAGGGCCAGGAGGAGCAGCAGCGCCGCCACGATGGCGCGTGACCGATGTATCGCGCGCCTCATGCCGGCCGCAGCGGCCCACCGACGTTCGCCCGTCGGCCGAGGCGGTCGCCCGCCAGCGGTACGGCCACGATGACCGCGGCTGCCACGAGCAGAAGATACGGCACCGGCGACCCCGGGACCGGCGTGGGCCCGAACGGGGCAAAGCCGGCATCGACCGGCGACGGGGAGCCGGCGCCGGAGGCGTCGATCGCGAGATCGAACGTCAGCTGCGGCGCGGCCGCGTCGATCGCGATCTTCGTCAGCCACGCGGACGACGGCACCCAGCCCATCCCCTTGTCCGAGCGCAGATCGTCGAGCAGCGTCGCGGAGGCGGCGTCGCTGTGCGCGAGCTTCAGCCCATCGTTGGGGAGCAGCAGGCCGGGGTTCGGGAGGAGTGCCGGGCGGTCATCGGTCAGGAGGTAGACATCCGCCTCCACGCGCTCGGCGGGGGCCTTGCCGAGGCCGAGGATGCGCAGGGGGACCCACGGGTTGTCGGTCGGGATCGTGAGGTGCACCGGCGTTCCGTCGCCGAGGCCCTGGCCGCGCGCAGCGGCCGCATCAGCGTCGAAGTTGGCGGCCATGAAGATCGGCGAGCGGTTGGCGTAGAAGTCGAGCACCTCGGGCGCGTCGGGCGGCAGCCGGAAGCCGTGCTCGGTCGCCCAGCGGCCGACCTCGTCGCCGCCTCCGCGCAGGATCGTGATGTCGAGCGCGTCGATCCGAGTCTGGAGGAGCACCTCGGCGCTCGGAGCCGCGGTGGCCCGGCCGGCCAGGTCGAAGGCGAAGGCTGGTGGCGGGTCGGTCTCGCGGATGAGGCGCTGGAGGGTCCAATCGCCGCCGCGTTCGACGTTGCTGGGGATGCCCGGCAGGGGGGTGATGCTCCCGAAGGCCCCGCCGCCACCGGCGAACTCGAAAGCAGTGACGTAGTGCTCCACGCCGGCGTGGTAGCCGGCGAGGGTCGTGGTGCGGAGCAGGTTGACGGCGCCGTTGGGACCGATGAGGCCGCCGCAGGCGGCCGCCGGCCCGGCGAGCACGAGGATGGAAGCGCCCGCCGCGAGCAGCGCGCCGAGAAATCGTCGCATCGGATCGGTCTCCATGTTCGGGATGGATTCGATGCTGCGCAGCACCCCTTCGGACGCCGCTCCCTACGGATCGGTTCCGGCGGCGGGTTGCACCGTGGGAGCTGATGCGACGTCAACCTTCGCGCCCGGCGCTGCGGCGAGGTCCGCCGCTCAGGCGATCGGGCTCAGCCAGGCGCTGAACCCCGGTGCCACCACGGCGAGCCAGCCGGCGAGAACGCCGTCCTCGGGTCGGAGCGCGGCCCGCAGGGTGCTCATGCCATCTCGCGACCGGCGAGAAGCGCGATGAGCCTCTTCGGTGCGACGAGTCGGTAGCTCTCCTCGATCCAGCCGGTGAGGAGATCGATCGGCACGTCGGCGGGGACCGTGCAGCTCACCCAGCCGCCGCGGTCGAGCCCATGGCGTGCCGGCGTGACCCACGTCATCGACGACGCCTCCTCGTGCGAGTCGCGGAGCTTGACGGTGACGTGGACTTGTCCGTTCTCTCCCGGCATGCCCAGGAAGGCGAAGACCTTCCTCCCGACCTTGGCGACGGTGTCGCCCCACGGATGGTCCTCCCAGGCCTCGGGCAGGCCGAAGGCGAAGGCGCGCATCTGCTCCCCAAGGTCACCGGACGTTGTCATGACGGCGCGGAAAACCGTTGCGTTTCAGCCGCGGTGCAGAGCGTAGAGCTCGCGTGGCCCGCTGACGCCGCGCAGCTCGACGGGTCCGCGCGGCTCGTACGCAAAGCCGGCATCGTGGGTCAGGGCATGAGTTGTCGCCGTCACCACGATCTCCCCCTGCCCCGCCTCGGCCACGACTCGCGCACCGACGTGGACAGCCAGGCCGCTGAGCCCGTCATCGGAGAGCTCCACCTCGCCGGTGTGGATCCCGGCGCGAGTCTGGATGCCAAGTCGCTCTCCGATTTCGCCGATGCCGATCGCGGCGCGAACGGCGGCGGTCGGGCTGTCGAAGCGGGCGAGGATCCCGTCGCCGGCCGTGTCGACGAGGATGCCCGCATGCGCCGTGAGGACGATGGCTGTCCCCTCCCGGTACTGGTCGAGGAGCCGACGCCACGCGCCGTCTCCGATCCGTTCGATGAGCGCCGTCGACCCGACGATGTCCACGAAGGCCACCGTGGTGAGCACACGCGCCGTCGTCGAGCGCAGCGCCCAGTCCGCGATGCCCTGGAAGTCAAGGGTTACCGATTGCTCGTCACCGACGACCCACGCGTCGTGGCCGGGCGGGATGTCGAAGATGTCGCCCGGGCCCACCTCGATCAGGTTTCCGTCGCGATCTTCGCAGGCCCAGCGGCCGCTGATCTGAAGCCCGACATGGTGGAATTCGCAGCGCTCAGTCCCGGCGAGCGGTTTCACGTCCACCGACCAGCGCCACCCCGGCTCCAGAGTCTCCCGACCGAAGGTGAGGGGCCCGATCTTGATCAGGTCCAGGGTCCCGTTCGAGAACTCGCGCCGAGCGTCCGGCTGCTCGAAGGTCCTGACCATGTTCTCCGGCATCGGTCAGGCCTGGAGCATGATGCGTGCGCCGTGAAGCATGTCGTTTGATCCTCCGGTCGCGAAGGGTGCCCGGACGCCGTCTGGGCGTCAAGGCCGGAGTCAGCGGAACATCCGCTGCTGCTTCGCGAGGTCGAGGCGGCCGGGCTGCTGCTCGAGCAGGTCGTCGACGGTGTGGAGCCGCCGCGCGATGACATTGAGCACCGCGCCCTCGACCTGGAGCCGCCCGTCGATGACGAGCAGCGGCGAGCGGTGGAGGAGCGCGCGGTTCGCGGTGTAGACCTGCGGGCGCAGGGTGACGTTGATCATCCCCGTCTCGTCCTCGAGCGCGATGAAGACGAAGTTCTTCGCCGTCATCGGGTGCTGGACCGATACCGCGAGCCCCGCCAGCCGGATCTGCGACCGGTCTCGCAGCGCCCCCGCCGCCGCGACCGTGATCACGCCGCGCGCCGCGAGCCGCTCGCGGAACAGCTCGACGGCATGCAGGCTCGGGCTGACGCCCGTCTCGCGGTAGTCGGCGGCCACCCGCTCGGCGACGCTCATCGGTGGCAGGGAGGCGCCCAGCGCACGCTGGGCGTCATCGGTCAGGCCCAGTGCGGGACGCGCGGGATCCGCGTCGGGGAGTGTGCTGCGGAGCTGCCAGAGGAGCTCGCGACGGGGCACAGCGGTCCAGTCGAAAGCACCGATGCTGATGAGCCGCTCCACCACCTGCTCGCCGAGGCCGGTGCGGGCCACGAAGTCGCGGACGCTCGCGTACGGACCGATGGCGCGCTCGCGCTCGAGCGTCTCGCGCGCCTGCTCGTCGATCCCCTTCACCTGGCGCAGCCCGAGCCGGATGTCGTACGTGCCGCGCTCGTTGGGACGCGTGTCGTGCTCCCATGCGGACGCGTTGACGTCGACCGGCAGCACGGCGATCCCGTGCCGCTTCGCATCATTGACGACGACCGCCGGCGAGTAGAAGCCCATCGGCTGGTTGTTCAGCACGCCGGCGGTGTAGTGGGCCGGGTAGTAGCGCTTCAGCCAGGCGGTGTCGTAGGTGATCTTCGCGAACGCGGCCGCATGGGCGCGGGCAAAGCCAAACTCGGCGAAGGCGGAGCACTTCTGGAAGAGCGCCTCCGCGTCCTGCTCCGTCAGCCCGGTGCGCATGGCGCCGCCGACGAACCGGCCGCGCTCGGCCTGCATCTTGGCGTGGGAGCGATGGCTGCCCATCGCCTTGCGGAAGATGTCCGCCTCGGTGGCCGAGTAGCCGCAGACGTCGATCGCGACCTGCATGACCTGCTCCTGGTAGAGGATCACGCCCAGCGTGTCCTCGAGGATCGGACGCAGGCTCTCGTGGGCATAGGTGACCTCCTCCTCGCCGGCGCGCCTTCGCAGGTACGGATGGACCGCGTTGCCCTGCACCGGGCCGGGGCGGATGATCGCGACCTGCACGACCAGGTCCTCGAAGCGCTCCGGGCGCGCCTTCGGCAGCGACTGCATCTGAGCCCGGCTCTCGACCTGGAACATGCCGACCGTGTCGGCGCTGCTGATGGACCGATAGACCTCCGGGTCGTCGTGCGGGAGGCTGTCGAGGTCGATCCTGGTGCCCGTGTCGCGCTCGATCCGGTCCAGCGCGTCGGAGACGACGCCCAGGGTGCGGAGGCTGAGCAGGTCGATCTTCACGAGGCCCAGCGCCTCGACGTCCTCCTTGTCGAACTGGGTGACGACGCGGTTCGGCATCGTCGCGCGCTCGATCGGGACGAGGTCAATGAGCGGGGTGCGGGTGACGAGCATCCCGCCGACGTGGATGCCGAGATGCCGCGGGAAGCCGTCGATCTCCGCGCACAGGGCGAGGAGCCACTGCCAGCGGTTCAGCCGGGCGGGCGGTGCGACCGGCAGCCCGGTTTCCTGTCGAATTGTCCTGGGGTGACCGTTAGGCGGGGAATCGGTCGTTCCGGTGCCTCCGAACCGCAGGTTTCCATAGGTTTCAGGACCGATATCGGCCTGGTCTGAGCCTGCATGCCCGCCTAACGATCCTGGGGTGGGAATCTGACAGGATTGCTCCTCGGCTCCCGCCTCCGGCACGACCCGCGGACGGCGCCGCTCCTCCACGGGCATGCCGCTCTCCGGATCCACGCGCACGAGGGCCGGGCGGCCGCTCGACGGCCCCGGCGACCCGTTGTCGCGGGGCGTGGGCAGGCGCAGCTCGTCGCCGGCGAGCTCGCCGCTCCGCGCATAGCGCTTCGTCGTTTCCGACTCATGCTTCACCGTCGTGACCGAGGCATCGAGCGCGCGCTTCCGCTGCGGCGGGTACCAGCCGCCCTCGCTCACCGGCCGTGGGGTCGGGTCGAGGACCGGGCGCGAGCGGCTGTTCCACGACGAGTCCGAGGTGCGCTGGACGAGCGCCTCGTCGCCCCGGCCGTCGCGGCCGGGCGGGAAGGCGACATCGGTCATCTCGATGCCAAGCTCGTCGAAGAGCCAGGCAAAGCTGCCGTCGAGGGCGAGGTCACGGGCGACATCGGTCGCGTCACGCGTGTCGAGCGCCTTCGCCAGGTGGTCGATGGACTCGAGCGGGAAGGCGAGGGCCTTCGCCACCTCGCGGACCGCGGACCGGGCACGGTAGGTGATGACGGTGCAGACCATGGCGGCGTGATCGGCGCCGGAGGTGGCGTAGAGGTACTGGATCACCTCCTCGCGGCGGTTGACGTCGAAATCGATGTCGATGTCGGGCAGCGCGCGCGCCTCGTTGATGAAGCGCTCGAAGAGGAGCTTGTGGGCGATCGGGTCGACCTTGGTGATGCCCAGGCAGTAGGCCACGATCGAGTCGCCGGCGCTCCCCCGCCCCTGGCCGATGATCCTTCCGCGCCGTGCGAACTCCATGAGGTCCCAGACGATGAGGAAGAACTCGGACAGGTTCGTGCGGTCGATGACGTCGAGCTCGTGGGCCAGCTGGTTGAGGGCGCGCTTGGTAATCGGCCGATAACGGACGCGTAAGCCCTCGTGGGCAAGCTGGTAGAGATATGAGAACGGCGTCTCGCCCTCGGGGACCGTGAACCCCGGAAATCGGTAGCGCTCGAAGTCAAGGTCGAGCTCGCACGCCTGGCCGATGGCGCCCGCCCGCGCCATCCCGTCCACCCACGCGCGACGGGTCCGCTCGTCCGGCAGCCCGGCACCGATGCGCGCCAGTTCGGCCGCGTCCTTGAGGCCGTACTCGGCGTTGGGGAGCAGGAGCTCGCGCGCCTCTTCCAGCGTCGCCCCGTGACGGATGCAGACCAGCACGTCCTGGAGCCGATGCCGGTCACGGACCGCGTAGTGGACCTCGTTGGTGACCACGGTTGGCAGGCCGGCCGCGTCGGCCACCTCGGCGAGCCGGGCGACGAGCCAGTCGTCGTCTGGCTCGAGATGGTGGGCCAGCTCGACGAGCAGGTCACCGTCGGGGAGGTGGCTCGCCCAGCGGCGCGCGGCCGCGAGCGCCGCCTCGGCATCGCCGGCGAGGAGGTGGCGCGGCGCCTCCCCGTTGCGGCAGCCGGTGAGCGCCACGAGGTGGCCGCGCGCGCCGTCGAGGGCAGCCTCGACGAGTGAGCGCCCAAAGATGGGGAACTGCTTCTCCCCGGCGAGATGGCCGCGCGAGGCGAGGCGCGAGAGGGCCGAGTAGCCGGCCGCGTCGCGCGCGAGCAGGACGAGGTGGTCGCCGGGGATCGGTCCGGCATGGAGCTCGCCGGGCCAGCCGCGGCTCGCCTTCGCGCCACGCAGCGGATCGTTGAGCCTGCGACCGCGTCGCGCGAGGCGCAGCTCGGCCTCGTCGCGCGGGATCGCCACCTCGAGGCCGATGATCGGGCGCACGGGATGCAGTCCCGCCTCGCGGGCCGCATCGGTCGTCGTCTCGCGCGCCGCCTTCCAGAGCCGCACCGCGCCGTAGAGGCCGGCATGGTCGGTGATCGCCAGGGCCGGGAGGCTGAGCAGCGCGGCGGTCGCTACCAGCTCCTCGGGATGCGACGCGCCGTCGAGGAAGCTGAAGTTGCTGTGCGCGTGGAGCTCGGCGTAGGGGGTGTCCGGCGTGGCCATCGGACATCGGATGATAGAACAGATGTTCTATCATGCACAGCCAGTTGGTGCCTCGCTCCCTTCCCTCAAGATGCGACCATGGAGCCCATGCACGAGGCGACCGGCCACACCTGCGTCGGCTGCGGCGAGCCGATCCTCCACGGCCAATCGGTCGTTCGCGTCGACGCCGGCCTGCTGCTCGCCACTCCCGAAGCGGCGCACTTCGAGGTCGCGGCCTGCCCGGAGAGCTGCGGTGCGGCGAGCGCGCCGGCGGTGAACGCCCCGATGTAGGCGGTCGAGCCGAACGCGACCAGCGCCACGTAGTGCCACAGGCCGCGGCGACCGCCGAGGTTTCGCTCATCACGGCGGATCATGCGGGCATCATGCGGTGATGGAGATCCCGACCCTCGAGACCGAACGTCTCGTCCTGCGCCCCTTCGTCGAGGCCGACGCGGCTGCGCTCTTCGAGCTGAGCCAGGACCCCGAGGTGATGCGCTTCGTCGGCGACCGCTCGCTCCCTTCGATGGAGGATTGCTGGCGGGCGGTCGCCGCGCGGCTCGGCCACTGGCGGCTGCGAGGCTACGGTCCGTTGGCCGTCGTCGAGCGCGAGAGTGACGCGTTCATCGGTCGCGTGAGCATGTGGTACCCGCACGGCTGGCCGGCCCCGGAGCTCGGCTACATGTTCGGCCGCGCATGGTGGGGACGCGGCTACGCCACCGAGGCCGCGGGCGCCGCGCTCGACTGGGCATTCGCCCACGTCACCGACCCCGACGCGTGGATCAGCCTTATCGACCCGGCAAACGCGGCGTCGATCCGTGTCGTCACCAAGCTCGGCGAGACGCCGCGCGGGGCGACGGAGCTCCGCGGGCACCACCTCCTGGTCTACGGGATCGACCGCGCGACCTGGCAGGCGCGGCGGGGCTAGCGGGCGAGCGCCTCCAGCAGCGGGAGGTGCTCGGTCGTCCCTTCAGGTGAGACGGGGATGATCGCCACGTGGTCCGCGCCGGCCTCGACGAACGCGGCCACCCGCGCGCGGATCGCATCGGCGTCGCCCCACGCGACCATGCCATCCACCAGCCGATCGCTGCCCGGCTTTTCCCAGTCGGCGGCGTCAAAGCCCTGGAGCTCCCAGCTGGCGTGGTAGGTCGGCGTGCGCAGGTACGGCCCGAGGTAGGCGCGGGCGGCGACCCGTGCCGGGTCGGCATCGGTCTCGAGCACGGACGGGCAGGACACCGCCAGGAGCGGCCGCGAACCATTCGAGGTGGCGGCATCCAGCGTCCGCCGCATCGCTGCCACCCGTTCGGGGGTGACGAGGTACGGGAACGCGCCGTCGGCGTCGCTCGCGGCGAGGCTGAGCATGCGATCACGCAGGGCGGCCAGGAGGACGGGCGGCTCCCCCGGCACCGACGGACCGCGCCACGGGGCGGCGCGATAGGCCGCGAGGAAGTCGCGCATCGCCGTCACCGGGCGCCCGAACTCGTGGCCGCGCAGCTTCGTCACCAGGTGCGGATGCGACACGCCAAGCCCGAGGACGAACCGCCCGCCGGTCGCCTCGGCGAGCGTAAGCGCCGCCATGCGGGTCGCCTGCGCGTCGTGGCCGTAGATGCCGACGATGCTCGTCCCAAGGGTGATCGAGCTCGTCCCGCCGGCAAGCATCCCCAGCAGCGTGAAGGGGTGGCGTCCCACCGTCTCGGGCACCCACAGCGTCCCGAAGCCCAGCTCCTCGGCGCGCCGCGCATACGCGCGCAGCTCCTCCACCGGCAGCGAGTCCAGGTGGCCCCAGACGCCGGTCTGGCCGAGGTCGATCATCGACCGATGCTAGCCGAACCGATAACGCAGGAAGAGCTCGTCGCCGTCGCGCAGGACGCTCGCCAGGTGACCCGGGCGCGGGTCGGCGGCGAACGGCGAGCCACCCGGCACGGCGGTCACCATCGGCAGCGCATCGCTGGCAATGAGGCTGGCGCCGAGCGTCCAGCACACCTCGTCGAGGCAGCCGACGGCGAGGAACGCAGCATTCATCCGTGGGCCGCCCTCGAGCAGGACCGATGTCACGCCTCGCGCACCGAGCGTCTCGAGGATCCAGCGTGGATCCGGCTGGTCGGTGGGCGCGCGGACCAGCTCGACGCCGGGCATCGGCACCTGTGGATTCGCCTTCCCGATGACCAGCAGCCGCGCCTCGTCCCGCCCGTGCCAATCGGCCGCATCGATCGGCGTCCTACCGGCGATCACCACGCTCAGCGGCTGCGCCGGCCGTCCCGCGGCGACGCGCCGCTGCCCCAGGTCTGTCGGGACCCGGAGCCATACCCCGCTCGCGCGCACCGTGCCGGCGCCACTGGCGACCGCGTCATGGGCCGCCCGGTAGAGCCGCATGAGCCGCCGGTCGACCCGGGTGCCCAGGCCCTCGGTGGTGCCATTCACCTGGGCGCGGCCGTCGACGCTGGTGACCATGTTGATCGAAACCGACGGCCGTCCCGACACGCGCGGGGGCTCGTAGGCGGCGAGCAGCTCGTCGAGCGGGATGTCGGTTGCCGGGTCGGGCCACAGGCGATCGACGGGAAACGGGTCGGCCATGCGCGCCAGATGGTACCCGGCGGATCAGCGCTCCTGTAGCTGGTAGGGCTCGAGGTCGGCGAGGGCCCCGGCCGCGACATCGACCTCGACGCGCGACGAGGTGAGGCTGCGGACCGCATCCGACGGGATCATGCGATCCGGGCCATGGTCGGCGTCGAGGGCGATGCCGTGGAAGATCCCTTCCGCCTCGGTGCCCAGCATGGCGGCCACCTTCCCGAGGCGCTCGCCGCCGCGGCCGACAACCTCCGTCCCGGGCTGGACGTAGCTCCATGCGACCGGGTCGTCGGGCCCCGGCATGTCGAGCTCGGCGGCGACTGGCTCGCCGGGGCCGCCGATGTCGTCGGCCGTGTCGCCCCGCGGCAGCGGGTCCAGCTGGGGATCGATGCCGCCCTTCATGCCCGGGTCGTCGATGGCTCCCGGCTGCCGGTCGAAGTCACTCATGTCAGCAAGCATCGCACGACCGATGCCACCGGAAGCGGGGAGGGTGGCGCCTCGGGCGTGCGTATATACGTATATACGCCTCAGCCCCAGCGCCCATCCCTAGTCGAAGATGCGCTCGAGGTGCCAGGTGCCGCGGACCTCGTCCCAGAAGACGACGCACAGCAGCCCGGAGCGGGTGACGAGCTTGTAGTAGGCACGCGACACCGGCTCGCGCCACCAGTCGTCGTCGACCCGCCAGCG
Organism: Candidatus Limnocylindria bacterium; assembly: GCA_038209995.1. Lineage (GTDB taxonomy): Bacteria > Chloroflexota > Limnocylindria > QHBO01 > QHBO01 > JAICQM01. The sequence continues at coordinate 19,228 of JBBQXD010000011.1, read as the reverse complement.
GTTGCAGATCCCCACCTCGCCGTGGTCGATGCCGTCCATCCGCAGCCGCAGCGGGATGCCGGTGGCATCGGCCTCGACCTGGACGAGCGGGTGGTCGGTGAACAGGCGTGTCATGGACCGATGTCGACGAGCCGCGCCCGCTCCTCGGGGCGCGACGCATGCGGACGGACGAGCTCGGCCCGCCAGAGGCGGCCCTCCCCGAACCGGGCGGCCAGGCGCTCGAGCGACCAGCGCAGCTCCTCCCACTTCCCGGCCTGCGGCTCGAAGGCGGGCAGCTGCCGGCCCCGCGGGTCGGCGAGCCGGTCGAGGGTGAGCGTGAAGGCGGTGACCCGTGGCTCGGCATCCGGGAGGCGCTCCCCAGCGGAGCTAACGGCCAACTTCGGCCCTCGGGCACGCGCGACGGCCTCCAGGCGACCGATGAGGAGGCGCGCGATCCAGTCCGGCTCCCGCACCGGCTCGGGGAAGGTGAGCTCGACGTGCAGGGTGGGCGCATCCTCCAGCTGCACCCCCAGGGTGGCGCGTCCGGGCGCGAGGCCACGCGTGGCAAGCACCTCGCACAGCTCCGCGGTGGCACCGCGCAGGACGAGCGCGATGGCGCCGACGCTCTCGAGCGGCGTCTCGAACTCGCGCCTGGCGGTGAGCCGCTCCGGGCGGCGGCGCGGAGCGATCGGCCGCGGGTCGAGGCCGCGGGCCAGCTGCTGGAGCCGTTCCCCGGTCGGCCCGAACTGGGCGCCGACCGCGGCGCGCGGCAGGTCGGCGAGCTGGCCCATCGTGGTCAGCCCGAAGAGCGCCAGCCGGTCGCGCGTGACGCGGTCGGCGGGGAGCAGGGCCACCGGCAGGTCGCGGAGCGCGGCGCGGCCCGCGGCGCCGGCGGGCAGGACGTGGAGCGCGGCCGGCGCCCCGACGCGCTCGGGTCGCGCCAGCCGGGCGGCGAGCGACGCCAGCCAGCGGTTGTCGCCGATCCCGCCGCGGACGGAGAGCGGCGCCACTCCTCGCGCCAGCATCACGGCCCGCGCCGCGACCCGCCGCTCTGGGCCAACGAGGGCTTCGAGGCCGGTCACGTCGACGAGCGCCACTCCCACGGCGACCGCCTCCACCCGCGGGGAGAGGTCGTCGAGCGCGTCGAGCATCGGCTCGAAGGACGTGGCGTCCGCCTCCGGGGCGCGGAGGTCGGGCCAGGCGAGGGCCAGAACGCGGGCCATGCCGGTCAGGCGCTCAGCGCGACGAGATGGCGACGGCGCTCCGGTGCCACGACCTCGATCGGCGCCGGCTCGGCGGCGGCACGCAGCCACGCGTCCGTGCGGCGACCCTCGCTGAACCACAGGTCGAGCTCGGCGGTGGCACCGGCCAGGGCCCAGCGATGCCGCTCGACGGTGGCGACGACCCGCTGCCCGATGAGGTCGCGCCCCGCCGCCAGCCAGGCGCGCCGACGGAGCGAGACCCGGATCCCGGCGGCCGCCTCGGCCCCACGCGCGCCACTCCCCAACGCCAGGGCCACCGATTCCGTGCGCGGCAGCAGGGTCGCCAGGCGATCCCACGCGCCGCGCGGCACAGATCCTGCGGACTCGCCGCCCGGATCGAGGACGAGGGCGTCGAGCAGGCGGTCGCGGGCCAGCCAGGCGGCCAGCTCCACCGCCTCGGCGGCACTCGCCGGCCGCACGACGAGCACCCACTCGAGCCGCACGCCGAGCCGTACCGCGGTGGCGACGTCGAGCGTCCCCGGCGTGTCGAGCCAGCCCACGATCCCGCCCCGCTCCTGCACCGCGGCCAGGCTGCCGAGGGCCAGGGTGGTGGCGCCGCTCCCCGTGGTGGCGTCAAGGAGCACGAGCGATCCGCGCGGCCAGCCGCCGGTACGCAGCGCGGCGTCGAGCTCCGGCTGCCCGGTCGGCAGCGCCTCGGTGATGTGGCCCGGCTCGGGCGCCTCGCTCGCCCGCCGCAGGCCCAGCCCGCGCGCGCGCAGCGCCTCGAGGGCAGTGTCCAGGGACGAGGTGGCGGTCACGACAGCGGTCTGCATCGGACCACCAATACTAGAACAGATGTTCTATCTCGGGAAGCCCCGAATTGGTCTTTGCTATACTCGCCGCCGGCCAGATGGGGATGTAGCTCAGCTGGGAGAGCACCGCGTTCGCATCGCGGGGGTCAGGGGTTCGAGTCCCCTCATCTCCACCACTCATCCGCCCGCATGGATGGACCGATGACCGCCCGCGACATTCGGGCCGTCCGCGAGGGACCGATCCCCGGCGGACCCAGGCGGCGCCGTTAGGGAAGCGTGAGCCCGCCGGCGCCCTCGGTCACCTGGTCGGAGGGCGGCGCGTCGATCGTCACCCCCTCGTCGAACTTCGTGAAGCTCAGCGCCGCGTTCAGATCCCCCACCTGGCTCCCGGTGAGATCGACCGCCACCCGGCTCAGGTAGAGCTTCTCGCGATCGAAGAACAGGTCGAGCGCCAGGCCGTTCGGGAGCAGCTGGCGCGGCTTCATCGAGCTCTGCCCCGCATCCGCCGCGGCCGCGTCGAGCAACGCGGGCGAAAGGGTGACCTTGACGTGGTAGCAGGGTCGGTCGTTGCAGGTGGCTCCGTCGAGCAGGCGGCTGTCGACCCCGTCACGATCGAGGAACGTGCGCAGCTGGTCGATCGAGCCCTTCAGGTCGTCGAGCGCGGCCGCCGGGTTGCCCGACGCTGACGGCGTCACGTCCGACTTCACCCATTTGGGACCGGTGAGGCTCATCTTCAGGTAGCTCGCGTTGTCGAGGAACCGCGCCTCGCCGTTGAAGCCCATGACCGCGAAGGTCGCCGCGACCTTCTTCGCCGCCAGGTCGACGTCGCCGGTGATCGAGGTGCCGGACAGCGGGAACGTGTTCCCGGAGCTCGGGTCCTTCACCGTGCCGTCCACAGTGAGCTCCATGTGGAACGACTTCAGGTTGGCGGTCGCCTCCAGACCCTTGCTGATGACCTCCTTCGGATCGGTCAGGGCAGGCGTGGCAGCGCCGCAGGCGGCCAGGATTCCGGCAAGCACGACGAGCAGGGGCAGCAATCGGCGAAGCATGACGCGGAGGATACGCGCTACCGTGGCCCGATGCGCCACGTCGAACGGTCCGCCGACCTGCCCGTCTCTGCCGAGGAGGCGTTCGCGTTCGTCTCCAACCTCGAGAACCTGCCGCACTGGCAGTCCGGTGTCACGCGCGCCGAGCAGCTGACGGATGGACCGATGGCGATCGGCTCCACCGCCCGCGTCGAGCGGGCGATGCTCGGGCAGCGAATCGAGGCCGACCTCCGCATCACCGAGCTCGATCCGCCGCGCCATCTCGTCCTCACCACCGAAGCCGGCGGGATGAAGGTCGACGCCAGCCTCGACGTCACGCCACTCGCCGCCGGAAGCCGCGTGACATTCGGCATGAACATCGCCGGCGGCGGCCTGTTCGGCGGCGCGATGGAGGGGATGGTCGCCTCGGCCGCCGAGCAGGAGCTCGACGCCAGCCTCACCCGGCTCCGCGAGGCGCTGGCCGGATGAGACCGGCAAGAGCTGAGGCTCCGCGTCCGCCCTGGAACCAACCGCTAACAGAGCCATCGTCGCCACGTCGGCAGTTCTCGCCGGACGGGCGGGTCGGCTCCTGAGGCAGTGCCATTTGCGCCCGCTGAGCGCAGCGGCCAACGGACAACCGGAATCCGTGGCTGTGGCGCGCGTGCGGTGGGAATCGGCCAGCGAGTGGCCGATGGGCTCGTCCGCTGAGAAGCGACCACTTGTCGGCAACGCCCGGCCTCAGCCGCGTCCCTTGCGCGCCGCGTTCGCGAGGATCGCGTCGTGGACGTACTGCGCCATCCCGGGCGCGATCTTCTCGTAGGTGGCCGTGAAGCGCGGGTCGGCAATGTACATCTCTGCCAGGTGCACGTGCATCTCGACCGAGCACGGGTAGAACGCGCTGGTGATCTGCTTTCGTGCCGCCTCGGCCGCGTCCATCGCCCCGACGCTGGCGGCGGGCAGCCCTGCCTCTATCGCCGCCAGGTACCGCTCCCCCAGCGCCTGGCTGTCGGCCTTGATGCGCTGCCAATCTGCCTTCGTGTACGAGCGGCTGCGCCGCGCGGACTCGCGGTAGGCATCGGTCTCGCCCCAGCGCTCGGTGACCTCGGCCGCGTGGTCTTCGGGATCAAAGTCGCCGAAGACCTCGAACCGCTCCTCCGGCGTCAATGAGATTCCCATCATGTGTGCCTCAATTGCCTTCTCGACCGCGGCCGCCATGCGCTCCAGCCGCCCGATCCGATCCGCGAGCAGCGCGTGCTGGCGCCGGAGATGGGCGACCGCGTCGGCGTTGCCATCCGTCATGACGTTTCTGATCTCGTCGAGCCCGAAGCCGAGCTCGCGGTAGAAGAGGATCCGCTGCAATCGGTCCAGGTCGGCCTCGTCGTAGCGGCGATAGCCTGCGTCCGAGCGACCGCTCGGCCGGAGGAGGCCGATCTCGTCGTAGTGATGCAGCGTCCGCACCGTGATCCCCGCCATGCGGGCCACGGCACCGACCGTGTGGCTCATGGGTTCGCTCCTTCGCCGGGGAGCCTAGAGCCTAACGTAACGTGAGTGTCAAGCCTCCTCGCAGCGCACGCGGCCGTCCTAGGCCCGCAGCACGTTGCCGGTCGAACCGTCGACCGTCACGCGCATCCCGTTGCGCAGGCGGGTGGTTGCATCGCCGCAGCCGACCACCGCGGGGATGCCGTACTCACGGGCGATGATCGACGCGTGCGCGGCGCCGCTGCCGATGTCGGTCACGACGGCCGCCGCACGCGCGAAGAGCGGCGTCCAGGCCGGGGCGGTGAGTGGCGCGACGAGAATCTCGCCTGCCTGCAGCTGGTCGAACTCAGCCGGGCCGCGGACGACGCGAACTGCTCCCGTGACCCGGCCGGCGGAGGCCGGCACCCCGGAAACGATGGCCTCATCTGACGGCTCGGCACCGAAGAGCCTCGGGTAGCCTTCCCAGAAGGAGCGCAGCGGCCGCGCGAGATGTCCGATCAGCACCGGGGGGACGAGCCGCCCCTGCTCCGCGCGGCGGCGGCGGGCCTCGACATCCACGGGGTGCCCGTCGGGAGTGCCCGCCAGCCCGGCGAGTGCCTCCTCGCGGGTCAGGAAGAACACGTCCTCGGCCGCCTGGATCCGACCTGCCTCCACGAGCGCCTCGCCAATGCGCAGCACCGCGCGACGGAGCACCGGCCACGGCAGCGTGAGCTCGGAAACCTGCTCCTCGCGAATCGGGATGATGTGCTGCGCATCGGTCAGCAGGCGCTCGAAGGTGCGGAGACGTTTCGGTGACCCGGCGAGGGCCGCGCGCGCGGCAGCCTCGGCGACCTCGCGCGCCTTAATCACACGAGCGTGCCCGTCTCCGCTCGCGCCCCCCGCAGCGTCCGGATCGGGAACCGCCGCATCGACCCAGTCGAGGCTGAGGACCGCATGCAGCGGCAGGCGCGGGGGGACCATCAGGCCGGCAAGCAGCGGAAGGTGACCCTCGCCGACGAGCGACGCGAGATGGCGACGGTGGAACCGGGCCAGGTTGATCTCCAGCTTGTAGGCCGCGCCGCCGAGGGCAACGAGCGATCCGAAGTACTCGCCCGCCAGCTCGGCCAACTCGTCGATCAGTGCCGGGAGGTCCCGCGGCGGCACGCTGTTGACCGTGGCCGCGGCGGCCTCGACGGCCGCTCGGTACCGTGGCTGGAGGTCGTCGCGCCAGTCCCGCTCCATGAGCGGAACGCTGTGGCGCGCAACCGACGGCAGGACGCCGGCGGCGCGGCGCGGGTCGCGCGCCACGTGCCAGAGGATGCTGGGGAGGCTGCGCAGCATGTTGCCGGGCGAGATCCAGTTGAGGGAGTAGAAGTACCAGCCGTTCACCACGACGTGATGCGGGAGCGGCGCGCGCTGCCCGAGCTTGGATCGAATCCAGGCGTGCAGCCGCTCCTCGAGCGTGGAGAGCAGCCACGATTCGAAGAGCGGCGTGACCGGCTCCGCGATCCACTCCCCGAAGCGCAGTGCCCGAGTGTAGGCGCCAGGCGCTGGCGCCTCCCAGGAGGCCTCGGGCGGCAGCGCGGTCATCGGCCGGCTCTGGAGGATCCAGAGCGTCCCATCACGGTCGATCGCCCACTCCATGTCCTGCGGCGTGCCGCGCACCCCGGCAATGCGTCCCGCCTCCGCGGCGACCTCGAGCGCCTGCCGCTCGTCGATCGCACGTTCCGGCCGGCGGCGGGCGTGAGCCGCTCCGGCGCGGACCACCCACTCGTCCCCGGCCGCCTCGCCGGACACCAGGCGCTCGCCGAGGCCCCGCACGGCGGTCACCACGCAGCTGTCGCGGCTCCCGCTCACCGGATCCGCGGTCAGGGCAACCCCCGAGGCCATCGGCTCCACCATGCGCTGGACGATCACGGCCATCCGCGCCGGGCCGACCTTCGCGTACCGCGTGGCGGGATCGCCCGCCGCACTGGCGACGACGCGCTCGACGGCTGAGACGAGCTCGTCGCGCTCGACATCGAGAACCGTCGCGAAGATGCCGGCAAATGATCGATCGGCGCCATCCTCTCCGGTTCCACTGGATCGAACAGCGAATGGACCCTCGCCTAGTCGATCACCGACATCGCGGATCAGGGCATCGCGACGCGCGAGGTCCAGCGCAGCACCCTCCGCCGTCAGCACGACGCCCTCGGGCACGCGAGCCCCAAGCGAAACCAGCTCCCCGAGTCCCGCCGCCTTGCCGCCCACCGCGGGGATGTCGGCCATCCGCACGTCCGCCAGGCGCCTGATCGGGTTGACGCTCATTGCTCGCTCCTCGTGCCTGCGCTGATCAAGGTGCGAACGGCCCACGCGACGTCATCGGCGGCTTCGTCGGGCGAGCAGCCAAGGTGATCGCGCCAAGTGCGGAAGGCAGCGGATCCGGTGAGGATTACCAGAAGGCGCGTGAGCCGAGCCCGGTCGATCGGCGAGTCCGCCGGAACGATGGCGTCGGCAAGCTCGCGGGTCCTCGCGATCCGGCTCGGCATCTGCGTCCGGCGCGCCTCCTCGCCGGCCGGGCTGGCCAGGGCGGCACGCTCCACGTCACCCATTGCCTCGAGACTGGCGAACTGATTCCGCAGCCCGGGGCCGAAGTCGTCGAGCGAAGCCGGCAGCGGCAGGCGATACGCGGCGGCACGGTAAACCACATGCGGATAGAGCGCCGCGAACAGGACCTCCTTGGTCCGGAAGTGCCGGTAGACCGTGGGAACGGACACGCCGGCCTCGCGCGCCACGGCAGGGATCGAGGTCGTGGCCAAGCCACGGGCCATGACGCGTACCGTCGCGTCGAGGATGCGGCCGCGAGTCTCCTGCGCCTGGCGATCGCGAAGGGCGCTCTGATACTCGCGGGGCGGCCTATTCGCAATACCTTTCATATTGTTAATATATGAAGCGTGTCAATCGGGCAGACATTGAGGCGCGCTTACCTCGATTGCTATACTCCGGGAGAACGCGATGACGCGGGAGCAGTACGCGCTCAGCCTCGATCACGAGCGAGCCGGGACGGTGGAAGCCGGTGACGAGCGACGCGGAACTCACCCGTCGAGCAGCCCGCGGGAGCGGGCCGGCCGGGCGACCGATAGCGCGCCGACGAGTGGACCGACCGTGGGGTTGTAGCTCAGCTGGGAGAGCACCTGCATGGCATGCAGGGGGTCGGGGGTTCGAGTCCCCCCAGCTCCACCACCTCATCGGTCAAGCTCAGGTGGTACCGCGAAGAGAACCCCTTCGTCCTGACGACGGAGGGGTTCGTTGCTTGTTCGACACACCAGACCGATGGAGAGGCGGGCCACATTGACCGGCACCATTACCCCGACCGAGCGGCGCACGGCGCGCGATGGACGCGCCTGGATGCTCCGCCCGGCCCGCCCCGCCGACGCGGGGGCGCTGGCGCGCCTGTTCGCTGCCGTGCGTGCCGAGGGACGCTGGCTCGTGACCCCGCCCTCGGCCATCTCCGAGCCGTCCGAGGCCTTCTTCCTCGGCGAGATGATCGCCGGCGAGACGACGCTCGTCTTCGTCGCCGAGGCGGACGCCGAGCTGGTCGGCAACGTCCTGGTCAGCGTCGAGCGTTCCTCGATCTCCGATCACATGGGGACGCTGTCGATCTGCATTGCCGATGGCTGGCGCGACGTGGGCATCGGCGGCGACCTCGTGCGCTCCGCGCTCGACTGGGCGCAGGAGCGCGGCCTCGTCAAGGTGGCGCTCGGCGTCTTCCCGGACAACGAGCGGGCGATCGCGGTCTACGAGCGCGCCGGGTTCGTCCGCGAGGGGCTGCGGCGGCGGCAGTATCGGTCCGGCAGCGGCTACCGCGACGAGGTGCTGATGGCATGGTTCCCGCCAGAGGCGAGCGACCGATGACGGCCGCGGTGCCGCGAGGGCGAAGCTTCGACGCCTGGGCCGACGAGTACGACCGTTACCGACCGACCTATCCAGGTGTGCTGTTCGAGCTGATTGCCGACGAGCTGCGCCTGCCGTCGCCCCCGGAGGTCGCGGACCTCGGCGCCGGAACGGGCCGGGCGAGCATCGCCATGGCGACCCGCGGCTGGCACATGACAGCGGTTGAGCCGGGGGGCCCGATGCTCGACGTCCTGCGTGCCCGCGCGGCTGCCGAGGGCCTCGACGTTGCCACCGTCCAGGCGACGGCAGAGGCGACGCAGCTAAAACCCGCCTCGGTCGATCTCGCAACCGCGGCGCAGGCGTTCCACTGGTTCGACAAGCCGGCGGCGCTCGCCGAGATGGCGCGCGTCGTGCGACCGGGAGGCGGCATCGCGCTCTTCTGGAACGTCCGCGAGGAGGGACGCTCAGCGTTCGTGGTCGACTACCACTCCCTGCTCGAGCGCTACGGCGGCGTTGCCGAGGGCAAGTACCTCCAGGCGGGCCGGGCTTCGGGGCGCTCCGAAACGGCGGCAGCCGTGGCCGCGGCCGACGGCTTCGAAGAGCCCCGCCTCCACGAGCTGTGGCACGAGCTCTCAACCACCGCCGACGCGTTCGTCGGCATGGCGTTCACCGCCTCGTATGTCCGCGCCCTCCCGGTCGAGCGGCAGGCCGCGATCCGCGCGGAGCTGACCAGGCTCCTCGCCCGTCACGGTCTCGCCGGCGAGGCGCCGTTCGCCGTCCCCTATCGCATCGACTGCTGGATCGCACGAAGGAGCACCCCATGACGACCGGGACGACCGACACCACGGCCGCGACCCGGCCGCGCGCGGAGCGCTTCGACCCAAGCACCTACGAGGGGAAATGGCGCACGCGCTGGGAGGCGGACGAGATCGACGCGGCGCGCGACGACGACCCGCGGAGCAAGCGCTACGTCCTCACGATGTACCCGTACCCGTCCGGCGACCTGCACATCGGGCACTGGTACGCGGCCGTCGGCCCGGACATCGTGGCGCGCCTGCATCGCATGCAGGGCGACAACGTCATGTTCCCGATGGGCTTCGACAGCTTCGGGCTGCCGGCGGAGAACGCCGCCATCAGCCGCAACATCCATCCCGCGATCTGGACGGCGGCGAACATCGAGCGCATGCGCGCCCAGTTCAAGACGATGGGCGCCATGTTCGATTGGTCGCGCGAGGTGATCACGAGCGACCCGTCCTACTACCGCTGGACGCAGTGGATCTTCAGCCAGTTCTTCCGGGCGGGGCTTGCATACAAGGCGATGGCGCCGGTCGACTGGTGCCCGAAGGACCAGGTGGTACTGGCCCGGGAGCAGGTCGAGGGCAGCGATCGCCACTGCTGGCGCTGCGGGACGCCCGTCGTGAAGCGCGATCTCGAGCAGTGGTGGCTCCGGATGACCAACTACTCCGACGAGCTGCTCGACTTCTCGGGGATCGACTATCCCGAGCCGATCAGGCTCATGCAGACGAACTGGATCGGCCGCTCGGAGGGCGCCGAGATCGACTTCCCCACCGAGGCCGATGGCGCGGAGCCGATCCGGGTCTTCACCACGCGCCCGGACACGCTCTTCGGCGCCACCTTCATGGTGCTCGCGCCCGAGCACCCGCTCGTCGCGGTCCTGACCAGCGACGACCGCCGGGCCGATGTCGAGGCCTACGTCGCCAGCGCGCGGCGCGAGACCGAGATCGAGCGGATGAGCACCGAGCGTGAGAAGACCGGCGTCTTCATCGGTGCCCACGCGGTCAACCCGATGACGAACGAGCGCGTCCCGATCTGGATCGCCGACTACGTGCTGCCCGGCTACGGCACCGGCGCGATCATGGCCGTCCCCGCACATGACGAGCGCGACTTCGCATTCGCGCAGAAGTTCGAGCTGCCGATCCGCTATGTCGTGGCGCCCGCTTCCGGGGAGCTGCCGACGGACGGGGCGTTCATCGAGCACACCGCCGACGAGGTGCTCGCCGATTCCGGCGAGTTCACCGGCATGGCGGCCGCGGACGCGATCGGGGCGATCACCCAGCAGCTCGAGGACACCGGGCTCGGGAAGCGGGCGGTCACCTATCGGCAGCGGGACTGGCTGGTGAGCCGGCAGCGCTACTGGGGCGCTCCGATCCCGATCGTCTACTGCGCCGAGCACGGGGCGCAGGCGGTCCCCGACGATCAGCTCCCAGTGCTGCTGCCCACCGACGTCGACTTCGCACCGACCGGGGTGAGCCCGCTCCAGCAGCACGCCGAGTGGCTCAGCAGCACGTGCCCGGTCTGCGATGGCCCGGCGCGCCGCGAGACCGACACCCTCGACACGTTCATCGACTCGAGCTGGTACTTCCTCCGCTACTGCTCGCCCCACGACAGCGAGCGAGCGTGGGATCCGGAGAAGGCGGCGCTCTGGATGCCGGTCGACCTGTACACCGGCGGGGCGGAGCACGGCGTCCTGCACCTCCTCTACTTCCGCTTCTTCACCAAGGCGCTGCGCGACCTGGGCCTGCTGGACTTCGACGAGCCGACCCGCAAGCTCCGCAACCAGGGCCAGATCCTGGGCGCCGACCACCAGCGGATGAGCAAGTCGCGCGGCAACGTCCAGGCCCCGGACGAGCTCGTCGCCCGCTACGGGTCGGACACCATCCGTGCGTTCCTGATGTTCATCGGGCCGTGGGACCAGGGCGGGCCGTGGAACAGCTCCGGGATCGAGGGGATCCACCGATTCCTCGGTCGCGTGTGGCACCTGGCACAGCCGGAAAGGACCGATGGCGCCGCGCCGGCGGGCACGACGGCGGAGCTCGAGCGCGCGCTCACACGCGCGACGCACGTCGCGATCCGCGACGTGGAGGCCGACTATCTCGCCTTCCACTTCAACACCGCGATCTCGAAGCTCATGGAGCTGACGAACGCGATCGCCAGGGCGCGCGACGCCGGCCTTGTGGGGACCGATGCCTACCGCCGCTCCGTCGACACCCTGCTGCTGCTCCTCGCCCCGGTGGCGCCGCATGTCACCGAGGAGCTGTGGGCGCGCCGCGGCGGGACATACAGCATCCACCGGCAGGCATGGCCGGTCTTCGATGCGGAGCTGGCCGCGGTCGACACCATTGAGCTGCCGGTGCAGGTCAACGGCAAGCTGCGCGAGCGGCTCGTCGTCACCCCGGATACGCCCCAGGACGAGATCGAGCGCATGGCGCTCGCCTCGGAGAAGGTGCAGGCGTATCTCGGCGGGAAGCCGCCGGCGAAGGTGATCCACATCGCGGGCCGGCTCGTGAACATCGTGCCCGCGCGGTGACACGAGGGCGCTAAGCGCAGGCTAACGGACCGATAACCGCCATTCCCTAGGCTGCGCCACCTGCTTCCGGGGCCCGACGCCGAGTGCCCGGGCGTCGAGCCCCGGACGCAGCTTCCTCCCTCTCATCGGCTCGCCTCCGATCGAGGTGGCCGCCCGATGAACCTTCGCGATCGCGTTCTCGTCCTCTTCCTGGCAGGCTCCGCGATCCTCGCCGTCGCGGGCGCGTGGCTGACGCTCGCGCCTGCCGACGCCGGCGGCAATGCCCCATCCGGGTTGGCACTCCTCCGGACCGGCTCACCGCGCCCCTCGGGCAGCGCCGCGCCATCGGGAACGATCATCGTGGACGTCGAGGGCGCCGTGGTGCGGCCGGGCATCGTCGAGCTCCCCGCCGGCTCCCGCGTGGCGGATGCCCTTCGCGCCGCCGGCGGCTATGGGCCGTCGGCGGACCTCGCCGCGGCGGGCGCGCAGCTCAACCTCGCCGCGCTCCTCAGCGACGGGGGGCAGGTCGTCGTGCCAGTCCTCGGCGCGGCGGGCAGCGGCGCCTCGGGGGGTGGCGGCACCGGCGGGCCGGGCGGCCTCGTCAACCTCAACCGTGCCACGCCCGAGGAGCTTGACACGCTGCCGGGCATCGGCCCGGTCACCGTGCAGAAGATCGTGGCTGCCCGGACCGAGCGTCCGTTCGCATCGCTCGACGAGACGGTCGAGCGCGGCGTGCTCAACAAGGGCCAGCTGGACAAGATCCGCGACCTGGCGACGGTGAGCTGAGCTCCTCGCCACCCGGCGGAGCATGACGTGCGCGCGCCGGCGCCGATCGCCCTCCTGCTCCCCGTCGTGCTCGTCGGCGTGGCCGCGGGCATCGCGGCATCCGGCGCGGACGTCGATGCCGGGCTGCTGTTGCCGCTCGTCGTGGTGGCGGGGGTCGCCATCGCGAGCGCCGTCGTCGCGGCCGCCGGACGGCTCGCATTGGGAGGCCTGGTAGTGGCGTGCACGGTCGCCGTGGTCGTGGGCGCCTTGCGTGGCGCGGCGTCTGGCCTGCCGCTCGGGCCGGGCAGCGTCGTCGGCGCCGTCGGCGGCGGCGAGATGGAGATCGTCGGCACCCTCGCGGATGAGCCCCGACCACGCGAGGATCGGTTCCAGCTCGTCCTCGACGACCTGACCGCAGCGGGGCGGCCGCTTCGCGGACGGCTGCTCGCCTGGGTGCCGCGGACGATCGACCTCGTGCCGGGCGACCGCCTCCGCATCCGCGCCGCGCTCGAGGGGCCACCGCCCATCGAGGGCTTCGACTACCGCGCCTATCTCGCCCGCCAGGGCATCGGGGCCGTCGCGCGGTCGTTCGACGTGGAGCGGCTCGGCCATCTGTCGAGCGGGATCGCCGACGGCCTCGCCGGGCTGCGGCATGCGCTGGCGGGTGGCCTGAACGATCTCGTGCCAGAGCCGGAGGCCGCGTTCGGTGTCGGGATCCTGCTCGGCATCCGCACCGGCATCGATCCGCAGCTCGCTGACGCCTTCGCCCATGCCGGCCTGACGCATGTCGTTGCCATCTCCGGCTGGAACATCGCGATCGTCACGGCCCTCGCCGGGGCCGGGTTGCGGCCGCTGCGCCGGCGCCCCGGCGGCCGCTGGACCGAAAGCGCCGCCACGGTCGGCGTGGTGACCGGCTACGTGATCCTCGTGGGCGCCAGCGCCTCGGTGGTGCGAGCGGCGCTCATGGCCGGCGCGCTGCTCGTCGCGCGGCTCGGCGGGTCGCGGGGGCATGCGGCGTCCGCGCTCGCCCTCGCCGCGCTCGTCATGCTCGTGGCCGCGCCGCCGCTCCTGTGGGACGTCGGCTTCCAGCTCTCCGCACTCGCGACCGCCGGGCTGCTCGCCTTCGCCGCGACCATCGACCGCCGGTTGTCGTCACTGCCGCGTCTCGTTCGCGAGCCGGTCGCGCTGACGGTCAGCGCGCAGCTCGCCACCCTGCCTGTGGTGGTCGCCAGCTTCGAGCGCTTCTCGATCGTTGCGCCGCTGGCGAACGTGCTCGTCGTGCCGCTCGTGCCGCTCGTGATGGCCGCCTGCGCGGTGGCCGCTCCAGTCGGCGCGCTGCTGGCCCCGTTCGGCGCATCGGTTCCGGTGGACCTCGTCAACTGGCTCGTCGGCGGATTGACCTGGCTGCCGCTCCGCGCGCTGACGCTCGCAGGGCAGGTCACCGGCACGCTGCCGCTCGCCTCGATCGAGGTCCATCCACCGCCGTGGCTGCCGCTGGCGTGGTACCCGGCCATGACCGCGGCGGTGCTCTGGCCCCGAGCCACCCCCGGCCTGCCGCCGGACGAGGTCGCGCTGGTCCGCGCCGCTGCCACGGCGCCGCGGACGTCGCCAGGTCCATCGCTGCTGGCACGCCTGCTGCGGCCGTGGACCCTCGCCGGCCTGGCGGTGCTCGTCCTGGTCGCCGCCACGCTCCTCTCCGGGCCGGACGGCAAGGTCCACGTCATCGCGCTCGACATCGGGCAGGGCGACGCGATCCTCGTCGTCGCGCCGAGCGGGGCCACGATGCTCATCGACGGCGGCCCTGATCCGGAACGGACCCTCCGTGCGCTCGGGCGGGCGCTGCCGTTCCATCGGCGCACGATCGACCTGCTCGTCCTCACCCATCCTCACCAGGATCACGTCGCGGGCCTCGTGGACGTGCTCGATCGGTACCGGGTGCGGGCGGTCGTGGACCCTGGGCGCGCGTTCGACAACCCGACCTACGGTCGCTTCCAGGCCGATGCCAGCCGGGAGCCCGGGGCGGTGGTGCTCATCGGACGCGCGGGGCTGACGTTCGCCCTCGACGCCACCACCACCGCGCGCATCCTGTACCCCACCGAGGCCGATGCCGCCGCGCCGCTGCCCGACGACGACATCAACAACGCGTCGGTCGTGATGCTGCTCGAGCACGGCCCCTTCCGCGCCCTTCTCACCGGCGACGCCGAGATGCCTGTCGAGGCGACCCTGTTGGCGCGCAACGACCTCGGCCCGGTCACCCTGCTCAAGGTCGGCCATCACGGCTCGCACTCCAGCACCTCGGAAGGCCTGCTGGCGACGGCGGAGCCGATGCTCGCGCTCATCAGCTGCGGCATCGACAACGACTACGGCCACCCGGCGCCCGAGACCCTGGCGCACCTGGCGGAGCACGGGGTCGGGGTGCTGCGCACGGATCGCGACGGAACGAGCGACGTGTCGTTCGACGGACGCCAGGTGGTCGCCCGGGCGGCGGGCGTGCCCGTCGCTGCCTGGCCGCTGCCGATGGCGAGCTCCGCGGTCGGGGCGCCCGTGCCGCGCCCTTCGCTGCCCGCTACGATCGGGGCATGGCCGTTCCCCATCGCGACAGCGCCGAGGCGATCCTGGCGAGCTACTCGCTGCCGAAGGGCATCGTCGTCCACGCCCGCGGCGTGGCGCGCGTCGCCGAGGGCGCGGCGCGCGAGCTCGCGGCGGCTGGCGTCGCCGTCGATGCCGACCTCGTCGCGGTCGCCGCCCTGCTCCATGACATCGACAAGGTCGAGACGCGCCGCACCGGCGAGCCGCACGGCATCGTGGGCGCGCGCTGGCTCACCGAGCTCGGCTACCCGGAGCTCGCGATGCCGGTTGCCTCGCACCCCATCGGCAGCCTCATCGACGATGAGCGCTTTCCACGCGGCTGGCCGTCGGTGCTCGTCTCGATCGCCGACCGGCATGTCACCGATCGCTTCGTGACCATCGACCAGCGCGTCGACGACCTGCTGGCGCGCTACCCCGACGACGCGGTGCTCATCGAACTGGCGCGGCGGCCGGCCCATGCCCTCGAGGCGGAGCTCGCCGCGGTGACCGGCCTGGAGGCGGCGGTCCTCGAGGAACATCTCCGTGCGGCCTGGGAGGCGGGCGCATGACCGCGAGCCTGCTCCTCGTGCATGGCGATGACGGGTTCGGGATCGACCGCGAGATCGTCGCCTTCGCGGAGCGGATCGGCGCCGCCGAGCGGGCGGAGATCATGCCGGTCGGCTCGCCTGACACCGCCTCCCTCGACCGCGCCCAGCTCGAGGCGGCGATGGTCGGCCTGTTCGGGGCGCGGCTCGCGGTCCTGCGCCAGCCGCTGCGCGCGGTCGGCCGCGCCACGGCCGCCCTCGACCGCCTGGTCGAGATCGTCGAGCGGCTCCCTGACGGCGGCGCGCTCGCCCTTGCCGAGCTGCGACCCTCGCGCGACGTGACGAAGCAGCCAGCGGCCCTCAAGCGGTTGGCCGAGGCGGTCACGGCGCGCGGCGGCACGGTCGTCGAGCGCATGGCGCCGCGGCGCGGCGAGCTCGTGGCGTGGGTGCGCAGCCACGCCGCGGCGCTCGGCACCGAGATCGATCCCGCGGGCGCGCGGCTCCTGGCGGAGCGGATCGGGGGCGCGATCTGGGAGACCGATGTCGAGCGTGGCGAGCAGACCCGGATGGCCGATGCGGAGCTGCGCAAGCTCGCGACCTACGCCGGCGAGCGACCGATCACCACCGCCGACGTCGAGGCCCTGACCGCCGACACGCGGCCGGCATCAGTGTTCGCGATCACGAACGCCATCGACCGCCGCGAGGCGGCCGCCGCGGCCGAGGCGGTGCGCCGCGCCCTCGACGAGGGGCAGCCGGTGCTGCGGATCGTGGCCTCGATCGAGTCGCGGCTCATCGACCTCATCACCGCCCGCGACCTCGTGGCGTCGCGGACGAGCCCCGGCGAGATCGCCAAGCGCGTCGGGCGCGGCAACGCCAGGTTGGCGGAGCGGGTGGTCGAGGCCGCGCGGCGCTACAGCGAAGCGGAGCTGGACGCGATGCTCATCGGTCTGTTCGAAGCCGACCTGGCGATCAAGACGAACGCGATGGAGCCGGAGCCGGCGATCGCGGCCTGGGTCGGCGAGTACCTGCTCGGCGCAGAGCGGGCCCGGGGGTGAGAGGTCAGGCGGCCCCTGCGCGCAGGATCCGGTCGCTCTCGATGGCGAACGTGCAGCGCGCCTCGGTCAGGCCGAGGATCCCGATCAGCTGCTGGTCGACGTAGAGCTGGCGGCACGGCACGCAGAGCGCCCCGGGAATCGCGAACAGCAGCCGCTCCTCGGCGGCGGGATCGCGGAAGGTGGCGTCGAAGACGCTCGCCAGCAGCGAGCCGCCACAGAAGCGGCAGGTCTCGTTCGGACGCGGCGTTCGCGTGCGGGTGGTCATGGCCCGCAGCATCGGTGGGGAGGGGTGGGCCCTCAATAGGAGGACCGGGGCAGGACGTCGTGGTACCCGCTGGGACTCAGACCACGCGCACGACCTGCGCCGCGTTGCTCCACAGGCGCTCGAGGCCGTAGTACTCGCGCTCCTCGGGGGCGAAGACGTGGACGATCACCGACCCGAAGTCGATGAGGATCCAGCGCGACCCGGCGCCACCCTCGGTGCCGACTGGCTTGAGGCCGTCGCTGCGCAGCTCGTCGCTGATCGCGCCCGCCAGCGCGGCCACCTGGCGGTCGCTGCGACCCGAGCAGATCACGAAGTAGTCGGCGATGGTTGTGATCTCGGCGGTCCGCAGCATCACGATGTCGACCGCCTTCTTGTCCGACGCGATGTCCACGATCCGGTGCGCGAGGTCGCCGGGGTCGTCGAGGCTCATCGTCGCCGTGCTGGTGTCGCTCAGGGCGTGGCTCCCGTGTAGAGGCCGCGGGCGGCGATCTCCGCCTCGACGCGCTGCGGCACAAGGTAACGGATGGCTCTGCCGGCCGCCACCCGACCCCGGATCTCACTGGCCGAGACATCGAGCGCGGGGCCGTCAAGCACGACGATGCGGTCGGCATCGGTCCCGAAGCGACGTTCGAGCATGGACCGATCCGGAGCGGCGGCACCCGGTCGCGGCCCGATGGCCCAGCGGACGAGGCGCAGCAGGCGCTCCGGCTCGCGCCAGCCGTCGATATCCTCGAGCGAGTCGGCGGCCATGACGAGGATGAGCTCCACATCAGCGGGCAGCGTGGCGAGCAGCTCGGTGACGGTGTCGACGGTGTAGCTCGGCCCGGGTCGCTCCAGCTCGAGCGTCGAGAGCTCAAGGAACGGGTCGCCCTCGATCGCGCACTTCACGAGCGCCACCCGGTCCGCCACCGGGGAGATGCGGCGCCCCAGCTTGTGGGGCGGCACCGGGGCAGGCATGACGATCACGCGCTCGAGATCCAGGGAATCGCGGGCCAGCGTCGCCAGCCACAGGTGCCCGACGTGCGGCGGGTCGAACGTGCCCCCCAGCAGGCCGATGCGTCTCACTCGTCGTCGCCCCATTCGAGCTCCACCCCACCGATGTGCACCATCGTGCCGTCGCCGGCGCCGGCGCGCCGCAGCTCGGCGTCGATGCCGCTGCGCTCGAGGACGCGCTGGAAGCGGTCGCGCGACTCGTCGTTGTCGAAGTCGGTGCGCGCGGCGAGCATCTCGATGCGCCGCCCCAGGACGCGCAGCCCGCCCGCCTCGGCGACGACCCGCCACCCCTCCTCGAGCGGGTCGAAGCGATGGATGCGCTCCTCCTGGTCGACCGCCGCCTCCCGCGCGCTGAGCGGGACGCCGGCAAGGGAGCGATCGAGCATCACTCGCAGCTCGCCGAGGCCGGTGCCGTCGAGGGCCGAGACGCCCAGCACCTCGGAACCGTCGCGCGCCAGCGCGGCGCGGACCTCGTCGAAGCGCTCGCGTGCCTCGGGCAGATCGAGCTTGGTAATCACGATCGGCGTCGGCCGCTCGAGGAGCGCGGGGTCGTGGAGGCGAAGCTCCTCGGCGACGGCGCCCCATTCGGCAATCGGGTCCCGACCCGCACCATTGACCACCCCGACGAGCACCCGGGTGCGCTCGATGTGGCGCAGGAACTGGTGGCCGAGCCCGCGGCCCTCGTGGGCACCCTCGATCAGGCCGGGGACGTCGGCGATGACCGCGCTGCGCTCCTCGTCGAAGGCGATGACGCCGAGGTTCGGGCTGACCGTCGTGAATGGGTAGTCGGCGACCTCGGGGTTCGCGGCCGTCAAGGCTCCGAGCAGGGTGCTCTTGCCAGCATTCGGCGCACCCACCAGACCGATGTCGGCGATCGACTTGAGCTCGAGCGACAGCCAGCGCGCCTCACCGGGCAGCCCCTTCTCGCGGTGTGTCGGCGCCCGATGGGTGGCGGTCGCGAAGTGGACGTTCCCCCGCCCGCCTCTACCCCCGTGCGCGACCACGATGCGGTCGTCACGCTCCATGAGCTCGCCGACCCAGGCGCCGTCGGGGTGGGTGCGCACCACGGTACCGGGCGGGACGCGAAGCATGACCTCGGCTCCGTTGCGGCCGTGTGCCTTGCGGCCCGCGCCGGGCCCACCGGCGCCGGCGCGATGATGCCGCGCCCGCACGTAGTCGCCGAGCGTCGTCATCCCCGGCTCGACGATCATCACGACATCGCCGCCGCGGCCGCCGTCGCCGCCATCCGGACCGCCGCGCGGGACGTGGGCCTCGCGCCGGAATGACGAGGCGCCGTCACCACCAGCGCCGGCCGCGACGTGGATGCGGGCGTGATCGGCGAACATCGGTCAGCAAATGATAGGCGCCGACCCGTTGGGGT
>JBBQXD010000010.1:0-85401 GCA_038209995.1 Candidatus Limnocylindria bacterium | reverse complement strand
GCGGCGTAAGGCAGGCGTTAGGATGTGGCATTGAGGGCCCCTCCTTCGTCTGTGGTTTCGACGCCAACAGCCGAAGGATACGGGCCCTCAACCCGTCAACAACCTGATTGGGAACTAGACCTAGCGTCACCATGTCCGGCGCGGCGGGCTGCAAGGTCGTCGGCGCCGGTGAGCAGGTCGCCGAGGAAGCGAAGGGGCCGCCGGCGAGGGAGGCGCGGCTCGACATCAGGGAGCAGCGCGCTGAGGGCATCCCGCATCGCGAGCTCGAGGGCGGTCCTCGCATCGGCCGACCGCCCGGCGGTGACCGGGATCGGGGCGCCGAAGCGCACGAGCACGCGACGCCGGAACCAGAGGTGCGTGCTGCCGACGATCGCGCACGGCACGATCGGCACGCCGGCCATGGTCGCGAAGGCGGATGCGCCGTCCTCGAAGGGCAGCAGAACGGTCTCGGTGAATCCCACCCGGCCCTCGGCGAAGATGCCGAGCACGCCGCCCGCCGCGAAGACGCGGCGCACCGCGCGGACGGCGCTCATGAGCGTCGTGCGCTCCGGGTGATAGGGAATGACCCCGCCGAAGAAGGCCATCACGCGGTTCCTTGAAGCCGCGGCTGAAATCGGCCTCGCGCGGTCCGAACCAGCTGATCCGCGGCTCGAGCGGCACGACGGCAAGCACGATCAGTGGATCCCAGCCGTTGTGGTGGTTGGCCACGAGCTGGAACGGCGGCGCCGGCCAGTGCTCGAGCCCTTCCGCGCGGACGTCGAAGAGGGTGCGGACCAGCAGCCGGTTGAAGCCCCACATCGCTCGATAGCGCGCGGTGACCGCCACGCTCAGCTCGCGGGGACCGGTGCGCCGCGCCCGGTCGCGGTCGACGGCTTCGTCGCCCATCATGCCGGGCTCGCCGCCACCGCGCCGGGCTCGGGCTCGAGCTCGCGCCGGCGCGGGTCGACGCGACGCAGTGCCAGGCAGGCGCCAGCCACGAAGAGCGCGGCGACGAGCATCGCGAATCGTGGACCGGCCTCGCGGCCGATGAGCGCGCCGAACAGGTCCTGCGTCGGGCCACCGACGAGCAGGAAGACCGGACCCGCCATGGCAGTGCCCGCGTTGAGGACGCCCATGTAGCGTCCCGAGGTGTGCTTCGGGATCACGTCCGCCATGAGCGCCCAATCGGCCGACAGGAAGAAGCCCATCCCGATGCCGAAGGGCACGAAGCTCGCGATCGCGAGCTCGCGCGTGGGCGCGCCCGCGACGCCGAGCAGGCCGACGCCCGCGATCGCGCCGGCGCCCCAGATGACCGCGCGACGACCGAATCGGTCCGACAGGCGTCCGCCCGGCAGGGCGGCGAGCAGCGTCGCGACGCCCACGATCACGGTGGCGAGGAAGACGGTCTCGTTGGCCGCCTCGTCGGTCAGGCCGTGGACGCGCTCGAAGTACGGCGTGGCGAGGGCGGTGACGTTGTACGCGCCCAGGAAGAGGAGGCGGACGAGGAGCAGCCAGAGCACGTTCGACTCGCGGAGGATGTCGCGGTCCCACGCCGACAGGGCGACCTGGCGCCACGACCCGACGCGGCGCGGGGCCGCGCGGCCCTCGTCCACGGTAGCGACCAGGATGACCATCGTGACGACTTCGACGAGGCCGAGCGCCAGCACCGCGGGCGCGGATGCCGCCCCACCCACCGTCGCGATCCCGACCCCGACGATCGTGCCCAGCACGAGCATGAGGCCCATCAGCCCGCTCGCCGTCCCGACCTGGCGGGCCGGCACGAGGTCGGGGACGTACCCCTGGAACGGACCCTGCGCGAAGTTCGAGCTCAGCTGGAGGAGGAAGTAGAAGGCGAGCATCGCGAGAAAGGCATTCGAGTAGGCGAACCCGGCCAGGAAGACGAGGCCGAGCAGCGCACCGATGACGATGTACGGTTTCCGCCGCCCCCAGCGCGTGACGGTGTAGTCGGAGATCATCCCGACCGTCGGCTGCACGATGATCGGCGCCACCGCACCAACCGCGATGATCACCGCCAGCAGCAGGCCCTGCGCCCCGGGATTGAGGGCGTCGATGCGCTGCGGGATGACGATCGTATTGAGCCCGCCCCAGATCGTCTGGATCCCGAGCCAGTAGATCGACAGGGTGAAGAGCTGCCGGAGCGGGAGCGCGCGCTGCGGGGATGCGTCGTTCATGGGCACGATCCTCGCACGCCGGCCCTGCGGCCGGACTGCGGCTTGTGCGGTATCGTCGGCGACCGATGCCCACCGCTTCGTCGAGCGGGCCACGGCTCCCTCGCCCGCCCGCCCTCGCGCACCGCGACTTCCGCCGCTTCCTGGCGGCGCGATTCGTCATCGCCGTGGCGACGCAGATGCTCGTGGTGGCGGTCGGCTTCCAGGTCTACGCGGTCACCCGGAGCGCCTTCGACCTGGGGCTCATCGGCCTGTCGCAGTTCCTGCCCTTCGTCGTCCTGGTCCTCCCCGCGGGCCACCTTGCCGATGCCTTCGATCGGCGCCGGATCCTGGCCCTCACGAGCGCGGTGCTCGTCCTCGTCGCTGGTGGGCTCGCCGCGGTGTCGATCGGCGGGCTGCACGATGCGGTGCCGGTCCTGGTGCTCATGGCCGTCTTCGGCGCCGCGCGCGCGTTCGGTGGCCCGTCGAGCCAGTCGCTCGTCCCCAACCTGGTGCCGCACGCCGACTTCGGCAACGCGATCGCCCTCAGCTCGTCCACCTTCCAGGTCGCGACCATCGCAGGCCCGGCGCTCGGCGGCCTGCTCTTGCTGCTCGGGCCGGCGGTCGTCTATCTCGTGGTGATGGGCCTGCTCGTGGTTGCCACCGGGCTCGTGCTCCTCCTCCGCGGCGGGGCGCGCGGCGATGTCGCCCGCGAGCCGGTGTCGATCGCCTCCCTCCTGTCCGGCGTGCGCTTCGTCCGCTCCCGCCCCATCGTGCTCGGCTCGATCTCGCTGGATCTCTTCGCCGTCCTCTTCGGTGGCGCCACCGCGCTGCTGCCGATCTATGCCGCCGACATCCTCCACGTCGGCCCGACCGGCCTCGGCATCCTGCGCGCCGGCCCCGCGGTCGGCGCCGCACTGTGCGCCATCGCGCTCTCGGCCCGATCCATCGACGGCCACGTTGGCCGCTGGCTGCTCGGCGGAGTGGCCGCGTTCGGCGTCGGCACGATCGTCTTCGCGCTCTCGACGAGCTTCGTCCTGTCCCTCGCCGCGCTGGTGACGATGGGCGCGGTCGACATGGTGAGCGTCTACATCCGCCACATCCTCGTGCAGCTCGCCACGCCGGACGCGATCCGGGGACGGGTGAGCGCCGTGAACTCGGTCTTCATCAATGCCAGCAACGAGCTCGGGGAGTTCGAGTCGGGGCTCACCGCCAGCTGGTGGGGGCCGGTGGTGGCGGCCGTCGTCGGCGGCGTGGCGACCATCGTCGTCGCCATCACGTGGGGCGTCGTCTTCCCGATCCTGCGCCGCGTCGACCGCTTCCCGCAGCCCGAGCGGACGGCGGCGCCGAAGGTGCGCGACGAGCCATCCGGCGTGCCGGAGTAGAATCGCCCGCGATGTTCATCGACCCCATCGCCTTCCAGATCGGCCCGATCAGCGTGCACTGGTACGGGATCATCATCGCCACTGCGGTCCTCGCCGGCGGCGTCCTCGGCACCATGGAGGCGCGGCGGCGGGGTGAGGACCCGGAGCGCGGCTGGTCGATGCTCATGCTCGTGATCATCACCTCGGTGGTCGCCGCGCGGGCCTACCACGTCATCCACGAGTGGAGCTACTACTCGCAGCACCTCGACCTCATCCCGCAGGTCTGGCGCGGCGGGATCGGCATCCCGGGCGCGATCGCCGGCGGAGCCTTCGGCATCTGGATCTCCACGCGCCGTGCTCACCTGAACACCGCGCGCTGGCTCGACATCTTCGCGCCGCCGCTTCTGCTGGGACAGGCGATCGGCCGCCTCGGCAACTTCGTCAACCAGGAGCTCTACGGCCCGCCCACGACGCTGTGCGGGACCGGGCACTACCTGCCCTGCCTCTCGTTCGGCATCCCGATCGACGCCGCCCACCGCGTCGACACCCCGTGGACGAACCTCGCCCAGTTCCCGGTCGACACCACCCGCTTCGTGCCGATGTTCGCCTACGAGGCGATCCTCAACCTCATCGGGATGGCGATCATCCTCTACGTCGCCCATCGGTTCGCGCGCCGCCTCTACGACGGCGACATCGCCCTCATGTACATCGTCTGGTACGGCGCGGTGCGCTCGATCCTCGAGGGCTACCGGGTCAACAACTGGTACATCGGTCCGCTGCCGACCGCGGTCTGGATCGGCGTCGCGGGGGTGATCCTGGCCGGCGGCTTCCTCATCCTGCGCCACGTTCGCGGCTCGGGGCGGCCCGGGGCCTGGATGGACCGATCCGACGCGACCGATGAGGACCCACCGCCGCAGCATGCCTCGGCGCCCTCACCTGGCTGAGCGACCGGGCATCCTGCCCGACATCACCGCCGCGATCGGCGACACGCCGCTTGTCGCCCTCGATCGCCTCGCCGATGGCGTGGCGCCGCGCATCGTCGCCAAGGTGGAGAGCCTCAATCCCGGCGGCAGCGTCAAGGACCGCATCGCGCTACCGATGATCGAGGCCGCGGAGCGCGCCGGGCTGCTGCGGCCGGGCGGCGTCATCGTCGAGCCGACGAGCGGGAACACGGGGGTCGGGCTGGCGATTGCGGCCGCGGTGAAGGGCTATCGGTGCATCTTTGTCATGGCCGACAAGCAGTCGGACGAGAAGCGGGCCCTCCTGCGCGCCTACGGCGCCGAGGTGGTCGTCTGCCCGACCGACGTCGACCCCGAGGACGAGCGCAGCTACTACAGGGTCAGCGACCGCCTTACCCGCGAAACGCCCGGCGCCTGGAAGCCGGATCAGTACCACAACGATGCCAACCCGGCGGCGCACTACGCGACCACCGGGCCGGAGATCTGGGCGGCGACGGAGGGGCGGATCACGCACTTCGTGGCGTCGATCGGCACCGGCGGCACGATCTCCGGCGCGGCGCGCCACCTCAAGGAGCAGCGGCCGGACCTCGTGGTGGTGGGCGCCGACCCGGCCGGATCGGTCTATTCGGGCGACACGCCGCGCCCGTACCTCACCGAGGGGATCGGCGAGGACTTCTGGCCGGCCACCTACGACGCGGGGATCTGCGACCTCATCGTGCGGGTCAGCGACCGCGACTCGATGCTCACCGCGCGCCTCGCCACCGCGCGCGAGGGGATCCTGATGGGCGAGTCGTGCGGCACCGTCCTGTGGGCCGCGCTCCAGGTCGCGCGCGAGGTGGACGATCCCGACGCCCTCTTCGTCGTGCTGCTGCCCGACAGCGGCCGAAACTACGTCGGGAAGCTCTACAACGACGACTGGCTGCGTGCCAACGGCCTGCTGGGTCCCGACGAGGCGGTCGCCGCCTACGACTGGCGCGTGACGCGACCGGAGGTCATCGTTCGCCGAGACTGACCGCTACGCGAATCGACGCGGGCCGGTCAGGGGCGGGGACGGGAGCGGGGCGCGCGCATTCTCACCGGATGGCCCCAACCGCGCCTCGCGGGCCGGACTCTCGCACGATGGCAGCACCCGCGCAGCAGCGGGCTCAGGGCTTTCGCTCCCGTGATCGCCAGGTGCAAATTCGGTCACTCATGAGGCGGCGGTGCCGTGGGGCGCAACTGAGTCCGGGCGGCCATGGTCCCGAGACGGCGCCGCGTCGGGGAGGGAGCTCATCTCCGACGGCTGCCAACGCTCGCGACGCTCGGGATCGCGCTCGTCGCGATAGACGCACCCGGCGTGCGCGACGCCGCCGTCCATCTCGTTCGCCATCCAGGCCTGCCCCGCATCGATCGGGTCGCCGCAGAGGGCGCATTCGTGGCGCTGCTCGATGCGGCGGACGATACGCTCGCGGGCGGCATCGGTCCAGAGATTGCCTCACCTCCGAATGGTCATATGATCGGTGCACGTCGAGGTATGCCAGGTGGCGAGGGAACGATGCTGCGAGTGATAGGGGCCGGACTGCTGCTCGCGGCCGGTGTCGCCGAGGGCGCGCTCGAGATCGCGCAGCTGAAGCACATGCCTCAGGCGGGAATCGGCTGGTTCTGGGACACCTACAACAGCGCGCCGTTTGCCTGGTGGCCATTGCCTCTGATCGGTCATGTCGCGCTCGCGGCGGGCATTCTCGTTGGGTGGCGGCCGGCGCTCGCGCGGGGATCGCTGCTCGGCGCCCTTTTCACGGCTATCTGGGTGTGGCTGACGACCTATTACGGGTCGAAGATCTCCCGCCTCGACGATCCGGAGCCGTACCTCGTCCTCATCCCGCTGCTCTTCGTCATTGCCTACGCGGCCGTGACCCTTGCCTGCCTGCGAGCCGTGCGCCGTGCTGACGGGGTCACGCTCGCGGAGTAGAGTTGGCGCCTCATCACGGAGGCACAGGCGAACGCATGACGCAGGTCGCGGAGACGGCGCCCGGCACCATCGGGCAGGGCACGGAGCGGGTCAACCACTGGATCAACGGCGCCCGCGTGGCGGGCACGTCCAGGCGCAGCGGCCCGGTCTACAACCCGGCCACCGGCGCGCTGGCGCGCGAGGTGGACTTCGCCTCGGTCGAGGACGTGAACGCCGCGGTGGCCGCCGCGAAGGCCGCCTTCCCGGCGTGGCGGGCGACCTCCATCAGCCGTCGCACCGAGATCCTGTTCCGGGTTCGCAACCTGGTCGACCAGCACCGCGAGGAGATCGCCGCCCACCTGACGCGCGAGCATGGCAAGGTCCGCACCGACGCGTTGGGCGAGGTGGCGCGCGGCCTGGAGAACATCGAGTTCGCGACCGGCATCCCACATCTGCTCAAGGGCGGCTTCAGCGAGCAGGTGAGCACCGGCGTCGACGTCTACCAGATCCGCCAGCCGCTCGGCGTGGTGGCGGGCATCACGCCCTTCAACTTCCCGGCCATGGTGCCGATGTGGATGTTCGCCAACGCCATCGCCTGCGGCAACGCCTTCGTTCTGAAGCCATCGGAGAAGGACCCGTCGGCATCGGTCTATCTCGGTGAGCTCCTCAAGGAGGCCGGGGTCCCGGACGGGGTCTTCAACGTCGTTCACGGCGACAAGGTGGCGGTGGACGCCATCCTCGAGCATCCCGACATCGCGGCAGTGAGCTTCGTCGGCTCGACGCCGATCGCCCGTTACATCTACGAGACCGGAACCGCGCACGGCAAGCGCGTGCAGGCCCTCGGCGGGGCGAAGAACCACATGGTGGTGCTGCCCGATGCCGACATCGAGATGGCGGCTGATGCCGCGGTCTCCGCCGCCTACGGCTCCGCCGGCGAGCGGTGCATGGCGATCAGCGTCGTGGTCGCGGTCGGCGACGTTGCCGACCCGCTTGTCGAGGCGATCGAGCAGCGCCTGCCCAAGATCACCGTTGGCCCGGGCGACGAGGAGGGCTCCGAGATGGGGCCGCTCATCACGAAGGAGCACCGCGACAAGGTCGCGGGCTACCTCGAGAGTGGCGTCGCGCAGGGCGCCAGCCTGCGCGCCGACGGCCGGCAGCACGTCCTCTACAACGAGTCGGACGGCTTCTTCCTGGGGCTGAGCCTGCTCGACAACGTCACCCCGGAGATGGAGTGCTATCGGAACGAGATCTTCGGGCCGGTGCTCGAGATCGTCCGCGTCCCGACCTATGCCGAGGCGGCCCAGCTGATCAACGACAATCCGTACGCCAACGGCACCGCGATCTTCACCCGCGACGGCGGCGCCGCGCGCCAGTTCCAGTTCGAGATCAACGTCGGGATGGTGGGCATCAATGTCCCGATCCCGGTCCCCGTCGCCTACTACAGCTTCGGCGGCTGGAAGGCCTCGCTCTTCGGCGACATCCACATTTATGGCCCCGAGGGGATCCAGTTCTACACGCGGGCCAAGGTCGTCACCGCGCGCTGGCCCGATCCGGGCACCTCGACGGTCGACCTCGGCTTCCCGCGGACCCGCTGAGCGCGTGACCGATCACGAGCACGATCGCCGCGGAGGCGACCGCTTCGAGACGCTCGCCGTCCACGCCGGCGCCGAGCCCGACCCATCGACCGGTGCCGTCGTCCCGGCGATCCAGATGAGCACCACGTTCAAGCAGGACGGGGTGGGCGGCACGCGGGGCGGATTCGAGTACGGCCGCTCCGACAACCCGACCCGCCGCGCGCTCGAGAGCGCGATCGCCACCCTCGAGGGCGGTGCCCACGGGTTTGCCTACGCCTCCGGGCTGGCGGCCACCCAGAACCTGCTCTACCTGCTCGACCCGGGCGACCGGGTGCTCATGAGCGACGACGTCTACGGTGGCACATGGCGCCTGGCCGACAAGGTCTGGAAGCGCTACGGGATCGAGACCGATGCGGTCGACCTCCGTGACCACGACGCGATCGCGGCCGCCCTGGCGGGCTCGAGCCCGCCGCGCATGGTGTGGATCGAGACGCCCACGAACCCGCTGCTCAAAGTGATCGACATCAGCGCGGTCGCGCGGCTGGCGGCCACCGCCGGCGCGATGACCGCCGTCGACAACACGTTCGCCACGCCATACCTCCAACGTCCGTTGGAGCTGGGGGCGGACCTCGTGATGCACAGCGCGACAAAATATCTCGGCGGGCATTCGGACGTCATCGGCGGATTGGTGGCGACCCGCTCCGACGAGATCGCCGAGCGGCTCCGCTTCCACCAGAACGCGGCCGGCGCGGTGCCCAGCCCGTTCGACTGCTTCCTCATCATGCGCGGCCTGCGGACGCTGGCGGTGCGCATGGAGCGCGCGAGCGCCAACGCGGCTCTCATCGCCGCGTGGCTGTCGGGCCGCGCCGAGGTGGAGCGCGTCCACTACCCCGGCCTGGCCGATCATCCGCAGCATGACCTCGTGGCGCGCCAGATGCGTCTGCCCGGTGCCATGGTGAGCTTCGAGCTGCGCGGCGGCGAACCGGCGGCGCGGGCGTTCGTCGCCGCCACGCGCCTCTTCACGCTGGCCGAGTCGCTCGGCGCGGTGGAGTCGCTCATTGAGGTTCCGGCGGCTATGACGCACCTCTCGGTGGCGGAGTCGCCGCTCGCGGTGCCACCTGGCCTCGTGCGGCTCTCGGTGGGCATCGAGAGCGTCGACGACCTCGTGGCCGACCTGGCGGGCGGCTTCACGGCGGTGACATCGGTCTGATGGAGGACCGCACCCCCGAGCGTCGTCACGAGCGGAACGCCGAAGGGGAGGAGATCGCCACTGATGGGCCGACCGAGCTGGTCGAGACCGAGCGCGGCGAGCTCGTCGAGCGCCTCTCGGGCGGGACGGCGACGCTCCTCCTCGTGTGGCTGATGGGCGTCGGCGCGCTGTCCGTGCTGGTCGCGGTCTGGGCCTTCTGGTGGCGCATGACCGGGGACCGGCTCGGGATCGGGGCGCTCTTCGGCGGGATCGGCTTCTACACCGCCCTCGCCGGTGCGGCGGGCCCATGCGTCCTGTGGCTTGCCGGTCGCGCCCAGGGTCACTCGCTCGGCTGGTTCATGGCAACCGCGGCCAAGATCGCCGCGGTCATGGTCGCCATCCTGGCGGCGGTGGTCCTCATCGCCGCCATGGTCCTCGCCGGCGCGCTGCCCTCGAGTGGTGCGCTGCTGGCGGCCCTGCTGGCGGCCGCCCTGGCCGTCCTCGTCAGCCAGGTGTGGGCGCTCGCCACCTGGGGGGCGGACCGCTGGATCGCGCGGGCGCGCCTCGAGTAACGAACGCCGGCAGCGGCGGAGTTGCCTGGGGCCTGCCGCTCAGATCTCGCTGCCGCTCAGATCTCGTAGGTCTGCTGCGGCTCGGCGATCTCGACCGGGCCCTCGTACGTCGTGGCGGCCTGGTCGCGTGCCCAGCCGTCGTGGTCGATGACCGGCAGATGGGTGAGGATCAGCTTGCGGACCCGGCCGCGGGTGGCGATCTCGCCGGCCTCGGCGGGCAGGAGATGGCCACGCGGCTCCGGCGGCCGCGCATCTTCCGCAAGGGAGCGGAGCGCCGCCTCGCAGAGCAGCAGGTCGGCCTGGTCGACAAGGGCCCAGACGGAGTCGGTGGGCGCCGTGTCGGCGGAATAGGCGAAGGTGCGGTGCGCATCCTCGCCACGGCCGCGAGCATGGATGCGGAAGCCCCAGGTCGGGACAAAGTGCTGCATCAGGTAGGGCTCGAAGCGGAGGTCACCGATCTCGAAGGCCCGCTCCCCGTCGTGCTCGACGAAGTCGAAGCTGCGCGCGAAGAAGTCGGGGTAGCCGGCCCCGCGGGCGAGGTCGGCAAGCTGATCGATCGAGCCCGGCGGGACGATCACCTGGAGGCGCTGCCGCGCCTCCTCGAGCCACGGGTACGCGTAGCGCAGCGTGACGAGGTCGAGGTAGTGGTCGGTGTGCATGTGGCTGATGAGCACGGCGTCGAGCTCGTCCGGCGAGGTCGTGAGCAGCATCTGGGCGACGACCCCGGGGCCGATGTCGAGCAGCACCCGAGCGCCGCCGCCGTCGACGAGGTAGCCGGCGCAGGCCTCGCCGGGATTCGGCCGGGCGGGGCTGCGACCGAGGACGGTCAGCCGCATGGAGCGAGCGCCATCACCGCTGACCGATGCTCACATAGTCGCGCTCGGTCGCGCCGACGTACACCTGTCGCGGGCGCCCGATCTTCGTCTCCTTGGCCATCAGCATCTCCCGCCACTGCGCGATCCAGCCGGGCAGGCGGCCGATGGCGAAGCAGTTGGTGAACATGTTCTTCGGAAAGCCGATGGCACGGTAGATGAGCCCGGAGTAGAAGTCCACGTTCGGATACAGCTTGCGCTCGACGAAGTAGTCATCGGAGAGGGCGACCTCCTCGAGCGCGAGCGCGACCTCGAACAGCGCGTCGTCGGCGCCGGTGGCGGCGAGAACCTGCTCGGCGGCGCGCTTGATGATCCTCGCTCGCGGGTCGAAGTTCTTGTAGACGCGATGCCCGAAGCCCGCGAGCCGGAAGGCATGGTTCGGATCCTTTGCGCGCTCGACCCACTTCTTCACGTCGCCGCCGTCGTCGACGATCCGCTCGAGGGTGTTGATGACCGCCTCGTTCGCGCCGCCGTGGAGCGGGCCCCAGAGCGCCGAGATGCCGGCGCTGATGCTGGCGTACAGGTTCGTATGGGCGCTGCCGACCATCCGCACCGTGGAGGTCGAGCAGTTCTGCTCGTGGTCGGCATGCAGGATGAGCAGGAGGTCGAGCGCCTCGGCGACCTTCGGATCCACCTCGTACGACTCGGAGGGCACCGCGAACATCATGTGGAGCAGGTTCGCGGCGTAGCCGAGGTCGTTGCGCGGGTAGACGTAGGGCTGGCCGATCGCCTTCTTAAACGACCACGCGGCGAGGGTTGGGAGCTTGGCGATCAGGCGGTTGATCGTGATCTCCACCGCGGCCGGGTCGAAGATGTTCTGCGAGTCGGGGTAGAAAGTGCTCATGCCGACCGTCCCCGAGGCGAGGACCGCCATCGGGTGGGCATCGGTGGGAAAGGAGTCGAAGAAGTGGCGCATCTCCTCGCGGATGAGGGTGTGGTGCGTCACCTCGGCGACGAACCGATCGAGCTGCTCCTGGGATGGGAGCTCGCCCCAGATGAGCAGGTAGGCGACCTCGAGGAAGGTCGAATGCTCAGCGAGCTGCTCGATCGGGTAGCCGCGGTAGCGCAGGATCCCCTGCTCACCGTCGAGGAAGGTGATCGCACTCTGGCAGGCGCCGGTGTTTCCGTAGCCGGGGTCGTAGGTGATGAGGCCGGTGTCGGAGCGCAGCCTCGCGATGTCGAGGCCGGTGTCGCCGTCCGTGCCGGCGATCGCCGGCAGCGCGACCTCGCGGTCGCCCCAGCGCAGGGATGCGCTTTGGATGGCGGTGTCGGCCTCGCTCATGCGCCGATCAGCTCCGTCACCGCCGCCCGCTCCTCGAGCAGCTCGTCGGTCGTCGCCTGCACCTTCGCCGCGGCCCAGGCGCCATGGGAGATGCCCTGGACGATCTCGACCTCGCCGGATCTGCTGGCACGGAGCGGATAGCCGAAGACGAGCCCCTCCGGCACGTCATAACCGCCGCTCGCCGGCGCCGGGATCGCGGCGCTGAAGACCTCACCGCTCGGCTGGGCGATGTTGCGCACCGTGTCGATCACCGCGTTCGCGGCGCTGGCGGCGCTCGACTGGCCGCGCGCGGCGATGATTGCCGCGCCCCGCTGCTGGACGGAGGTCATGAACTCGCCCTGCAGCCAGGCCTCCTCGATGACGTCCGGTGCCGGCCGCCCGCCGACCGTGGCGTGGTAGAAGTCGGGGAACTGGGTCGAGCTGTGGTTACCCCAGATGGCGAGGCCCCGCACCTGGCTGACCGGCATGCCGACCTTCGCCGCCAGCTGCGTGCGACCGCGGTTCTCGTCGAGCATCGTCATCGCGAACCATCGGTCACGCCGCATGCCTTGGCGCGCGGCCGCGCTCGAGCCGATGAGCGCGTTCGTGTTGCACGGGTTGCCGACCACGAGGACCCGCGCGTCCCCGGCGGCGTGGCGGCCGATCGCCTCGCCCTGGCCGGTGAAGATGCCGCCGTTGATCGTCAGCAGGTCCTTGCGCTCCATGCCCTGCCTCCGCGGCACCGCGCCGACGAGGAGCGACCAGTTCGCGCCGCGGAACGCCTCGTCGGCGCTCGACGTGGTCACGACCCGATCGAGGAGCGGGAACGCGCAGTCCTCGAGCTCCATCACGACGCCCGCCAGCGCCGGCAATGCGGCTTCGAGCTCGAGGAGGCGCAGCTCGACCCGCGTGCCGGCGCCGAACATCTGGCCGGAGGCGATGCGGAAGAGGAGCGCGTAGCCGATCTGCCCGGCGGCGCCGGTGATGGCGACACTGACGCGGTCGCGGGAATCGGGCATCGGGTCTCCGAGCGGATGCAAGGGTGCAGTCGTTCGAGTGTACCGTAGCGCGCTCGGCGCGAGCTCGCCGCCTACCAGTCGCGCGGCACGCCGCGGCGACCCTCGGCCCAGTCGGCGAGGGCGGTGGCCATCGATCGGAACGCCATGCGCGGCAGCCATGCGGCAGTATCCGCGCGCGTCACCCAGGCGTGGTCGGACGACTCGGCATCGGTATGGACCGATACGCCCGGCTGCACCGGTCGGGCGAGGTAGATCGTGCTCACCGCGTTGCCCGGCCGCGACGTGTAGACGCCGATGAGCTCGACCAGCTCAACGTCGAAGCCCGCCTCCTCGGCGGTCTCGCGGCAGGCAGCCTCCTCGACCGACTCGCCGGTCTCGAGATACCCGGCGGGAAGATCCCACCCCCCGAGCCCCGGCTCCACCGCACGCCGCAGGAGGAGCACCTCGGGCTCGCCGGCCGTGTTCACCCGCTCGACGAGGGTGCCGGCGGCGGGCATCGGGTTCGCGTACCAGCGCCAGCCGCAGCGTTCGCAGCCGAGCGGCCGCTCGACCCGGGTCGCGCAATGCGGGCAGACGGGGACGGTCCGGCTCACGTCGGCGAGGGTAGCGCCGCCAGCGGCACGAGACCGGCGAGCGAGGCGCCGATGGCCGCGTAGCGCTCCGCGACCCCGGGCGCCAGCGCGTAGTAGATGTTGGTGCCCTGGCGCTCGCTCGTCACCACCCCGGCGCTGCGCAGCACCTTGAGGTGGTGGCTGATCGTCGGCTGGCTGACGTCGCAGCACTCGACGAAGTCGCAGGCGCAGATCATGCCGGAGCGGCCGACCGCGCCGAGCTGGCGCACGATCGAGAGCCGCGTCGGATCGGCCAGGGCACCCAGCAGACGGACGTCAGGGTCGGAGGACTTCATTGCGCGGCGAAGCATATCGGTTCACGTCAATATTGACCACGATCAATATCAAGGGTACGGTCGGCGATGGAAGGAGGTGATCCGTCATGTGCTGCGACCCTGATTGCTGCCAGGACTGCTGCTGAGACCGATGCGGGACGGTCAGCCAGCCGGCGGCCGCCCCGCATCATCGATGAACCGAGCGACGCGCTCGCGCAGCTCGTCCCGCGCGGCACGGAAGGCGGCCATGCGACCTTCGCCCTCGACGTCCGCGGGATCCTCGATGCTCCAGTGACGCTGGTTGCGGACGGCCGGCAGGACCGGGCACGCCTCGCGGGCCTGGTCGCAGACGGTGATGAGCCAGCCCAGGTCGGCGTGCAGGTAGCGCGTGAGCGTCTTGCTCGCCTGGCCGCTGATGTCGATCCCGATCTCGGCCATCGCCGCGATGGCCTCGGGCCGCACGAGCGTCGCCTCGGTGCCCGCGCTGTGGACCTCGAAGCGATCGCCCGCCATCGCGCGCAGCAGGCCCTCCGCCATCTGGGAGCGAGCGCTGTTATGGGTGCAGAGGAAGAGAACGGTCGGTCGTTCGGTCATGGGTCTCGAAGTGAGGCTGGGAGGCACCGTCCAAGCCTGCCGTACGGTGACGCAACTGTCCACATTGGGGACGAACTGTGGATAACCAGCGATCGGCCATCGAAAGTCGGGGATAAGGGGGATTGCGTCCACATCGCCCTGGCCCGTATTCTGAGGTCGTCCCGAAGGGGCGGCCAACGGCACCGGCGATTACATCAACGGTCCGTACGCGACACCGGCGATTGCATCAACGGTTCGCAGCGGCGGTTCCTTCGGGACGTTTCGTTGCGCGCTGCATAGCGATCGTTGCATCGTCAATCGCACGCCAGCGACCTGCCCGATCGGCCGCGCGCGAACCTAGTCCTCGCGCCCGAGATCGCGCCGGAGGCGGCGCACGACCTCCGCGGTCTCCTCGTCCGGGCCGTGGCCCGGTTCCGACGACGGACCCGCGAACGTGCCGAACTGCCGATCGCCCGCGTCGCCCAGGCCGGGGACGATGTAGCCCCGCTCGTTCAGCTCGCGGTCGACGGCGCCGACGTGGATGTCGACGTCGGGGTGCGCGCTCGAGAGGGTTGCGACACCCTCCGGCGCCGCGATGAGTGACACCTGCTTGATGCGCGCCGCGCCCCACGCCTTGAGGATGTCGACCGTGGCGGCGGAGGAGCCGCCGGTGGCGAGCATCGGGTCGAGGATGAGGCAGACCTGGACGGTCGCCGCGTCCGGCAGCTTGTTGTAGTACTCGACCGGCTTCAGGGTGCGTTCGTCGCGGTAGAGCCCGATGTGCCACACCTCCGCCGATGGCATCAGCTCGAGCATGGCGTCGACCATCCCCAGACCCGCGCGCAGGACGGGGACGAGCCCGACCCGGGGCTCGAGCTCGGCGCCTTCGA
Organism: Candidatus Limnocylindria bacterium; assembly: GCA_038209995.1. Classification (GTDB taxonomy): domain Bacteria; phylum Chloroflexota; class Limnocylindria; order QHBO01; family QHBO01; genus JAICQM01. The sequence goes on along the minus strand of JBBQXD010000010.1, from coordinate 70,168 downwards.
GCCGCTCGAGCGGCGTCTCGACCGAGCGGGGCTGAACGGTCAGGTCGGCCATCGCCTCGTAGCCGAGCAGCCACGTCAGCTCGCGGACGAGCTCCCGAAACTTCTTTGGGTCGGTGCTGACGTCCCGGAGGATCGACAGCTTGTGCGCCACAAGCGGGTGGCGGCTGACGTGGAGGTTCGATGGCGCATCAGGCATCGGCGGGCATTCTAGTCCTGCCCGTACCGCTGGCGATGATCGCGGTGCCGAGGAGGACTCCGATCGCACCTCGGCGAGGCATGGCAATGACGGGGCACTATCTTGAGGCTGGTGCTTGCTGCTAGGCTATCGGTCCTTGCGGGGCGATCCGTGCTCGGTCGCGTAGACCCGTTCCGTCCACGTTGCCGCGCAGCAGGAGGTACGCCAACAGCATGGTCTTCGGATCAAAGCGAGATCAGCGCCCGGATGGGCTCACCCGCGAGGACGTCGTGGGCAACCTCTATCCAGAATCCCTCAGCAGCGAGGTCGATGTGACGCCGACACCGAATGAGCCCTCGTTCCGCCGCGATGCCGGCAACGAGAGCGTGATTGATCCCCACGCCCGCTTCAACGGCAAGTATGTCAGCGATCGCGACCTGCGGATCGAGGGCGAGGCGCAAGGCGAGATCGAGTGCCAGGGCACCCTCATCATCAGCCCCCAGGCGCGCGTCCGCAGCGCGATCAAAGCCCAAAACGTCGTCATCAACGGCGACTACGAGGGTGACGTCGACTGTGGCGGCCGCTTCGAGATCGGTTCGACCGGGCGTGTCAAGGGCAACATCAAGACCCAGGTGCTGGTCATCAAGGAAGGTGCGCACTGGGAGGGTGGCGTGACGATGACGCGCGAACCGAGCGCGCGCCCGACGCCGGCCCAGGGCGGCGCCAATCCCCAGGCGGCGGTCCCGGTTCGCGGGCAGGGCGGCCCCGGCAACCAGAACCAGGGCAGCATCTTCAGCAAGCAGGATCGCGAGGCCGCTCCGGCCGGCGAGCGCTCCGGCGAGGGCGGCTGACCGACCAACGACCGGCCGCGGCCGCTCCCGTGACTCGCAGCGCGCGGGTGGCGGCGCCGCCCGTGCTCGTCGAGGTCCTGCGCGGCGGGCGCGTCGAGTCGCGGCATCGGGGGTCGGCGGTGGTGGCGGCGCCGGACGGCGCAACCATCGCCAGTGTCGGCGACGCGGACCACTTCATCTTCGCCCGCTCCGCGGCGAAGCCGTTTCAGCTCGCTCCGTTCGTCGCCTCGGGTCGCTTCGACAGCTATGACCTGGGCGCCGAGGCGCTGGCCGTCATGGCCTCCAGCCATTCCGGGGAGGACCGCCACGTGCGGACGGTGCAGGAGATCCTGCGCCGTGGCGGCCTGAGCGCGGCGGCGCTCCAGAACCAGACTCACGCCCCGTATGACGCCGAGACCGCGCGCCGCCTGGTGCGCGACGGCGAGCCGCTCACGGCGATCCGCGGCAACTGCTCGGGCAAGCACGCCGCGATGCTCCTCTTCGCGAAGGCATCCGGCTGGCCGATCGACTCGTACTGGCACCCCGACCACCCGGTCCAGCGGATCGCCCTCGAGACGGTCTCCGCCCTCTCCGACGTGCCGATCGAGGCCATCGTCCCCGCGACCGACGGCTGCGGCGTCGTGACCTTCGGCATGCCGCTCCGCGGGCTCGCGGTCGCCTACGCACGGCTTGCCGACCCGTCGGCGGTCGCGGATCGGCCGCTGTCCGAGGCGCTGCGCCGCATCCGCGACGCGATGATGGCCAACCCCGAGCTGGTTGCCGGTGAGCGCCGCCGAATCGATACCGCCCTCATGCGCGCCTATCCGCATCGCCTGGTCAGCAAGGGCGGCGCGGAAGGGGTGCTGGCCATGGGGTTGCCACCTGGCGCACTGCCGGAGCGCGCGCCGTTCGGCGACGGGCCGATGGGCATCGCCGCCGTCGTCGAGGACGGCAACGCCGCCACCCGGGCGGGCGACGTGACGGCAATCGAGCTGCTCCGCCAGCTCGGGCTCATCGGCGACGCGCTGCCGGCGGGACTCGATGGCTACGCGCACCCGCCGATCGTCGATCCGCGCGGCGAGCCGGCCGGCGAGGTCCGCCCGGCATTCCGCCTCGCACGGGCCGCGTGAGGATGCGTCGCCTGCTCCCGGTGCCGAACCTGGGGACCGATCCCGGTCGCTGGCGCGTCGCCTTCTTCATCGTCGGTACCGTGTACCTGGTCTTCCTCTTCGTCGAGAAGCTGGCCGTCATCCTCGGGAGCTTCTCGACGATCCTGATGGTCGTCTTCCTGGCGTGGCTGCTCGCGTTCGTCCTGTCGCCACTGGTCGGATTCCTCGAGGCGCGGCCGCACTGGTCGCGCGGCGTCGCATCCGGCGTGGTGTTCGCCGCCACGCTCGTCCTCGGCGGGCTCGGCATCTTCATCGTCGCCACCCTGATCGGTCGCCAGATCGGGCAGCTCGCGGGCGAGTTTCCGCAGACGCGGATGCAGATCGAGGCGACGCTCAGGACCTGGCAGGACGCGATCCACGTGGGGCGCTTCCAGCCCGATCTGATCGGCCTCTTCGATGACGGCGTGGCCCAGGTGCAGCAGACCTTCACCTCGGCGCTCGGGGAGGCGCCGAGCATCGGTGTGGCGGTGGTCGGCAACCTCCTCATCATCCTGATCCTCAGCCTCTACATGGTCCTCGACAGCCGGAAGATCCTGCGCGGCATCAATCGCCTGATCCCCGATCGCTACGAGGACGAGGCGGACCTCCTCGAGCGCAGCGTGGCCCGCGCGTTCGGCGGCTTCCTCCGCGCGCAGGTGATCCTGGCCGCCATCCAGGGCCTGCTGGTCCTGGCGCTCGGCATCGCGATTGGGCTGCCGTACCTGTTCCTCGTCGTGGCCGTGTCGAGCGTCTTCATGCTCGTCCCCTTCTTCGGGCCGCCCCTCGCGCTCATGCCGCCGATCGTCGCGACCGCGATCTACCAGCCTGCCTGGATCCTGGTTGCGGTGCCGGTCCTGCTCGTGGTGCAGACGGTGGTCGTCAACTGGTTGCAGCCGAAGCTCATGCACGGCGCCCTCGGGCTCCACCCGCTGCTCGTCCTCATCGGCCTGCTCGTCGGCGCTCAGGTCGCGGGCGTATGGGGCGCGCTGTTCGGCATCCCGGTCATCGCGGTGCTCAACACGTTGTTCACCTACATCGTGAACCTTGCGACACTCCACGACACCGCGGAGGTGGAGGCCGAGGAGATGCTTGCGGAGGCACGTCGCGAGTCGCCGCAGGACGCGCCGCTGGAGGAGATCGTGGCACTCGCCGCCGACAAGGCCGAGGCCGCGCACGAGGAGGCGCGCGCCGAGGAGGCGGCCGTGGACCTCGGCGATGCGCAGCTGACGGCCGCCCGTGCCAAGACCGAGGCCGCCGAGCGGCTCGTCCACACCACCGATGAGCTTCGCACCACCTCGCGCGTCACGCGCGGGACTGCTCTCGAGGCGCGCGAGGCGGCGGCCGAGACGCGCGACGTGGCAGATTCGATCCGCAACGACGAGGAGCCTCTCGACGCCGACAAGCGGGCCTGACCCTTTGCCCACTCGAACCGGACTCGGCGGCGCACCGTTGGGCGCCATCGCCGCTCGGCTCTCGGTCATCGTTGCGGCGGTCATGCTGGCCGCGTGCGCCGCGCCGGCGGCGCCATCGGTCTCGAAAGAGGAGGCGATGCGGTACGTCGCGCTTGGTGACTCGTACACGATCGGGACCTCCGTCGGGGTGGCTGAGCGATGGCCGGACCAGTTGGTCGCGCGCCTCGGCGATGCGCTGGCCCTGACCGCAAACATCGGTGTGAACGGCTACACCTCGCAGGACCTCATCGACGACGAGCTGCCCGAGCTGGCGGCCCTGCGGCCCGACCTCGTGAGCCTTCTGATCGGGGTCAATGACGTGGTGCAGGGCGTCCCGGAGCCGACCTACGCCGCGAACGTGGCCACGATCCTCGACGCGCTGCGGGCGGTGGTGCCGTCATCCCGGATCATCTGCGTCGCCACGCCCGACTACACGGTCACGCCGCAGGGCGCGGCGTACGGCGATCCGGCTCGCCAGTACGGCGGCATCGTCCGCGTCAACGCCCTGCTTGCGGCGGCCTGCAACACGCGCGGGATCCGATTCGTTGCCGAGCCGTTCGCGATCAGCCGGCGTGTCGCGACAGATCCGACGCTCGTCGCCGCCGACGGCCTCCATCCGTCCGGGGCGCAGTACCGGCTCTGGGTTGACGCCATCGAGCCGGTCGTGCGAGACCTGCTCAGCTGACGACGGCCACGCCTCCCAGCAGTGGCGCGATGCCGTGCGCGCCAAGCCGCTCGACAAGGGCGCGCGTCTCCACCCGCGTCTCGCCGCCGCCGAACCAATGCCACTCGAGCAGGCAGAGCGCGAGATGGAGCGGCAGGTCGAGGGCGCGCCACGCATCGGCCGCGGCCATGTAGCGCGCGTCCACTCCATCGGCGCCCGCCATCGCCTCGAGCCCGGCGAGCAGGGTGGTGCGCGCCGCCCCCGCCGCGCGACCGTTCGACGGCGCCGCGTCGATCGCCCCCAGCGCGGCGCGCGCGCCGTCGAGGTCGTTGTCCCAGAGACGGATCCGAGCGGCAAGGACGAGGGCGCGCAGCCGCTCGGCGCCGAGCGCGCCGGTCGCGGCGCGGTCCGCGAAAGCGCTGGCGGCCGTGAACTCGCCGGCCAGCAGGGCGTGCCACGCGCGCGCGTGGTCGATGGCGGCGAGGTCCTGCGCGTCGGTCGCGGGATCGATCGGCTCAAGCGCGTCGATGGCGCCCAGCGGATGCCGGCTTCCACGCAGGACATGGATCGTGGCGGCGCTCGCCGCCAGGTCGATCCGGTAGGCGCCGCTGATCGGCTGCTCATCGAAGCGGGCCTGGGTCGCGAGCGCCCAGTCCCAGTCGCCGGTGTCGATCGCGGCCAGGCACCCGAGCTCGGCCATCTGGACCGCCCAGTCGAGCATCCCAATGCGCGTGGCGACCTCGCCGCCCTCTCGCGCGATGCGAAGCGTGAGCCGCGGATCATCGACGACCTCGAGCCAGGCGAGGTTGTTGCGGGCGCGCAGCTCGGCGGTCTGGAGCCCACCGTCACGCGCCTCAGCCACCGCGGCGCGCAGATCGTCCAGGCCGGCCTGCTCCTCGCCGACGCGGAAGCGCCCGGTGCCCTGCGTGATCAGGGCGTCGACGGCGATGGCAGTCAGCTCATGACGACGGGCGAGCGTCACGGCCCGCGTGCTCCAGCGCACCGCCTCCGCATCGTGACCGACGAGGAGGTTCGCCCGTGCGAGCTGCCCGATGAGCTCGGTGGTGGCCGGCGAGGCGTCGTCCACGCCTACATCGATGGCGGACTCGAGCTCGGCGAGCGCCGCAGCGTTCTGGTGTGCCATGAGCAGGACGCTGGCGAGCTGCGCCCGGCTCTGATCGCGCTTCGCGGTGTCATCGGCCCCATCCATGCGCTCGATGAGCTCGCGCAGGTAACGCTCCGCGATGGACAGCCGACCGGCGCGCCGCGCGGCGCCGGCGGCTTCCTCGAGGAGCACATCACGCTCGTCGCCCTCGACGGGCATGGCGAGCGCCCGTTCGAGGTCGTCGAGCGCCCGCTCGGGCGCGTGAAGCGAGAGCGCCCGCCCTGCGGCCTGCCGGAGCAGGGCACGCGCGCGAGCGGCGATCTCGGGCGCGTCCGGCTGGCCGGGGTCCGCCGCATGGGCGGCCGCGAGGTGGGCGGCCGAGGACTCGACGAGCTCGTCGTCGCCGATGGCCTCGAAATGCCGCGCGGCGGCAAGGTGGCCGGCCTGCCGTTCGGCGCGTGACAGGGTCCGATACGCAAGCTCGCGGACCAGGTCCTGGACGAACGCCACCTGGCCGATCCCGGGCGACCGGTGCTCGTCGTCGTACGCGAGGAGCTCGCGGTCGACGAGCGACGCGATCCGTCGCCGCAGCTCGGCGCCCGCGATGCCCGTCACCGCCACTAGAGCCTCGGGGGAGAAGCGGCGGCCCAGGATCGCCGACGCCCTGAGCACGGCGCGCTCGGCCGGCGGCAGCGCGTCGATGCGCGCGGCGAGCAGGCCGTGAAGCGAATCCGGCACGTCGGCGTCGGCGAGCGCGCCCTTGAGCCGATATCCGTCGTCCGATGGAACGAGCTGCCCGCGATCGATGAGCATCCGGGTCAGCTCCACCGCGTAGAGGGGGACGCCGCCCGCCCGATCCAGGACGTGGCGCAGTGCGGCCTTCGGAATGCCGTGCGCGCGCGCCTCGAGCAGCTCGCGCATCGCGGCATCGGGCAGGCGGTCGAGGCGAAGCGCGGTGAACGAGCGCTGGGCGGCGCCCCATGTCGGCCGTGCGTCGAGGAGCTCCGGGCGGGCGAGGGTAAGGACGAGGATCGGATGGTCACGCGTCCAGGTCGCGAGGTGCTCGATGAAATCCAGCAGGCCGGCATCGGCCCACTGCAGGTCCTCGAAGACCAGCACCGTCGGCGCCTCGTCGGCGAGCCGCTCGAAGAAGCGGCGCCATGCGGCGAACAGCTCCTCCCGCTCGAACTCCGCGGCGGCGCCCGGGTCGAGCAGCACGGCGAGCCGCGGCTCGATCCAGGCGCGGTCCTCCGGGTCGCGGATCAGCTCGGCGAGTGCGGCACCCAGCTGCCGGCGCGCGACCTCGGCCTCCGCGTGCTCCGCGATGCGGCATCGTCGGCGCACGATCTCGCCCACAGCCGCGAACGCGATCCCGTTGCCGTACGCAGGCGCGCCGCCGGTCTGCCATTCGACGCCCTGCTGGCGCTCTCCGATGGCGCGCTCCAGCTCCCATGCGAGCCGGCTCTTGCCGATGCCGGCGATCCCGAGCACCGAGGCCATCCGGCCGCGCCGCTCGATCGCGGTCGCCTCGAAGAGGCGGATCAGCTCGCGCAGCTCCGCCTCCCGGCCCACGAAGGTCCCGGTATGGCCGGCTCCGCGACCGCCGCGCGGCCGATCGCCCAGCGTGGCCGTTTGGGCTCGAACCGGGGCAGCCTTGCCCTTGAGCTGGAGCGGCCCGATGCCGGTGAACGCGATCCCCGCGTCGGGGCCCACCGCATGCTCGGTGCGCTCATCGAGGATCACGGCGCCACCTGGCGCCACCGCCTGCAGGCGCGCCGCGAGGTTGATGACGTCGCCGCTGACCATCCCCTGTCCGTCGGCCGGGCCGACCGCCGCCTCGCCGGTCGCGACCGCGGCCCGCGCGGCGAGCCGCCCGCCGCCGCCCGACCCGGTCAGCCGCCCGACGGCTTCGACGAGCTCGAGGGCGGCCCGCGTCGCCCGCTCGGCGTCATCCTCGTGAGCCGTCGGCGCGCCCCACACCGCGACCACCGCGTCGCCGATGAACTTCTCGATGATCCCGCCGTAGATCGCGACGGTTGCGCGCGCGACCTCGAAGTAGCGTGACTGGATGGCCCGAACCTCCTCCGGATCGAGCGACTCGACGAGGCCGGTGAAGTTCTCGAGGTCGGCGAAGAGCACGCTCACCCGTCGTCGCTCGGCACTCAGTGACCGACCATGGTCGCTCCGCACGGGCTCCTCGGTCACCGGCATCGAGCCGCCGCACGTGGTGCAGAATCGGGCCGCGAGCGCCACCTCGGCATGGCAATGCGAGCAGGTGGCGGTCAGGCGGCCGCCACAGCTCGCGCAGAAGCGGGCGAGCTCCGAGTTACTGGCGTCGCACGCGGGGCAGCGCATCGGTCAGCCCTGCGGGTCGGGCTCCTTGTGGATCATCTGGCCCGCCTGGGCGCCGTCCTCGATGATCAGGGCGCGCATGATCGCCTTCGCGAGCGTCGCATCGTGGTTGATGACGTAGGTCCCGATGTGGCGGTTCTCTATTGGGAAGCCGTCGACGGTCCCCACGATCCCGTCGACCTCGCCCGACATCGCGAGATGCGGCTTGTGGATGTAGTACTCCGCCTCGCGGTGGCTGCTCTTCAGCTGGACGAACGACACGCTGAACGGGGCGTTCAGGAACTCGTTGATCGCCGGGTCGCGCCGCGCCTCGTCGGTGAACAGCTGCGGGTCGTTGAGCCGGACAATCGTGTTGTACCCCTGGTCCGGTCCGTAGCCGTTCGAGGCACCGTCGGGGAACTGATCGTAGAGGTCATGCGGGTTGAATTCCTTATCGCCGTCGGTGACCATGCTCGGGGTCCTCCACACTCGGCCGTAGGCCCCCGATCATAGGCATGCAGGATGGGCGATGCCTAGCCCTGGGTTCTGTGCCTGCTAGGATCGGCGGACGATGAGCCTCACCTCCCCCGACGGCCGGCCGATCCGGGTCCGCATGGCTCCTAGCCCTACCGGGCCGCTCCACATCGGGACCGCCCGGACGAGCCTGTACAACTTCCTCACCGCCCGCCACGAAGCTGGGACGTTCGTCCTGCGCATCGAGGACACCGATACGGCGCGCAGCACGGAGGCGTACGAGCGCGACATCATCGAAAGCCTCCATTGGCTGGGGATCAGCTGGGACGAGGGTCCGCAGGTCGCCGGGGGGGCCGATGTCGGCGAGTTGGGACCGTACCGCCAGAGCCAGCGGATGGAGCGCTACGCGCGCGAGGCGGATCGGCTGCTGGCAAGCGGCGCCGCCTACCGCTGCTACTGCACCGCCGAGGAGCTGGAGGCCGTTCGTCGCGAGCAGGATGCGGCTCGCCAACCGCCGCGCTACAACGGACGCTGCCGATCCCTGACGGATGCCGAGCGAGTGGCGCTCGAGGCGGAGGGCCGCCGGGCCGCGATCCGATTCCACGTGCCGGCCGAGACGATCCGCTTCCACGACCTCATCCGCGGCGCCGTGGAGTTCGACAACGGCCTGCTGGGCGACTTCGTGATCGTGCGCGCCGACGGCATGCCGCTCTACCACTTCGTGGTGGTCATCGACGACGAGGCGATGGCGATCACCCACGTCATCCGCGGCGAGGACCACCTCTCGAACACGCCCAAGCACATCGCCCTGATCCGTGCCCTCGGGTACCGCGAGCCGTTCTTCGGCCACATCCCGCTCATCCTCAACCCGGATCGGTCGAAGATGAGCAAGCGGAAGTCGCAGACCGCGATGAGCGCCTACCGCGACCTGGGTTACCTGCCGGAGGCGATGGTGAACTTCCTCGCCTTCCTGGGCTGGTCGCCGGGCACCGAGGAGGAGATCTTCACCCTCGACGAGCTCGCCAAGCGCTTCGAGATCGAGAAGGTCCACAAGGCGGGTGCCGTGTTCGACGCGGAGCGGCTCGACCACCTCAACGGCGTCTACATCCGCGCCCTGACCGATGAGCAGCTGGCACTCCGCCTGCGGCCGTTCATCCCCGACGCCCTGGACGACGGGTCGCTGCTGCGGATCGTGCCGCTCGTCAAGGAGCGGCTCGTGCGGCTCGCCGACGCGCGGGAGCTCGTCGCTTTCCTGGTCGAGCGCGATGCGGAGGTCGCGGCGCGCTACGACGCCGAGGAGCTGGTCCCGAAGAGGGCCGATGCGGAGGGGACCGCCGCCGCGCTCGCGCAGGCTCGGGCCGCGCTCGAGGCGCTCGACCCCGCCGACTTCAGCGCCGAGGTCATCGAGGCGCGCTGCCGCACCGCCGCCGATGAGCTGGGCTGGAAGGCGGGCGACTTCTTCCGTCCGCTGCGCCTGGCGGTCACCGGCCGTGCCGTCTCACCGCCCCTCTTCGGGTCGATGGAGCTGCTCGGGCGCGATGTCACGGTGGCGCGCATCGATGCCGCGGTCGACAAGCTGCGGCAGAGAGCGGTCGCGCGGTGAGCGATTGGCGGCCACGGCCCCAGGCGGAGAGCGCTGGCGCACCGCGTCTCGGCGACCTGCTGAATGCGAGGCTGCTGGTCCCGATTCGCTCGTCGAACGGCTCCTCCCCGGACCCGGCCCGCACGCCGAGCTCCGCATTCCGGCACGGAACTGATGCCGCCGGCCCGTTCCTGGGCGCCTACACCAGCCCGGAGCTGCTCGCCGAGTTCGGGCCGCCAGGCACCGATCACGTTGCGTTTGCCGCGCGCGACCTCTTCGCACGGGCCGAGGAGGGCGCGGAGCGGCTCGTCATCGACCCGGCCAGCCCTTCGCAGATCGAGGTGCCCGCCGTGGTGCTGCCTTTCCTGGCGGCGGGCATCGAACCCACCTCGGCGGGCGCCATGGCCGCGCGGAGACCGCACGGGGAGCTGCCGTCGCTCGAGGCGCCGGCGGACGTGCCGCCCGCCTTCGCGGCCGCGCTGCGGACGACGCTCGCCGAGCTGCCGCGGGTGGAAGGCGCGTGGCTCCTGCGCGCCGGTCAGGCGTGGACGATCGGCGTCGACCTGTCGAGCGAGGGGACGCTCGCGGACTTCGACGAGGTGCGGAACCGCCTGCGCGCCCTTGCGGCCGAGCAGCTCGGCGCCCAGCGCGACCTCGTCGTGACCGATCTCCGGGCGCCATCGATGCGCGAGGCCTACGGCGCGGTCGCCCCACCGTTCTACTCCGTCGATCGGCGACCCAAGGGCTTCCTGTCGCGCCTTCTCGGCAACGACTGAGCATCGGTCAGGCGCCGGGCGCGCCACCGGGCACGAGGACGATGCGGCCCTCGACATCGCCGGCCGCGAGGCGCTCGTGGGCCCGCGCAGCCTCAGTGAGCGGCATCCGCTCGACGGCCCACCGCAGGCGGCCCTGGCGGGCCTGCTTCACGACCGTGCGCAGGTCGTCGACGGCGCCCCACGCGGTGGTCGTGATCGCCATTTCGACCGGGACGCTGTCGAACCCAAACGGGACGTGACCGCCTGCCTCGCCGACCAGTGACAGGAGACCGCCGGCCGCGACGTTGCGAACCGCGTAGTCGAGGGTCTCATCGGTCCCGACGAAGTCGAACACGACGTCCGCCGGTCCACCGAGCCCGAGGTGGACCAGGTCCTCGTCGCCGCCCAGGATGCCGAGGTCGGCGCCGAGCGCCTCGGCCGCGGCGAGCTTCTCCGGCCGGATCTCGCGGACGGCGACCGTGAGATCGGGGAATGCGCGGAGGTATTGCAGCGCGAACTGGCCGAGCCCGCCGGCGCCGATCAGGAGCACGCGGGCCCCCGGCTCCAGCCACGACGCGGCCCGCCGCACGGCGCGATAGGGCGTGACACCGGCGTCCGCCAGCGGGGCCGCCTCGACCGGGTCGAGCGGCCCGAGGCCCACGAGATGGCGCGGGTGCGGCACGAGGAGCTGCTCGGCGTACCCCCCGTCATTCTGGAAGCCCGGCGATCGGCCGCGCTCGCAGCGCTGCTCCTCGCCGCGCGCGCACTCGCGGCATGCACCACAGCCCCAGCCGCCGAAGACGACCACCGGGTCGCCGATGCGCAGCCGCCGGCGCGGCCGCAGGCGCGTGCCGTGCATCGCGCGCTCGGCATCGGGGCCGACCGCCTCGATCCATCCCGCCACCTCGTGACCGAGCGTCACCGGCAGCTCGACGCGCGGCTGCGACCCGTCGACGATGTGGAGATCGGTGTGGCACACGCCGCAGCCGGCCACCCGGACGCGCACCTCGGTGCCGCGCGGCTCGGGGATGTCGACCTGCTCGATGCGCAGTGGCTCGCCGGGTGCGTGGAGGCGAACCGCGAGCATCGGTCCGGACGTTTCGGCGTCTATGCCGGCGCGCCGACGGTGGCGCCCGGAGCCGGGTCAGCGTCGGGTGCGCGGAACGCGTCGAGCAGGCGAGCGACGAGTCCGCGCGGCTCTGCGCGCTCCACGATGTCGAGGATCGTCCCGTCGACGCCGACCGCGATGGCGGTCGGTTCCGCGTTCACATTCGTGCCATCCCGCGTGGTCGGCACCCCGAGTGCCTCGACCGCGCTGCGGCGCTCATCCGACAGGAGCAGCAACGGGAGCTTCGCCTCCGCCACGTATTCGGTCTGCTGGGTCTCGCTGTCGCAGGTGATGCCGAATGCGCCGACCCCGGCGCCTGCCAGGCGCGCCTGGCCATCGGCAATCGCGCGGGCGACCGCCTCACCGCGCTCCCGTGCGGCGCCCGTCAGGGTGGGAGCTCCGAAGAAGAGGAGGATCGACGGCTGTCGAGTGACGTGGCTCCGCAGGTTGAGGAGGTACCCGTCGGTGGCCCGCAGGCCGATCGAGGGCAGTTGGTCGCCGATGGTGACCTTCAGGCTCATGGCCCGATTGTAGGGCCCGCGCTGCCCGTCGGTCCCGTCGCCGTCTGGCGGCATCGGCCCGAGGGCGAGTTCCGACCCGGAGCGACGGACGAGCCCATCCCGGATGAGCGAGGCGAGGATGCGCTGCCAACCCTCCTCGGAGAGCGCCCCCTCGCTCATCGACGCCGCCGTGGCCTTCACGGCGTCGATGGCGCGGCGATGGCCGGGCGCGGCGCTCAGCCGACGAAGGATGGCGCCGCGGTACGCGCGGTCGGAGCCAGGGAATGGCGCCTGCCGCGGCACCGCCACCATCGCGGCGCGACCCCGCGAGGGGCAGCCGCGCGAGATCGGGCAGGCGCCGCAGCGCGGCGCGCGGGCGGTGCAGATTGCCGCCCCGAATTCCATGCTGGCGTGCGTCCATGCCGGAATCTCCGCGCCGCGACCTCCCGCTGCGAGGTCATCGGCGAGCTGCTGAAGCGGGGCGGCTCGATCCGCCACGGAGAAGCGCCGCAGGAGCCAGCGCCGCACGTTCGTGTCGACGACGCCCACCGGGACGCCGAAGGCGAGTGACGCGACGGCGCGAGCGGTGTATGGACCGATGCCCGGCAGCGCGGCCAGGCCGTCGACGTGGCGCGGCCATCCGTTGGCTGCCACCTCCGCCGCCGCTCGTTGCAACGTGACCGCGCGGCGGTTGTAGCCGAGCCCGGACCATGCGACGAGGACCGCGGCCGGCGCGGCGGTCGCCAGGGCTTCCGCCGTCGGAAACTGGGCCATGAAGGCCGGAAATCGCTCGGCGACGCGGACCGCCTGCGTCTGCTGCAGCATCACCTCGCTCACGAGCACCGCGAACGGGTCGTCAAGACCGCGCCATGGGAAGGCCCGCTGCTCACGCCGATACCAGGCGAGCACGCCGGCGCGGACCGAGGGGCGCGACGAAGGATCGGACATGACCTTCGAACGGTACCGGGAACCGGTGCCCGTTGGAGGCCCGAACGTACCGCGCGCGGATCCGGCCGGTAGGCTGGGCGCCACATGAGCCCATCGGCCACGGTGCAGGACGCGAGCGAGGTCGTCGTCGACAAGTTCGGCGGCTCGGTCCTGCGTCGCGCCGAGGACATCGCCGCAGCGGTCGACGTCGTCGCCCGGCAGCGTGGCGTCGGCCAACGCCCGGTGGTGGTTGTCAGTGCGTTCGAAGGGGTGACCGATACGATCATTGCAGCGGCGTCCGCCCTCCTGCCGCATGGCGCGGACTGGCTGCGCGAGGCGGGCCACGATGCCGGGTCGGCGCGCGCCCGCGAGGCGGACCGCGCCCTCGCCACCGGCGAGGCCCTGTCGGCCGCGCTCTTCACCCTGGGACTCCAGGCGCACGGCATCCCCGCCCGCTCCTTCTCCGGCGCCGAGGCGGGGATCCGGACGGCCGCCGCGCACCTCGGCGCGGAGGTGCGGCGCGTGCTGGCGCGGCCGCTGCGTGCCGCCCTGGCGCGGGGGCTGGTCCCGGTCGTGGCGGGCTTCCAGGGGATCGGCGAGCACGGGGAGCTGACGACGCTCGGCCGCGGAGGCACCGACCTGTCGGCGGTCGTGCTGGCGGTCGCGCTGCGCGCGGATCGCTGCGAGCTGTTCAAGGACGTCGGGGGTGTGATGGAGGCTGATCCGCGGCTCGTGCCTGCCGCGCGCTTCCTCCCGATCGTCGATGCCGCGCAGCTCGAGCTGCTCGCCGAGCTTGGAGCCGAGATCGTCCACCCGGTCGCCGTGCGCCGCGCGCGACGTGGGCGGCTGCGGCTCGTGGTGCGGGCGCTCGACGACGCCGCGCCCCAGACCCTGGTGCGGCCGGTGGCGACGCGTGGCGGAGGTGATCCACCTGGCGTCCTGCTGCTCGCTGTCGACCGCAAGGAACGGATGGCGCGCATCAGCCTCGTGGGGCCGGCGGCCCTCATGCCGGAGCTGCTGCCGCTCCCCGCATCGGGCGAGGGGTCGTTCGATGCCGGACCGATGCGCGTCGTGTGGGCCGAGGTGCCCGTCGACCAGGTGGAATCGGCGGCCCAGGCCGTCCATGCGGCCTTCATGGCGTGAGGGCGGGGCTCAGCCTCACGCGCCTGGTCGCCAGCCGCGCGTCAACCGCCGCCTCAGGCCGCCGCGATTGCCTCGTGCTCCGCGGCGGGGCCGCGGCCGAGCTGCAGGAGCACCGCCGCCACGAGGATCAGCGCACCGCCCCCCAGCTGCAACGGCGCCGGGTACTCGGCGAGGAAGAGCGCGGAGAGGCCGACGCCGACGACCGGCTCCAGCGTGGCCAGGATCGCCGCCCTCGGTGCGCCGAGGAGGCGGATGCCGGTGATGAAGCACAGCGTCGGGATCGCGGCGCCGATGAATCCGGCGACCAGGACCGGCGACAGCGCCGCTGCCGATGCGAGCGGGGCGCCGAGGGTGGCGACCTGCCCGGTGACGAGGGCGATGACGAGATAGCCGATGGCCGCCAGCGACATCGTGGTCGCCGCGGCCTCGATCGGCGGGATGCGCGCAAACCCGTTCCGCGCGGCGAGGACATAGAAGGCCTGCATCACGGCGGCGAGGAACGCCAGCCCGACGCCCACGAGGTCGATCGAGCCGAAGCGCCCGGCGCCGGCCAGGGTCAGGACGAGGCCCAGCATCGAGATTCCCAGCGCCGCCCAGCGCACGCGGTCGAGCCGGTCGCCGAACCACCCGACCGAGGCGATCGCCACGAACGCCGGGTAGGAGTAGAAGACGAGGAGCGCGAGCCCGATGTCGATGCGCACGAAGGCGATGAACATCGACAGGTTGAGGACGAGGTTGGCGAGCGAGCCGCCGAGGATGAACCCGCGGTCGCGGCCCGGGATGTCGCGCGGCGCCAGCGGCTGCCGTCCGACGGCGCCGCGGAGGGTGAGGAGCAGCGCCAGCATTGCCATCCCGCCGAGTCCGGCACGCCATGCCACGAGCGCGATCGGCTCCACCCCGGCGTCATGCGCGAAGCGCGTGACCGGCCCCAGGGTGCCGAAGCAGATCGCGGCGAGCGTCACCAGCCCGGCGCCTGCCAGGCCGGGTCGCACGGTCGGGGCAGTCACCGGGTCGCTCCGGCCGCCTCCTCGGCCTCGGCGGCCTCGAGGTCGCTGGTGAGGGACTGCCACTCCGCCGCCAGGGCGTCGGCGCGGTCGCGCGCCGTGGTATGGCGCTCGATGAGGGCACGCACCGCGGTCGGGTCGCCATAGGCCGATGGATCGGCGAGCCGCTCGGTCGCCGCGCCCAGCTCGTGCTGGGCAGCGCTGGCGTCGCGCTCGACCTGCGCCAGGCGTGACCGCAGCTCCCGCGTCCTCCGGTAGCGCCGATTGCGATCCTCCGCGTCCGCCCGTTTCCGAGCGGCCACCTCGGCCGCGGTCTCGCGTGCCCGTGGAGCGCGCGCCTCGATGCCGCGTGGCGTGGCAACCACCCCGTTGTGCGAGCCCGGGGCAGCGCCGAAGGCGCCCGCTTCGGCGGCCGCCGAAGCGCCATCGGTCCGCGAGCCGAAGCCCTCGGCCAGGCCGCGGTGGTCGAGGTCGATGCCGCGGTGGGCGGCCCATTCCTCGAGGTCGCCGCGGTAGAGGGTGGCCTCGCCGCCACCGATCTCGACGATCGTGTTCGCCACGCTGCGGATGAGGTGCCGGTCATGGGTGATCAGGACGACGGTGCCGGCGAACTCGGCCAACGCCTCCTCGAGCACGTCGCGCGAGGCGATGTCGAGGTGGTTCGTCGGCTCGTCGAGGCAGAGCAGGTTCGCCGGGTCGGCGAGAAGCTTCGCCAGCGCGAGCCGCGTCTGCTCACCGCCGGACAGGACGCGCACCTTCTTCTCGATCGCGTCGCCGGAGAAGAGGAAGGCGCCGAGGAGGCGGCGCATGGCATCGGTCGACATCGCACCGGCCGCCGTGCCGAGCTCCTCGAAGACGGTGTTCACCGGGGTGAGGGCCTCGATCTGGTGCTGCGCGAAGTAGGCGACGCGCACGTTGAGGCCGAGCTCGCGCGTCCCGCGCTCGAAGGGCAGCACGCCGGCCAGGATCTTGAGCAGCGTCGACTTGCCGGCACCGTTGGGACCGATGAGCGCGACCTTCTGGCCGCGCTCGAGCGTGAAGTCGAGCCCGTCATACACGACGTGGTCGCCATACGCCTTGCGAACGTCGTGGAGCGTGATCACCGTGCGCCCGGAGCGGGATGGCGTCGGGAAGTGGAAGCGCACGCTGCGCCGCGAGCGCTGCGGTGCCGTGACCCGGTCGAGCCGGGAGAGGGCCTTGATCCGGCTCTGCACCTGGCGCGCCTTCGTCGCCTTGTACCGGAAGCGCTCGATGAACGCCTCGGTCTGCGCGATCTTCCGCTGCTGGTTTCGTGCCTGGGCGGCGAGCGTCGCCTCGCGCTCGGCGCGCTGCTCGACGAAGTCGCCGTAGTCGCCGACGTACTCGGTGGCGGCGCCGTTCGCCAGCTCCACGACCCGGTTGGCGACCGCGTTGATGAAGTCGCGGTCGTGGCTGACGAGCACGATCGCGCCGGCGTACGTGGCCAGGAAGTCCTGGAGCCACTCCACGCTCGCCAGGTCGAGGTGGTTCGTGGGCTCGTCGAGGAGCAGGACGTCGGGGTTGGCGAGCAGGAGCCGCGCGAGCGCGATGCGCATCATCCAGCCACCACTGAACTCGTCGACCGGTCGCTCCATGTCGTCCTGTGCGAAGCCGAGCCCTGCCAGGATGCGCCGCGCCTCGGCGTCGAGGGTGTAGCCCCCCATCGCCTCGAACCGATGCTGGAGCCGCCCGTACTCGTCCATCAGCTCGGCGAGCTCGTCCTCGTCGCTCGCGTCGGTCAGCTCGGCCTCGATGTGACGCATGCGGCGCCCGATGCCCGTCAGCTCGCCGGCGCCGGCCAGCACCTCGTTAACCACGCTGCCACCGCGCGACTGCGCGACCTCCTGGCGGAGGTAGCCGATCACGGTGTCACGGGCACGAGTGATCGTGCCGGCGTCCACCTCCTGCTCGCCGGTGATCAGCTCGAGCAGGGTCGTCTTCCCGGCGCCGTTTGGCCCCACGATTGCCACGCGGCGGCCGGCGGCGATCTGGAGATCGACGTTGCTGAACAGGTGCTGGGCGGCGTGGCTCTTCGCGACGCCGGCGATGGTGATGAGGCTCATGGGCGCCGACGATGGTACCGGGTCGCGCGGTCCGGCCCTCCGGGGCGGGGTTCGCATTGTTGCCCGCGCGGAGACGAGCGACCGGAGTGCCCGCCCCGCTACTCCCCCGTGATGAGCCGCGCGCCAGCGGTGTCGAAGCGCAGCCGCGTCGCCATCCCGCGCACGCCGGCGCCGTTCCACCCCTTCTCGACCGCGTGGGCCGCGGTCGGGCTGTCGCAGATCGCAAGCACGGACGGCCCGGCGCCGGAGAGGCATGCCCCAGCCGCCCCGCGGTCGTAGGCCGCCTCGATCAGCTCGGCCGCGCCCTCCAGGAGCGGCAGCCGGAACGGCTGATGGAGCAGATCGCTCATCGCGGGGCGCAGGAGCTCCGCGTCGGAGGTCATGATCGCGGTCGCCAGCAGCGCGGCACGCCCGGCCTGGAGCGCGGCATCGGCGTGTGGCACCTGGCCCGGGAGCGCTGCCCGCATGGTTGCCGTGGGGCTCTCGGCGGCCGGGATGAAGACGACCGGGATCCACGTCTCCGGGACGTGGAAGCGGCGAAGGGTGATCGTCTCGTCCACCGCCACCGCGAGGGTGAATCCGCCGTACAGGGCCGCGGCCACGTTGTCCATGTGTCCCTCGAGGCGCGTCGCCGCGGCCAGGATCTCATCGGCATCCGGCGAGCGGCGCCCGACCGCCGCGCCCAGCAGCAGGCCCGCCACGATCGCCGCGGCGCTGCTCCCCAGGCCCCGGGCCGCGGGGATCATGCTGCTCACCTCGATGCGCCACGCGATGCCGGTCGCGCCCCCAGCGCCGAGAGAGATCCGCAGGCCCTCGCGGAAGGCACGGATGACGAGGTTCTCGTCGGGGTCCGCGTCATCGCGGGGCACGCCCTCGCCATGCGCGGTGAGCACGATGCCCGATTCGTCGCCCGGCTTGAGCTCGGCGCGCAGCTTGAGGCTGAGCGCGGCGCCGAACGCATCGAAGCCGCTCCCCAGGTTGGCGCTGCTGGCGGGGACGTCGACGGTGGCGAGGGGCTGCGACATGGCGCCGCGAGTCTACGACCGCTCGCAGCGGCGGGGGACCGGATCAGACGGAGGCGAGCCGGCGGAACGGGCGGCGGAAGACGGCGCGCGGGCCGCGGAGGCGCCACGTCGATTCGGGCGCCGGGAGCGGCTCCCGACTCGGGGCCACCGGCTGCGGCTCCTGCGGCTGCGGGCACTGAATGTGGGACTCGTCGGGGCGCTTCATGCTTTGATGGTGGCGCACGGTGCCTGACCCGGCGATCGGCAAAGGACGCGGCTCGCCCTACGTCATCTGGTCGAGCCGCGCCACCTCCGGATGACGGAAGCAGGGCACGAGGTGATCGTTGACCAGGCCGGCGGACTGCATGAAGGCGTAGCAGATCGTGGGTCCGACGAACGAGAAGCCGGCCCCTCGCAGGGCGTTCGAGAGCTCACGCGAGACCGATGTCTCGACCGGCACCTCGTCCATGATCTGCCATCGGTTCTGCAGCTGGCGTCCATCGACGAGCCGCCACAGCCAGGCGTCGAAGGCGCTGGCGGCACCATCGGTCAGGCGCAGGAGGGCTCGCGCATTGCCGATCACCGCGTCGACCTTGGCGCGGTTGCGAACGATCCGCGGATCGGCGAGCAGGCGGACCCGGTCGGCATCGGTGTAGGTCGCGATGCGCTGCGGGTCGAAGTTATCGAACGCGGCGCGGTAACCCTCGCGGCGCCGCAGGATGGTGAGCCACGACAGGCCAGCCTGGGCGCCCTCCAGGCAGAGGAGTTCGAAGAGGGCGCGGTCGTCGTGCAGCGGCACGCCCCACTCGGCGTCGTGGTAGGCGGCGTACTCCGGCTGGGCGATCCCAGCCCAGCGGCAGCGGATCAGGTCCGCGGCGTCAGCCCCCGACGCTGCTCGTGTCGCACGCGTTCGGGTCGCGCGAGGAGTAGCCGGTGTTGAACCACTGCTGGCGCTGCGCCGAAGAGCCATGCGTCCACGAGTCGGGGTTCACGTAGCCCTGCGTCTGCTGCTGGATGCGATCGTCACCGACCGCGGAGGCGGCATCAAGGGCCTGGGCGATGTCATCCGCGGTCAGCTGGGCGATGAAGCCGGTCTCGACCGCGTGGCTCGCCCACACGCCGGCGAAGCAGTCGGCCTGCAGCTCGGTCTGCACCGAGCCTCCGCCAGCACCGCTCGAGCCGCCGCTCGAGGAGAGCAGGCCGAGGAGGTCCTGCACGTGGTGTCCGTACTCGTGCGCGACCACGTACGCCTCCGCGAACGGTCCGCCCTCGGCCCCGAACTGGCTCTGGAGCTGGCCGAAGAACCCGAGGTCGAGGTAGACGAGCTTGTCCTGCGGGCAGTAGAAGGGACCGACCTGCGCGTTCGCCGTACCGCAGCCGCTCTCGGTCTGATCGGAGTAGAGCACCGTCTGCGCCGGCTGGTAGTCCCGCAGCGCGCTCGCCCAGTAATCCTGGATGCTGTTGACATAGCCGACGATCCGGCAGTCCTCGCGCTGGTTGGCGACCTGGCCGGTGGTGCAGGCGGCGTTGATATCGCTGCTCGGGTTCGGCCCCGTACCGCCGCCGCCGCCGCTGGGCGGCGGAATCGAGACCTGCCCGTTCGTCAGGAGGTAGATCGCGAGCACGAGGAGCGTCCCGAGGCCGCCACCAACGGCAATGCCGCCGCCGCGACCGCCGCCACGTCGGTCCTGTACCTGGCCGGGGTCGAGTTTCGCGTCAGGGTTGAAGCTCATCGCGGTGCCTCTGAGCAGGAACCATGCCGAGTGCTTGGTCGCTGTGCCGGGGAGGATACGCGCTGCGGCACATGCGATCATCGGCACCGATGAAGGCGCACGAGCTCGGGATCCGGATCGGTCAGCTCTCACATGGGCCGCTCGACGCGATCACCGACGTTGCCGGCGTCCGGGTGGGGCACGTCACCCTCGTCAGCGGCGACGGGCCGCTCCGGGTCGGCATCGGTCCGGTGCGCACCGGCGTGACGATCATCCAGCCCCATGACGGTGACGTCGGCCGTGAGCCGGTCTACGCCGGCTGCCATCGGCTCAACGGCAACGGCGAGCTCACCGGCCTGGAGTGGATCCGGGAGGGTGGGATGCTCACCACGCCCATCGGCCTCACCAACACATATGCGGTCGGCACGGTCCGCGACGCACTCATCTCCGCCGAGGTGCTGAATCACGGCGCGGACGAGGTCTACTGGGCGCTGCCCGTGGTGGGGGAGACGTGGGACGGGCTGCTCAACGACATCAACGGCCAGCACGTGCGCGCAGAGCACGCGCTCGCCGCGCTGGATGCGGCCGTCGGGGGCGAGGTGGCGCAGGGTAACGTCGGCGGCGGCACCGGGATGATCTGCCACGAGTTCAAGGGCGGCATCGGCACCGCGTCACGCGTGGTGGAGGCCGGTGACGGCGGCTTCACCGTTGGCGCCCTCGTGCAGGCCAACTACGGTCGCCGCGAGCGGCTCACAGTCGCGGGCGTCCCGGTCGGCGAGGAGCTGGGGACCGATGTCATCCCCAGCCCGTACGACGCCGCGGCCGCGGCCGGCTCCGGCTCGATCATCGTCATCATCGCCACCGATGCGCCCCTCCTCCCGCACCAGTGCGAGCGGCTCGCGCAGCGTGCCGGGCTCGGCATCGCGCGGATGGGTGGCGCCGGCGAGCACACCTCGGGCGACCTGTTCCTCGCCTTCGCGACCGGCAACCGCGGCCTGCCCGCCGCCGAGTACGCTGATCCCGGAGCGCCGACCTTCACCGTCACCGCCCTGAACGACACGTACCTGTCGCGCCTATTCTGGGCGGCCATCGAAGCGACCGAGGAGGCGATCCTCAACGCGCTCCTCTCAGCCGGAACGATGACCGGCCGCGACGGCATCACCGCTCCGGCACTCCCCCACGACGCGCTCCGCGAGGTGATGGCCCGCTACGGACGCTAGCGGGGGGTCAGATGCCAATCGCGGCGCGGATCGCGCCGAGCTCTGGCGCGACTGGGGTGAGCGTTCCCTCCTCACCTTGGATCGCGTCGGGATCCTTGAGGCCGTGGCCGGTGAGGATGCAGACGACGACCTCGTCGGGACCGATCCGCCCCTCTCGTGCCAGGCGTCGCACGCCGGCCACCCCGGCCGCACTGGCCGGCTCGCAGAAGATGCCCTCCAGTCGCACGATGTCGCGCTGGGCCGCGAGGATCTCCTCGTCGGTCACCGCCTCGATGAGCCCGCCGGACTCGTCTCGCGCCGCCAGCGCACCCGCCCAGGACGCCGGGTTGCCGATCCTGATCGCGGTGGCGACCGTCTCCGGTTCGACCACCGGCGCGCCGCGGACGATGGGCGCGGCGCCATCGGCCTGAAAGCCGAGCATGCGGGGCCTACCGTCAACCCGTCCGGCATCGGCATACGCCGTGAATCCGTGCCAGGCGGCGGTGATGTTTCCCGCATTGCCGACCGGCAGGGCCACCGCATCCGGCGCCCGCCCGGCCGCGTCGCAGATCTCGAACGCGATCGTCTGCTGGCCAGCGATGCGGTCCGGGTTGATGGAGTTCACCACCGCCGCGACCCCCTCCTCGCCGAGACGGCGCACCGCCTCCAGGGCGGCGTCGAAGTTGCCGTC
The DNA here is from genome assembly GCA_038209995.1 of Candidatus Limnocylindria bacterium. GTDB lineage: Bacteria > Chloroflexota > Limnocylindria > QHBO01 > QHBO01 > JAICQM01. Next base: position 48,284 of record JBBQXD010000010.1, on the reverse strand, counting down.
GATCATGACGAGTCGCGCCCCGGCGGCGAGCGCCTGGGCCAGCTTGCCGCGCGCCACCTTGCCGGCGGGGAGCAGGACGTGGCACGGGATGCCCGCCGCTGCGGCGTAGGCGGCCGCGGAGGCGGAGGTGTTGCCGGTCGAGGCGCACACGACCGCCCGCGCGCCGGCAGCGAGCGCCCTGTTGACGGCAAGCACCATCCCGCGGTCCTTGAACGAGCCGGTGGGGTTCGTGCCCTCGAACTTGAGATGCAGGTTCGGCAGGCCGAGCTCCGCGCCCAGCCGCCGGGCATGGACGAGGGGCGTCGCGCCCTCGCCGAGCGACAACGGAAACGCCTCGCCGGGTGCCGCTAGCAGGTCGCGGTAGCGCTCGAGGAGCGGGGTCATGGGCGGCGAGTGTACCGGCCGATGGCCAGGACGCGCGTCCTGGCCGCCGACCCGTCAGCGGTCGACGCTCTCTGTTCTGCCCGCCGACGAGATGGCGTCGACCGTTTCCTGGTGGCGCTGGTCGGCTTCAACTCGTCCCGCTCATCGGCGTGATCTTTGAGGCTGGTCGCTGATGCTGATCCTCGTCCTCTACTGGCTCGAATCGGGATCGTGGGCGTCGTGAACATCTTGCAAGATCGCGCTCGTCCGTGGCCGCGACGCCGGAGACGAGGATGCGGATCGCGGGGTCGGGCATTGCCGGCCGCAACGTGCCGCAGGTGGCCGGCTGCCTCGTCCCGTTCTTCATCGTCCATTACGGGATCTTCTGGGTCGTGCACGGCGTCTTCGTCTTCACCCTGCCGCTCTTCGCGGGCATCGGTCGCTTCGGTGGGACCGATGGCGCCTCCGGCTTCGGCGCCAGCGACCCGACGGGCTGCTCCTCGCCGGCATCGGCCTGGCGACCAGCCACGTCAGCTCGTTCTTCCTGAACTACATCGGGCGGCGCGAGTACCTGCGCGTGTCGCCGGGCGAGCAGATGTTCAGCGTCTACGGCCCCGTGGTGGCGCTACACCTGACGATCATCGGCGGCTGGGTTTCCTCATCGCCCTGCTCGGCACGCCGGTCGCGGCGCTCGCCGTGCCGGTGCTCATGAAGATCCTCCTCGACCTGCGCCTCCATCTCCGCGAACGGGAGCGGAATGACGCGGTACTAAGCGGCCGATAACCAGCCAGTAAGCGTCCTTGGGCGAGGATCCGCGACGTGGATGCGGGTCGTATCGGTCCGGTCATCCGCTCGCTCCGACACCGTCGCGGGTGGACGCAGGCCGAGCTCGGCGGGCGGGTGGGGTGCAGCGGGTCGGTCGTCTCGCGGGTCGAGCGCGGTCGGGCCGCAGCCGGATTGGCGATGCTCGAGCGCATGCTCGGCGTCCTCGACGCACGGCTCGTGCTATCCGTGCAGTGGCGTGGCGGCGAGCTGGATCGGCTGATCGACGCTGCCCACGCGTCGCTGAGAGAGCGATGGTCCCGTCGCCGGTCGGCGTGGGTTGCGCGGGCCGAGGTCACATACAGCGAATGGGGCGAGCGCGGCTCGATCGACGAACTCTGCATTCACCCGGCGACGCAGACGCTTCTGGTCGTGGAGCTGAAGACGGTCGTGGCCGATACGCAGGCGGTCCTGGCGCGGCTCGATGCGAAGGTGCGCCTGGCGCCGCGGATCGCGAGCCGGTTCGGGTGGCGTGCAGGTCGCGTCGTCCCATGCCTGGTCATCTCCGACACGAAGACGAACCGCCGGCGGATCGCGGCCCATCCGGCGGCATTCGCGGCGCTCGGCTGCCGCGGCCTCGCGGCCCGGAAGTGGCTCGCTGCCCCGAGCCCGCCGGTCGGCGGCCTGCTCCTGTTCGAGCCAGGGTCAGAATTGCGTGGGGCGCACGCTAGACAGGCCGGACGGCAGCGGATCCGTCATGGGCGGACCGATCCGAGCGTGGCGGGCCCGCTCGCGGACACGGCTGCCGGCGAATCGGCGCCCTAACGGAACCAGGGGCGCAAATCTGACCCTGACCGGACCGATTCGCCGCCGTACCGTGCGCCGGGCGCAAATCTGACCCTGACCGCTGGCTTGGCCGCAGCCGTCGCTCCTCGGCGCCGTCAGCTCGTCAGCGCCTCGTGGACGATGCGCGCCTGCTCCAGGGCGTGAGCGGCGGGGTAGCCCTCGGCCGGGCGCGAGCGCTCGGGGCGCGAGAGGTCGCCGAGGGGGATCTTGTACGGCACCAGGTGCCGGATCTTCGGCATCACGAACTTGCGGGCGCCCATGTTGCGCGGCTCCTCCTGGACCCACGAGAGCTTCTCGAGCCCCGGGTAGCGCGCCAGGACGGGCCGCAGCTCGTCGGTCGGGAAGGGGTACAGCCGCTCGACGCGGATGATCGCGAGATCGTGGGCGGCCTCGCGTTCCTTCGAGAGCAGCAGGTCGTAGTAGACCTTGCCGCTGCACAGGACGATGCGGTTCACCGCTGCCGCGGCCTTGTCGGTCGCGAAGCGCGGATCGTCGAGGACCGATGCGAAGGCGCCATCGGTCAGCTCCGCCAGCCGTGAGGCCGCCTGTGGCAGGCGGAGGAGCGACTTCGGGGTCATGACGATCAGCGGACGGAGGTCGCCATGCTTCGCCTGGCGACGGAGGAGGTGGAAGTACTGCGCCGGCGTGGTCGGGTAGCAGACCCGGATGTTGCCCTCGGCGCCGAGCGCCAGGAAGCGCTCGAGGCGGGCCGATGAGTGCTCCGGCCCCGACCCCTCGTAGCCATGCGGCAGGAGGAGAGTGAGGCGTGACGTCTGGCGCCACTTCGCGAGGCCGGCGATGAGGAACTGGTCGATGATGATCTCCGCCCCGTTGACGAAGTCGCCGTACTGCGCCTCCCACAGGACGAGGGCCTCGGGAGCTGTGACCGCGTAGCCGTACTCGAAGCCGAGGCATGCGTATTCGGAGAGCGGCGAGTTGTGGACCTCGAACGCCGCCGTCACACCGTCGAGGTGCTGGATCGGCACGTACGGCTCGCCGGTCGCCTCGTCGATGATCGCCTGGTGACGCTGCGAGAACGTCCCGCGCACCGTGTCCTGTCCAGTGAGCCGAATCGGCGTGCCGTCGGCGAGGAGCGATGCGAGGGCAAGCGTCTCGGCATGCGCCCAGTCGATGTGCGGCTCGTCCGATGCGAGCGCCGCGCGGCGTCGCTCGAGCTGCTTCGCGAGCTTGCCGTTGACGACCAGGCCCTCCGGCCAGCGCAGGAGCTGCTCGTTGAGCGCGCGGAGCGCCTTCGCGGGCACCGCGGTCACCGGTTCCGGCGCCTCTTCGCGGGAGAGACGCTCCGCGCCGCGGTCGAGCTCGTCGTTCGGGTCGCGCTTGCGGAGCGAGGCCTGAGCGGCGGCCATCTCCTTCGCGACCGCCTTCGCGTCGGCCGCCACCTCGTCGGCTTTGACCACGCCTCCGGCCACCAGCTCGTCGCGGTAGATCTCACGGACCGTGCGATGGGCGGCGATCGCCGCGTACATCCGCGGCTGGCTGTACCCCGGCTCGTCGCCCTCGTTATGGCCGTAGCGGCGATAGCCGACGAGGTCGATCACCACGTCGCTCCCGAATCGCTGGCGGTACATCGTGGCCAGGCGCGCCGCGGCGAGACAGGCTTCCGGGTCGTCAGCGTTGACGTGGATGATCGGGGCGTCGAAGCCCTTGGCGAGGTCCGACGAGTAGTCCGTCGAGCGGCCCTCGGCCGGGGAGGTCGTGAAGCCCACCTGGTTGTTCGTGATCAGGTGGATCGTGCCGCCCGTCGAGTAGCCGGCGAGCCGTGACAGGTTGAAGGTCTCGGCGACCACGCCCTGGGCCGCGAAGGCGGCGTCGCCATGCAGCAGCACCGGCATGACGCTGGCGTGGGCGACCGATGCGATCGGGATGGATCGGTCCGTCTGCGACGCGCGCGCGCGTCCCTCGACGACCGGGTTGACCGCCTCGAGATGGCTCGGGTTGGGGACGAGCGCCACCCGCACCGTGCGTCCGCCGGCGGTCGTGACCTCACCCTCGGCGCCGAGGTGGTATTTCACGTCGTCGAGGCCGCCCGTGGGCGCCATCGGATCCAATGCCCTGCCGGCCTCGAACTCGGAGAGGATCGCCTCGCGACTGACGCCGATGATGTGCGACAGCACGGAGAGGCGGCCGCGGTGCGCCATGCCGATCACCACCTCGCCGGCCCCGGCGTCGGCGGCGTCGGCGATGATCCGGTCGAGCATCGGCACCATGCTGTCGAGGCCCTCGATGCTGAACCGCTTCTGGCCGAGATATGCCTTGTGGAGGAAGCGCTCGAGCCCCTCGACGCGGGTCAGGCGGGCGAGCAGGTTGCGCTGCGCGTCGGCATCGAGCGGCGGGGCGTGCTCACCGGTCTCGATCACGTGGCGCAGCCAGACGCGCTCCTCGTGGCTCGCGATGTGCTCGACCTCGTAGGCGATCGTGCCGCCGTAGGTGGCCGCGAGGTGGGGGAGGGCCTCGGCGAGCGTCGTGCCGGGAACGTAGATGCGCATCAGCTCGGCCGGGATGCGGGCCATGTTCGTTGCGTTGAGCCCGAGGGGCACAAGGTCGAGCGCGGGGTCGCCGAGGGGGTCGCCGCCGAGGGGGTCGAGCCGGGCCGCCATGTGCCCGAAGTTGCGGTAGGCCTTGACGAGCGCCATCCCCGCCGCCACCGCCCTGAGGTCGTCGTACCCGGCCGGGGCGCTGGCGGACGCGCCGCCGGATAGTGCGGGAGGCGCCGGCACCTCGGGCGCCATCGAGGCCTGCAGCGCGCCGAAGACGTCGGCATAGAACGTGTCCTCGCCGCGCAGTGAGCCGTCGATGCCGCGCAGGAAGGTTCCCGACTCCGCGCCCTGGATGATGCGGTGGTCGTAGGTGCTCGTGATCGTCATCAGGCGCTGGGCGCCGACGGCGCGGATCGTGCCGGTGGCGACGATGCAGCCGCTGTTCGGCATCAGGCGCGGGACCGATGCGGTCGTCCCCAGCGTGCCCGGGTTGGTGAGCGTGATCGTGGCGCCCGCCATGTCATCCGGCCCGAGCTTGTTGCTCCGCGCCTTCCCGACGAGCTCCTCGTATCGGGCCAGGAACTCCGAGAAATCCATCTCGTCGGCGCGCTTGATGACCGGCACGACCAGGAGGCGGCTTCCATCGGAGCGCTCGACGTCCACCGCCAGCCCGAGGTTCACGCCGCCGGGGTTGACGCGATACGCGGCGCCATCGGCTTCCAGGTAGAAGTGGGTCATCGTCGGCTGCGCCCTGGCGGCCTGCACGATCGCGAAGCCGATGAGATGGGTGAAGCTCACCTTGCGCGGCGTCACCTGACCATTCAGCTCGCGACGGCGCTCCTCGAGGGCGCTCACCTCGATGTCGCGGAAGCTGGTGGCGGTCGGGATCGCAAGGCTGGCGATCATGTTCTTCGCCAGGCGCGCAGCGGGACCCTTGATGGGGGTCGCGCCGTCCGGAAGCACCGCGGCGGGCGTGGTGGGCGTGGCGGGCGTGGTAGGCGCCTCAGGCGCCTCAGGCGCGCCGGGCCGACCATTCGTGCTGCCCCTGTCGCCGGCCGTCACCGGGTCGAAGCCCGCGAAGCCGGCATCGAAGCGCGCCCGCCACTCTGCCTCGACCGAGGCCGGATCGGCCCGATAGCGCTCGTAGAGGTCGGCCACGTAGCCGGCGTTGACGAGGTTCAGCGCGTCGGTGAGCTGGTCGGCATTGGGCTGGGACATGTCGCGCCCAGTCTACCCATGCAGCCCGACCGGGTCGCGCTCAGGCCAGGGCGAGCTCCATGACGGGCCGCCCGGCAACGCGTCGCGCGGCCTCCCTGAAGCCGGCCGCCGCAAACATCCCGATCGAGCCCACGTGCAGGGAGCTGCCCGGTGGCCGCGCATCGCCGGGGTCGACCCGATGGTCGTGGTGGTGATGGCGCCCCGCTGGCGTGCCCAATCCACCGCTCCTGCCAGGAGGGCGTGCGCGACGCCCCGCGACCGGGCGCCGCGCGGCACGAAGAAGCAGATGATCGACCACGTCCCGGCGTCCGCGCGTGCCTCGGGACCGACGCGGGGAACTGGCCCGGGCCTAGCCGGCGAGGATCGGGGCGAGCGTGGCGGCGTCGACGCCGCGGCCGGTCACCACCACCGCCACCCGCTGACCACGGACCGACGCCACGCGGCCGGCGCGCAGGGCCGCGATGCCGAGCACCGCGCTGCCTTCGAGCAGGATGTGCGGCACGTCGATCGCCCAGCGCATCGCGTCGGCGATCTCGTCCTCGTCGACGAGCACGACCTCGTCGACGAGCTGGCGGCACATCTTCCAGGTGATGCTGCCGCGCTCGATGTTGCCGGCCACGCCATCGGCGAGGGTCGGCGCGATCGGCATCGCCGCGGTGGCGCCGGTGGCGAGGTGCGCGTACATCGGCGGTGACGCGGCCGGCTGGACGCCAACCAGCCGCACACTGGGCATCGTCGCCTTCAGCCACAGGCCGATGCCGCTGATGAGCCCACCCCCCCGATCGGCACCACGACCAGCCCGACCTGCGGCCAGCCCTCGGCGATCTCGAGCCCCACGGTCGCCTGGCCGGCGATGACATCGGCGTCGTTGTAGGGCGAGATGTACACGGCGTCGCCGGCGTCGTCCCGACGGCGGGCCTCGAGCTCGCAGTCATCGGTGTCCCGCCCGAACAGCTCGACCGTGAGCTGGTCGGTCTCGAGGGTGCGGAGCCGTTCGAGCTTGGCCGGCGAGACGGAGCGACCGACGAGGACGGTGAGCCGCATGCCGTGGCGGGCGGCAGCCGTGGCGCAGGCGATGCCGTGGTTGCCGCTGCTGGCCGTGACCAGGTTCGCGTCCCGGTTCGTCGCGGCCACCGCGGCGACCTTTACCTCAGCACCGCGGATCTTGAACGCGCCGGTCGGCTGCACGTCCTCGCGCTTCAGCCGCACCTCGGCCGCGCCGAGCTCGGCAGCGAGCTGGGGAACCGACTCCAACGGCGTCTCGAGGGCGATCCCCCGCAGCACCTGGCGCGCGGCAAGGACGTCCGCGAGGGTCGGGAAGCGGGCCATGCCGCGGAGTGTACGGCGTGACGCTCGTGGCCAGGCGTCCGTCCGTTGGGATGCCGCCTGTCAGCACCTGCTCGTGACAGCGTGCGGCATGTGCAGCATGTGACAACGTGCGTCACGACACACCGCTGACAGCGCGGGCAACCCGCGGCCCCCGAGGCTCAGGCGGCGGGCGGTAGCTCCGGAGCCGGACGATCGGCGCGTTCGGGAGCCAGGTCGCGCATCTGGCGCGAGAGGCGCATCAGCGAGCCGAGCCGGTCAGCCACGCGCGCGCGCTCGACCGGCGTCGCCCAGTGGCGCAGCGTGTAGTCGATCTCGTGCTTGTGGCGCGTCGCCTCGGTGAAGATCTCCTCCACGTGGCTGCGAAAGGTCGGATCCTCGTCACGAGCGAGGGCCACGCCGCGCGACTCGAGCAGGTCCAGGTAGTAGGAGGTCGCGAGGCGGTCGAGGTCGCGCTGGGCGCCACGCTCCCACGGCTCCGGCGGTCCGCCGAATCCGTACCTGCGCCATTCGTGTGCCTGGACCTGCGACATCGGTTCCTCGTCGTGCGTGGCGTGAACGTGGCATGAACGTGCCGCGAACGCTAGCGCCGCACACCCCGCACGACGATCCACCGTCCGGCCTACTCGCTCCCGGACGAATGGTCGTGCACCCACCGCACCGGACCGATGAGGACCGCCGAATCTCGCTCAGGTAGGCTGCCGCGATGCACCCGTCGGAGACCGTGGCCAGCCTCGCCATCCTGCTCGCCCTCCTGTCGGCGATCGCGCTGTTCGCGACGCTCTCGAAGCGCTTCGGGGTGCCGTACCCGATCCTCATGGTCATCGGTGGCCTGCTGCTCGGCTTCCTGCCTGGCCTGCCGCGCTTCGCCCTCCCGCCCGAGCTCGTGCTGCTCATCTTCCTGCCGCCGATCCTCAACGCCGCCGCCTACTTCACCTCGATCCGCGACCTGCGCCAGAACCTGCCGGCCATCGCGCTCCTGGCGGTGGGCCTCGTCGCGGCGACGACGCTTGCCGTGGGATGGGTGGCGCACACCCTCGCACCGGGGATCGGCTGGGCCGGGGCCTTCGTCCTCGGCGCGATCGTGTCGCCACCGGACGCGGTCGCGGCCACCGCGATCGCGCAGCGGCTGGGCCTCCCGCGCCGCCTCGTCGTCATCCTCGAGGGCGAGAGCCTCGTCAACGACGCCACGGCGCTCACCGCTTACGCGATCGCCCTCCAGGCCGCGGTGAGCGGCAGCTTCTCGCTGGCCGATGCCGGGCTGAACCTCGTCTTCGTCACCGTGGTCGGGGTCGGGATCGGTGCGGTGGTCGGCATGGCGGTGATCTGGATCGAGGAGCGGCTCGACGACGCGCCGGTCGAGGTCATCGTCACCCTCATCGCCCCGTTCGCCGCGTACCTGCCGGCGGAGCAGCTGGGCGCATCGGGCGTCCTCGCCGCGGTGACCGTCGGCCTGCTGCTCGGGCGTGCCTCCTCGCGCGTCTTCACCTCGCAGTCGCGGGTGCTGGGCATCGCTGTCTGGCAGATGCTCATCTTCCTCATCAACGCCGCGATCTTCGTGCTCATCGGTCTTCAGCTGCCGGTCGTGCTCGCCGAGGCGGCGCGGCCGCTCGGCCAGCTCGTGCTGGTGGCGGCCGCGGTGGCGGTCACGGCGGTCGTGGTGCGCCTCATCTGGGTCACGGTCACCGGCCGCATCGCCGGCGACCTGATGACGCCACGACGCAACGCCACCATGGCGAGCTCGGTGGTCGTCGGGTGGGCGGGCATGCGCGGCGCCGTGTCACTCGCGCTCGCGCTCGGCCTGCCGGCCGACCTGCCGGGGCGCGACCTCATCCTGTTCGCGACCTTCGGTGTCATCCTCGTCACGCTCGTCGGGCAGGGGCTGACCCTGCCATTCGTCATTCGCCGTCTCGGCGTCCGCCCGCCGTCGGAGGACAGCGATGAGGAGACGCTGGCGAGGAGCGCGGCGACCCAGGCGGGGCTCGCCCGCCTGGACGGGCTCGCGACCGAGTGGCCGGACCACCTGCCGCTGATCGACCAGCTGCGCGATCGATACCACCACCGGGGGGGGCACCAGCCGGCGGGGGGCAGCGACGAGGCGGACCAGGAGCTGCTCGAGCACCAGGAGATCCGGCAGGCCGTGCTCGAGGCCGAGCGCGGGACGCTCGTCGAGCTGCGGGATCGCGGCATCATCGCCGACGACGTCCTCCACCGCCTGCAGCGCGAGATCGACCTCGAGGCGCTCCGCGCCGACGCCTGAGCGTGAGAGGGCCGGACAAAGCGTCAGGCGGTGCGGGCGGCGGCGCGCTCCCGCTCGACGAGCTCGCGACGCAGGATCTTCCCGGACGCCGACCTGGGGATGGCGTCGATCACCTCCACCTGCCGGATCCGCTTGTACGGCGCCACGCGCCCCGCGACGTAGGCCAGCAGCTCCTCGGGGCTGACCTCCGAGGCAAGGACGACGAAGGCCTTCGGCACTTCGCCCGCCTCGTCGTCGCGGATCGGAACGACGGCGGCATCGGTCACTGCCGGATGGCCGATGAGCACTGCCTCGAGCTCGGCGGGGGCGACCTGGTAGCCCTTGAACTTGATGAGCTCCTTGAGCCGGTCGACGATCGTGAAGTAGCCCTCGGCGTCGACGCGCGCCACGTCGCCGCTGTGGAGCCAGCCCTCGGCGTCGATCGTGCGCGCGGTCGCCTCCGGGTTGCCGAGATAGCCGCGCATGACCTGCGGGCCGCGGACCAGCAGCTCGCCGTCGGTGTCGGTCCCGAGGTCGGCGCCGGTCCCGACATCGACGATCCGCGCCTCGGTGTTCGGGAGCAATGGACCGATGCTGCCCGGCTTCGCCTCGCCGCGGCGATCCGAGGTGGCGTGCGTGACCGGGCTCGCCTCGGTCATCCCGTAGCCCTGCACCACGAGGCAACTGAGGCGCTTCGCGCACGCCACCTCGATTGCCGCGTCGAGCGGCGCGGCTCCCGACATGATGAGCTCGAGTGCCGAGAAATCTCGGCCCTCGACCGCGGGGTGCCTGGCGAGGGCCAGGATGATCGGCGGCACGAGCATCGCGCGCGTGATCCGATGCCGCTCCATGAGGTCGAGGAACCCATCGAGCTCGAAGCGCGGCATGGTGACGATCGTCGCGCCGCGCGAGAGGGCGAGGTTCATGACCACCGTCATGCCGTAGATGTGAAAGAACGGGAGGATGCCGATCATCCGCTCGTCGGGCCGCACGTCCTGCTGGACGCCTACCTGCAGCACGTTGCCGACAAGGTTGCGGTGGGTGAGCATGACGCCCTTCGGCAGACCGGTGGTGCCGCTCGAATACGGAAGCACCACGAGGTCGTCGGGCGACGCCGGGCCGTCGTGCGCCGCGCCGCCATCGGTCATCAGCGAGGCGATTGGGACGGCGCCCTCGGCGTCCCCGATCACGTAGCGGTCCGGGACGACTGCCGCGTCAGCCGCGGGCAGCGCCCGGTCGAGGAAGGACGGCACGGTGACGATGGCGCGCGCACCGGCGTCCCGCAGCTGCTGGGCCAGGTCATCGGGCGTGGCGAGGGAGTTGAAGGTGGTGATGACGCCGCCCAGACGGGCGATGGCGAGGAACGCGAGGGCGTATTCGGGGATGTTCGGTGCGAACAGGCCGATGACGTCGCCACGCCGGTGGCCGCGGGCCGCCAGCCCGGCCGCCAGCCGCTCGACGCCGGCCGCCAGGCCGCCGTAGGTGAGAGTCCGGCCGCTCGGTCCGTCGATGAGCGCCGGCTTGTCGGCGAGGGCGGCGGCGCGCTGGAGGACGAACTCGGCGAGGGTGGCGTCCGGGATCGCCACGTCGGGGAGAGGGCTGCGCACGATCACGAGCGCGAGTCTACGCGCCGCTCTGGCGCAGGTACCACCTCGTCCGATAGCCGATCGGACCATCACGCACCGCCGCACCACGCTCCATGCTCGCGCCGCATGAACGGGTCGAGCGCCGCCACTGCGGGTGACATCGCCGCCGGGCTCCACGTCGACGACCTGCTCGTCTTCCAGCTCAGCGACGGTCGCGCGCGCCTGCTTGGCGGAGGGTCGTCGGATGCTCGACCTACCGGCCCAGCCGACTCGCTGCCGCGACGCGCCCCGAGGCCGCCCTATCCTGTCGTTTCCGGCTGGCCGGTGCGGCGCGACCCTTCACCGAAAGCCGCCGCATCCCACCACCCGATCGGGCGCGCCAGTTGCCGTGCCCCACATCACCAGAAGGTCTTCGAGCGAGCTGGACCGCCCCAGTTGAAGGAGATCCCATGCCGAACCGAACGTCGAAGCGCGATCAGCGCATGAGCAGCGGGGGCCGCGCCCGCGGCCGATCCCCGGAGCCGCGCCTCGCGACATTGGGCGTCGAGGTCCAGAAGTTCGGCACCCTTCGCCTCCTGCCGATCGCCCTGTCCGCGGAGGCCCGGCGCGAAAGCGGTCAGCTCCTCAATGGGATCCTGGCCGACTCGATGATCCTGGCGGCGCTGTACAAGAAGCATCACTGGCTCGTCGCTGGCCCGACCTTCTATCAGCTCCACCTGCTGTTCGACAAGCACGCGGAAGAGCAGACGGAGCTGATCGACCTTCTCGCCGAGCGAATCCAGAGCCTCGGCGGCATCGCGGTCGGCGATCCGCGCCACGCGGCAGAGCTGACGTCGCTCGAGCGCCCGCCGGATGGCGCCGAGGACGTGCCCGCCATGATCCATCGGCTCCTCGATGCGCATGAGATCGTGATCGAGAAGGTCCGCGCCGCCATCACCAAGACCGAGGAATCGGAGGACTGGGGCTCGAACGACCTTCTGATGGGCGATGTGCTCCGGCGCCACGAGCTGCAGGTCTGGTTTGTCGCCGAGCACGTCGTGGACCTGCCGCTGGTGGAGGCGTGAGGATGGTGTTCGACCGCTCGCGATTGAATGCCTCGTGCCGGCAGGACCGATGATCCTCGCGCCCCGCAGCGTCACCTTCCTGACGATGCGCCCCTCCGCCGTGGTCTCGAGCCTCCGTCACGACGAGTCCCGGTCGCCGAGGAGCCGCGCGTAGGCGCCCAACGAACGCTGATAGCGCGGCAGGTGCGACCCAGTGACAGCGCACGTTCGTAGAGAGATACGGCGAGGTCGGAGCGGCCGGTCGAGTCGAGCGCCGCAGCGCATTCAAACGCACCGATCGGGCTTTCAGGCGGCAGCTCGGCGACCAGGCCGCTCATGCGCGCGACGAAGTCGTCGGGCTCGCGCTCGTCGATGGACTCCCACACCAGGCGCATCTCCCATGCAGCATCGTCGGATTCGGGCATCATCGGTCTCGCGATTGGCCGATCGAGGATTGGCTGGGGACGGAAGGATTCGAACCTTGTCGCTGAATGGCCGACATCAGTCCTTCAGCGCAATGCGGACGAGGACACGTCCGGCTGCTACTGCGCGGTCGAGGGCGGTGGCATCGGGACCGCCATCGCGTCCCGCCGGAATCCCGGCCAGCCGCCGAAACCAGGGGTGGGAGCGGAACAGGCGTTCGTGCTCAGTACGGCGCTCCGCCAGATCGGTCAGCGGCAGGGCGCTCCCCTGCTGCCAACGACCCGCGATCCGCATCGCGACCGGTGCGCCATCGGTGAGATTCCGCCACCAGCGATCCCCGGTCGTCACGTAGGCCGTCGGTCCCTCGCGCACGTACGAGACCGGCGTGGAGTAGCGTCGGCCGGTCTTCCGACCACTCCAGGCCAGCACCGCGAACCAGCGGCTCAGCGGCCAGTGCATGGGCGAGTCGAGCAGACGTCGCATCAGCGGGTTCCACAGCCGCAGCAGGGCCCCGAGGAGCGTACCGCGCAGAGCGGGCGCCGAGGTCCGGCTCATCAGTCGACCATACTGCCAGCTTCCCCTCGACAGCGCTGCGCGCCTCACACCGCGCACTTGAGCTCGGTGAAGACAGCAAGGCCAAGGATCCAGCCCGGATGCTCGTCAGCGGCGATGCCCGCGTCTATCACGAGACAGATGGTGGATGTCAACGTCAGCGGCGTCGTGCGCGCCGCGCCGGACAAGGTGTTCCGCTTCCTCGCGGATCTGGAGAACTGGCCGCGCTGGCAGAGCAACATGCAGACGACCACGCTGGTGGACGGCCAGCCCGGCCAGGCCGGCGCCAGGTATCGCTACGTCTCGAAGGCGATGGGCCAGACGTTCGACTCAACGGTCCGCGTCGTGCGCGCGAGGGGTCTTGGTGGGCGGACTTCTGCGGCGTCACCGCTTGGGTACTCCACCTCATCGTGTGGTCGCGGTCCGGCGTCTGCGACGTGCGAGATGGCGATTCCAGGGGACCCTTCTATTTCAAGTGGACGACGAGCCCGCCCCAGATCGGCATCCGAGGGACCGTCAACGCCAGATCTTCAGATAATCGGACTTGCTACGGGATGCAGTACGGGAGGATCGCAAGCGCTCTAGGGTACTCGATCTACACAGGCTGAGGCCAACGGGAACAGGCAGACCTCAAAGGGAGGTGTCCTTTGCACGGTTGCGGCCCTCCACCGGGGGTCCGCCGCTCAAGCAGAGGACACAACATCTGCGCCGAGCGAAGCAGCGACCACAACCTGTTGTGGTGTCGGCGTCAGATTGGCTGGGGCGGAAGGATTCGAACCTTCGATCTCCTGATCCAGAGTCAGGCGCCTTACCGCTTGGCCACACCCCAGCGGCCGGGGATCGAGTTTAGCAGACCGATTCGGGAGCTCCCACCGCCCAGATTCCGGGAACGTCAGGCGGGCTCATCGGCCGCGAATCGGTAGCCCAGCCCGCGTTCGTCCGCCTGTACCTCGGGTTATCGGGGTTGTCGCCGAGCTTCTCGCGAAGCCGGCGGATGTAGACCCGATGTAGTCCACCTCGTCGACGTATTCGCGACCCCCGACCTTCGCGAGCAGGGTCCCGTGCCGGAGGATATGCCCGGCACTCCGGACCAGGTGATAGAGGAGCTTGTATTCGGTCGGCGTCAGTTCGAGACGCTCGCCCCGCAGGCCGACCTCTTGGCGCGCGACGTCGACCTCCAGATCACCGGGATTCGCGCCCATGGCGGACTCCTCGCTGCCGTGCCAAGGAGTTGATCGTAAGGCTCGCCTGTCTCCAGGCTGTCTTGAGGGCCGCTCGATGACGGAGTCGCGCGACGGAACGTTTCGGATCGAGCAATCGCGGAGATCGCAAGCTGGCCGTGATGGTCGCCCGACGAGTAGGGATGCGGCGGCATCGATCGACGCGAGGGGGCACTGCTCCGTGCTCGGCTGCTCGTGGACAATAGTGGAACGATGAATGCGAGTGCCAGGGTCAAGATCCTTGTCGTCGACGATGAGCCGCCGATCGTCGAGCTCGTGCGTGGCTACCTCGAACGCGAAGGCTATGAAGTAAGGGTCGCTTCGGATGGCAGCGATGCCGTCGAGATCGTCCGAACCGAGCGACCCGACGTCGTCGTCCTCGATCTGATGCTCCCGGGGATGGATGGCATGGAGGTTTGCCGCCAGATCCGGACGTTCTCGGACGCCTACGTCTTGATGCTCACCGCCCGCTCGGAGGAGATCGATCGGATCGTCGGGCTCTCCGTTGGAGCGGATGACTACCTCGTTAAGCCATTCTCCCCGCGCGAGCTGGTCGCTCGCGTCAAGGCGCTCTTGCGCCGGCCGCGAGTCGCCGCTCAGGCCCCGATCCGCGACGATCTCATCGTCGATGTCGCACGTCGCGTCGTCACTGCCCGCGGGGTTGTTGCTCCGCTAACGACGACCGAGTTCGACATCCTCGCGGCGTTGGCGCGTGATCCCGGCGTGGTCATCAGCCGGAGCCAGCTCCTCGATCGCGTCTGGGGACCGGAGTACGTCGGGGACGATCATCTGGTCGACGTCCACGTCGCCAACCTTCGCCGCAAGATCGGCGAGGGCTTCATTGACACCGTCCGTGGCGTCGGCTATCGCCTCACCGAAACATCCTGATGCGTCTCCCGAGCTCGCTCCGAAGCCGGCTGCTCCTGGCGAACCTCGTCGTCGCAGGAGCTGGGCTCGGCACGGTCGTGGTGGCCGTAAGCCTCGTCGGGCCTGGGTACTTCTCGCAGGCCATGGGCCATCGTCCGGGTGATCCGGCTGGTGCGGCCATGGATGCAGCCACCAGGCTGGCCTTCGACGACGCCGTCCGGAGCGCGCTGTTGGCGGCTGGCATCATCGCTGTCGTCACGTCCGTTGTTGTCAGCCTCGCCATCTCGTCCGCGATCGCCGGGCCGGTCATCCGCCTGGCCGCGGCGGCGCGACGCATATCGCACGGCCACTACGCGGAGCGGGTGCCCGCGGGCGGGACTGGCGAACTGGGCGAACTCGGGGAGTCCTTCAACGCGATGACCGGATCGCTCGAGGCCACGGAACAGCGCCGTCTTCAGCTGGTCGGCGACGTGGCGCACGAGCTCCGGACCCCGCTCTCGACGCTGGACGGCTATCTCGAAGGTCTCGAGGACGGGGTCGTCGCCCCAACACCAGAGACCTGGAGGCTCCTGCGGAGCGAAACCTCTCGTCTCACTCGTCTGGTGAACGACCTTCAGGATCTCTGGCGCGCGGAGGCGCGACAGCTGCCGCTGAAGATCGAGCCCGTCGACGCCGCCGCGGTCGCACGCGAGGTCGTCGAACGCGTGATCCCGATCGCTGCGGCGCGACAGATTACCGTCGCGGCGGACGTTCCGATGGAGCCACTCCTCGTCCGGGCCGATCGCGGCCGGCTCGCGCAGATCGTCACGAATTACCTGACGAATGCCCTGCGCTACAGTCCCGAGGGGTCGGCGGTGTCGGTGGCGGCCCGAGCGGGCTCGCCCGCGGTCATCTCCGTCCAGGACCATGGCCCCGGCCTCACCAGCGAGCAGCGCAGCCAGGTCTTCGAGCGCTTCTACAGGATCGACCCGTCGCGGTCGCGGGCTCTCGGCGGTTCGGGTATCGGTCTCGCGATCGTCCGAGCCCTGGCCGAGGCAATGGACGGTCGGGCTTGGGCGGACTCGGACGGCCCGGGCACTGGCGCGACCTTCTCGGTGGCCCTGCCGGCCGTCGCATGGGCTGGGGAATTCCAAGGGCCTGCTTGACCCAATCTTGAGGGAGGCTTGTATCGCGCTCCATTGACCCGCTATTCTTTCGGCGGTAGCGTCCGATTGGCCGGCCCTGTGCTGGCCGCACCGCGGTGATCCGCGACAAGGCCCCGACCGACCCGCCCAAGGGAGACGGGTCCGCCGACGGGCGGAAGGGAACCTCATATGGCCACGGTGTCGCCACCGGCGCAGACGCGCTGGGGCCGCGCGTGGGCCGCGATTGACGAGCGTCTTGGCCTGTCGGGCCTGGCGTACCCGGTCCCGGCCCACGCCAACGGCATCGGCTACATCCTGGGTGGGATCACGTTCTTCGGCTTCCTGATCCTTGCCGCCACGGGGATCTGGCTCGCCCAGTTCTACCACCCGACCCCCGAGGCGGCGCGCGAGAGCGTCGTTTACATCATGAACGTCGCTCCAGCCGGCGACATCGTGCGCGGGATCCACTACTGGACCTCGAACATCGTCATGGCCACGGTCCTGCTCCATCTCGGCCGGATCTTCGTGACCGGCTCGTTCAAGCGCCCGCGCGAGGTGAACTGGCTGATCGGCCTCGGGCTCCTCGCGATCACGATGGGCCTCATCTTCACCGGCACGGTCATGAAGTGGGACCAGGAGGGCTACGAGGCCCTCGGCCACAACGTCGAGGCCGGCAGTCTCCTGGGGGCCTTCGGCTTCTGGTTCAGCAATGACTTCGAGGCGAGCTTGCCGATCCTTGGTCGCC
Source organism: Candidatus Limnocylindria bacterium (assembly GCA_038209995.1). Lineage (GTDB taxonomy): Bacteria > Chloroflexota > Limnocylindria > QHBO01 > QHBO01 > JAICQM01. The sequence continues at coordinate 31,472 of JBBQXD010000010.1, read as the reverse complement.
TCTACATGGCCCACGTGGTCATCCTGCCGGCCCTCGGGGCGCTCCTGCTCATCGCCCACTTCCTGCTCGTCAAGCGCCATGGGATCTCGTCACTTCCTGCCGCGGCTGACGCGGCGGTCGAAGGCGGCCCGGCCCCCTCGAAGAGCGGATCGACGTTCACAGCTCACCTTGTCCGGATGGCCGGATTTGGGCTGCTCATCCTCGCCGTCACGACAGTCCTCGCCATCTTCCTGCCGGCGACGCTCGGTCCGCGGCCGATCCCCGGCACCGAGACCACCAAGCCGCCCTGGATGTTTCTGCCGTTCTACCCGTTTGAGGACTGGTTCGGCCTGGCGGCGCTGATCTGGGTCCCGGCGATCCTGTTCGGTGCACTTGCCATGCTGCCGTTCATTGATCGCAGCCCGTATCGGTCACCGGCTCGGCGACGAGCGTTCATGGTGATCGGGGCGGTCGTCGTCGTCGGGCTCGTTGCCCTCGTCGTCTATGCGAACGTGACGGCCCCGCAGTCGCACATCGGGAACATGTGACATGAGCGTGATCCTCTTCCGCCTCGCCTTGCTCGCCGCCGGCCTGGGTCTTGGCCAGATGGGCCTCGACTCGTTCGCTCACGGTAACCCCGCGGCCCTTGTCCAGTTCGGCCTGGCGCTCGTCCTGCTCGTCGCTGGGTCCGCGGGCTTCATCGTCCCGCTCCTCGAGGGGCGCGCCGACAAGGAGGTCTCCCGCCATGTCTAGCCGCTTGCTCCGAGCCGCGGCGACCTCCGTCGCGCTCGCCTTCGCTCTTGCGCTTCCAGCCTTCGCCCACTCTGGCGGGGAGGCTTCAGGAATCTCCGTTGAACCGGCTCAGGTCACCGCTGGCGGCACAGTCGTGCTCGCCGGCACAGGGCTCGAGCCCAACAGCGATCGGCAGATCAACCTCGTGGGTCCCGACGTCGTCGTCCCCTTCCCGACGGCGACCACCGATGCCGATGGGATGTTCAACGTCACGCTCACGATCCCGGATCACCTCCCGGCCGGGACATATACGTTCCAGGCGATCGGCGATGAGACGTTGACGACGAACCTGACGGTCACAGCCGCCGCCGGTGCGGCCAATCCCGAGCCCAAGAACGAATCGACGGCGACGGTGACGCCTCGGAATCGGTCCGGCCTGGAGCTCGGGATCATCGCGGTCGTCCTCGTCCTCGCGGTCGGTGGTGGTCTGCTCCTTGTGACACGGGCCGAGCGTTTGGGGCACCCCGCCCAGCCCTAGGCAACATCCTGCCACTGCGGCCAGGTCCGGCCGGTGACCCTTCCCCGGCCGGGTCTGGACCTTCTGCATCACGAGGTGACCACGATGATGTTCGGAACCGGACCGACCATGAGCTTCGCCTGGCTCTGGCTCGCTGGCGCCGTCGCTTTGATCGGCTTCATCGCCGGCCTGATCCTGTTCGCACGCGGCCGGTCGGTGCGGGACGAACCGGGCGCGATCCTCGCCGGACGAATGGCTCGGGGCGAGATCGATGCCGACGAGTACGCGAAGATGCGGGCACGGCTGGGAGCACCATCGCGGACAGGTGGGATGGCTCGGCTGGGCGGAGGGCTGGCGGTCCTCTCGCTGATCGCGCTTCTTGTCCTGAGCGGGCTCACGTTCGCCGGCGCCTGGCCGCGACCCGGTCCAGCATCGGTCGACCCGGCCGCACCGGGCTTCGCGGCCGGGACCGTCGCCGCGCCACGGGTCGTCCGGATCGTCGCCGGACCGGCCCTGCGCTTCTACCCCGACGTCGTGTCGATCGCCGCAGGCGAGACAATCACCTTCGAGGTTACGACGATGGGCTGGACTGCCCACGAATTCATGGTTGGGCCCGCCGCCGACGTCGCCGCCGACACCGAGGGCACGCCCGAGGTTGCCGACATCGGGATGATGGGCACGAAGTCGGTCACCTACACCTTCGAGGGACCGGGTCCGTTCGCCTTCGCCTGCCACGCGCCCGGCCACTACGAGGCCGGCATGAAGGGCACGATCGCGGTTCAGCCCTGACGGCCGGGCCCGCGCTGTTCTGGGCACAGCCACCGGTTCGCGACGGGTCGGGCGACGTTGCGCCAACCACAAAGGCGCCGCGCAGTCTCAGCCGGTGCTGAACAACCGGAAGAGGACGCCGCCGAGGACCACGTAGGCAGCGACGGTCACCCAGGCCTCGCGCCGGCCGTTCCCGATGATGAACGAACGAGCCAGTGGGATCAGGCCGATCGCGACGGCCGCATACACGAGGTGGAGGTCTTCCTTCGGGCGCGCAGCCGAGGCGAATTGCACGGCGCCCGCCGCGGCGGCGACAAGAACAAGACCGACGACGCCAACTCCGAACCGATCGATCCCGCGATGGTCTCGAGTTGGCCTCAGGGTAAGAACGATAGACCAGACGATGCCGACGCCAACGGCGCCGACGGCCACATACGCCAGCGCCTGATGGACAAGCTCCACGACGGCCTCCCTTCCGGATCGGCCTTGACCCAATCTTGAGCCAGGCTTGGGACCCCCTCCATGGATTTCTGACCAGGGTTCCCTAGTCTCGAAATCACCCCGGCAAGCGACCGGCGGAATGAGAACTGGAGGCCCTGATGATGGGCTGGAATTCGGGAATGGATGCCGGCGCGTGGATCTGGATGTTGGTCTGGATCTTCGCCCTCATCGTCATGGTCTGGCTGATCCTACGTGCGGACCGCCGCGCGCCGACAGACGACCCCGATGCGATCCTGCGGGCTCGCTTTGCCCGTGGCGAAATCAACTCCGATGAATTCGAGCGAGCCAGGCTGGTTCTTCACGAAGGAACAGGGAGTACCCGATGATCGCCAAACCACTCGCCGGCGCGCTGATCGCCGGATCGCTCGCGATCGGCCTCGCCATTGGTGCCGCCGGCACGATCATTGCCAACGGCACCACGCCAGCCTCGGCGGCGGCCGCATGCGCCGACCACATGGCCGACATGACCGCAATGATAAACAGCCAGATGATGTCCGGCCACAACGAGATGATGTCCGGCCAGAAGGGGATGATGTCCGGCCAGAAGGGGTAAGGCCGGGAGCGCGCCGCCTCGGGGTCATCGGCAAGGTCAAGGCCCGCGACACCTTCACCCAGAACGAGCCCGAGTCAGGCGTTTGCCGCCCAGCCACATCCCCGTGCTCGTGCCTTTGCGGTCCGAACGGGATTCGACCACCGGGCTCGCGTGGCCCGAGTGGCGAGGCTCCGACGGACCGATGAGGCTACCCTTCACCGCATGACGAAGATCGGCTACGCCTGCATGCTCGAGCAGTTCCACCCGACCGAGCTCCTCGACCACGCGCAGGCAGCGGAGCAGGCCGGCTTCGAGGCCGGCTTCCAGGTGAGCGAGCACTTCCACCCCTGGACGCCGCAGCAGGGCCAATCGGCGTTCGCGTGGAGCTTCATGGGGGCGCTCGGCCAGCGGACGAGCCTGCCGTTCGGGACCGCGGTCACCTGCCCCGGCTTCCGCTACCACCCCGCGGTGATCGCCCACGCGGCTGCGACGCTCGGCGCGATGTACCCCGGGCGCTTCTGGTTGGGGCTCGGTGCGGGCGAGGCACTCAACGAGCATGTCATCGGCGGCGAGTGGCCGGAGGTCGGGATCCGCAGCGCGATGCTGTTCGAGGCGATCGAGGTCATCAACAAGCTATTCATGGGCAAGGTCATCAAGCACGACGGGGAGTACTTCACCCTCGAGTCGGCGAAGCTCTACACGCGCCCCGAGCAGCCGGTGCCGATTTACGTGGCCACCGCCGGCCCGGTGAACGCGAAGCGGACGGGCAAGTACGCGGACGGGATCATCACCGTCGGCGCCGCTGACGAGAAGATCAGCATGCTGTGGGACAAGTTCCGCGAGGGGGCGCGGGAGGCGGGCAAGGACCCCTCGGTCATGAAGACCCAGCTCCAGGTCCACGTCAGCTGGGCGCCGACCCAGGCCGAGGCGGAGCAGCAGGCGGTCCGCGAGTGGCCGAATGGGGGCATGCCGTTCCCGAAGCAGGACATCCGCAACCCCGAAGACTTCGAGAACATGGCGAAGCTGGTCGGGATCGAGCATTTCAAGAACCGGATGCTCATCAGCGCGGACCTCGACGAGCACCGCGCGGCGCTCCAGAAGTACGTCGACATGGGCTTCGACGGCATCTACCTCCACAATGTGGGTCGCAACCAGGCAGCCTTCATCGAGGCGTTCGGCAGGCAGGTCATCCCGCAGCTGCGCCTCTCGTAGGGATTCAGGTGTGCCAGGTGGATTGGCCCTGTGACGGACTTCTCGAGATTGAGGGTCCCTCGGCCGTCGCATTGCCGTTCAGGCTGACCATTCAGCAGCGCCCCGCGCCCATCTCCGCTCCAGGGCCAGGCTGGTTGGCTCTTCTGCGACGGCCCAGCCGATGACGTTGGTCGGAGATGCCAGCGCGATCGTCGGGGCCGAGCACTGCCTGACCGATCCGGACCTGCGTGCCACCTTCGAGACCGATTGGACGCGCCGCTGGCGCGGCCGGGCGCTGGCCGTGGTCCGTCCAGCGGATCGCGACCAGGTGGCCGCCGTGCTGCGGGCGTGCCGGGACGCGGCCGTCGCCGTGGTGCCGCAGGGCGGGAACACCGGGCTGGTGGGCGGCGCAGTTCCGCCCGATGGGGCGGTGGTGCTGCTCACGACCCGGCTCCGTGCCATCGGGGAGGTGGACGCGCTGGCGGGCCAGGTCACCGTGGGAGCGGGGGCGACCCTGGCATCGGTCCAGGCGGCGCTGCGTGGGACGGGCTGGGAGGTCGGGGTGGACCTCGCGGCGCGCGACTCGGCGACGATCGGCGGCATGGTGGCCACCAACGCGGGTGGCGCGAACGTCCTGCGCCATGGACCGATGCGCGCGCGACTCATCGGGGTCGAGGCGGTCCTCGCCGACGGATCGGTCATCTCGCGGCTCGGTGGCCTCACGAAGGACAACACCGGCTACGACCTCGCCGGCCTCCTTGCCGGCAGCGAGGGGACGCTGGCGGTCATCACCGAGATCCGTCTCCAGCTCGTCCTCGCGCCGCCGCGGCGGACGACGCTGCTCGCCGCGCTGCCGTCGACGGCCGCGGCGCTCGAACGGCTGGCGGCAGTGCGTCGTGCGCTGCCGGGCCTGCTGGCGGCGGAGCTGTTCCACGCCGATGGGCTGCGGCTGGTTCTCGATCATGCGCACCTCGCGCATCCCTTCGGCGGCCGCGATGCCGGTGCCTACCTGCTGCTGGAGACCTCGGATCCAGTGGAGAGCGTCGGCCGCGCGCTGGAGGGGACCGATGACGTGCTCATGGCCGACGATTCGGCCGCTCGCGAGCGGTTGTGGCAGTACCGCGAGCGGCATACCGAGGCGCTCAGTGCCGCCGGCGTTCCACACAAGCTTGACGTCTCGCTGCCGCTCGCGGCCATCGCCGCCTTCGAGGGTCGCTGCCTGGCGCTCGTCGGGGAGCGGGCACGGGTCATCCTCTACGGCCATCTCGGCGACGGCAATCTCCACGTGAACCTGCTCGGGCCGGCGCCGGACGACGACGCACTCGACGAGGAGGTGCTGCGCCTCGTGATCCAGATGGGCGGCAGCATCAGCGCCGAGCACGGCATCGGTCGCGCCAAGGCGCACCTGCTGCCGCTCGATCGTGCCGCAGGCGACCTCGGGGCCATGCGCGCCATCAAGCACGCGCTCGATCCGGCGGGGATCCTCAACCCCGGCGTGATCTTCGGGGCCTAGGTGGACTCGCCCGAGCGGAGGTGGGGCGCCGCCATCGCGAACGGCATCGTCGGCATCGGCCGCGGGTCCGGGTCCGGCTCGAACTCGCCGCTGAGCGGATCCACCGCGTAGGTCCACGCCGGGCCATCGGTCGCGATCGCGCGCAGGGCGGCGGCCGCGGCATCGACATCGGCCTCGGTGGTCGGCAGCCCGAAGCTGATGCGCGCAGCGCCCGGAAGGTGCGGGTGGCCACCGGCGCGCGTGGCGGCCATGAGCCGATCCGCCTCGGCGGTCTCGACGTGGAGCAGCTCCATCATCAGCGGATGGGCGCAGAAGCACCCGTGGCGGACCCCGATCCCGTGCTCGGCGGACAGGATCGCGGCCAGCTGGTCGTGCGGGTACGGACGCAGGTTGAACGTGAAGAGGCCGACCCGCGGGTGATCGGCATCCCAAAGGCGATAGTGCTCCCAGCCGGGGATCGCCGCGAACGTGGCGCGGGCGTGCGCCCACAGCGCGACCTCCTCCGCCTCGATGCGATCCATCCCGTACGCCGCCAGGGCGTCGCAGGCCGCCCCCAGTGCCACCGCGCCGACGACGTTCGGCGAGCCCGCCTCCTGGCGGTCCGGCAGCTCGGCCCAGATGACCTCGTCAACCGTCACGAGGCGCACCGCGCCGCCGCCCGCCAGGAACGGCCGCCCGCCGAGCCAATCGCCACGACCGACGAGCGCGCCCGCGCCGAACGGGGCGTAGAGCTTGTGCCCGGAGAGCGCGAGGTAGTCGATCCCGGTGCCCGCCATGTCGATCGCGTGATGCGGGGTCAGCTGCGCGGCGTCGACGAGGAGCCGGGCGCCGTGCGCGTGGGCCAGGGTGCTGACCCGGCGCAGCGGGACGAGCTCGCCGGTCACGTTGGACGCGCCGGTGATCGTCACCAGCACGTTCCTGCCGCCGCTGCGGAGCTCATGCTCCAGGCCGTCGAGCAGCGCGTCGGGAGAGGTGGGGACGGGGAGGATCGTGCTGCCCGGCCGGCGCTGCCAGGGCAGCAGGTTGGCGTGGTGCTCGCCCGCGAAGCCGATCACCCGTACCTCCTCGGGGAGGGCGCTCGACAGGAGGTTGATGGCGTCGGTCGTGTTGCGGGTGATGATCACCGCGTCGTCGTCACGCGCGCCCACGAAGCGGCGGATCGACTCGCGGGCCCCCTCGTAGGCCGCGGTCGCGGCGCGTGACTTGAAGCCCGCGCCGCGGTGGACGCTCGAGTACCACTCCAGGAGGGCGTTGACGGCGTCCGCGACGCAGGCAAGCGCGGGCGCGGAGGCGGCGTAATCAAGGTTGAGATAGCGGCGCTCACCGCCGGTGACGAGCGGCACGACCGTATCGGCCCCCACGAGGCGCAGGCTGGACCGATCCGCGGTGCGGGCAACGGTGCTCGTCATCCCGGCATCGTAGCCCGCCGCTCGGGCGCCGGTCAGCCGAACTGCATCTGGTTCACGATCCTCCGTAGACTCATCGTGCGATGAGCGACCTGGAGATCGTGCTCGCGGGCGCGGCGGCCTGTGAGGCACGCGGCGAGCGATACGCCCTGGCGACGGTGGTTGCCGTGCGCGGCTCCTCCTACCGACGTCCCGGCGCGCGGCTCCTCGTCCCGGAGCACGGCGACCCGGTCGGGATCGTGAGCGGCGGCTGCCTCGAGGACGAGGCCGCCCAACTGGCGCGCGAGGCCCTGGCGCGCGGTGTCCCGGTGGCGATCACAATCGACCACTCGGCCGAGGGTGACGAGGTATGGGGCAGCGGCCTCGGCTGCCGCGGTGTGATCGACCTCGTGGCGGAGCCGCCGGCGCTGGCCACCGAGACGGTCGCCGCGCTCCGGGCTGCGCGGTCCGATGGCCGAGCAAGCTATCTGTGGACGACGCTCGCCGGCGAGCGACGCATCCTCGAGCGTCGCCAGGCTGCCTCGCTCGGCAGCGGAGCTGCTGAGGCAGTGGCCTCCGGACGGCCGCTGCGCGTCGCGGACGGCATCCTCGACCCGATCCTGTCGCCGCCCCACCTCGTCATCTGCGGCGCCGGCCCGGATGCGCCGCCGCTCGTCGCGCTCGCGGACGCGCTCGGCTGGCAGGTGACCGTCGCGGATCCTCGACGGCGGCTGCTTGCGAACCCTGCGCTCGACCCGGCCGCGCGCTGCGACGCGCCGGCGGCGGAGGCGGCGGCGCGCATCGGTCCCGAAGGCGTGTCGGCGGTCATCGTCATGAGCCACAGCCTTCTCCGCGACGCGGAGTTCCTGGGCGGGTTCGTCGGGCACGGCGTGCGCTACCTGGGGGTGCTGGGGCCGCGCGACCGGACCGACCGCATCCTCGCCGAGCTGACCGCCCAGGGTCATCCGCTGACCGATGCCGATCGCGAGGCGCTCCACGCCCCCGCTGGCCTCGACCTGGGTGCCGACAGCCCCGACGAGGTCGCCCTGGCGATCGCGGCCGAGATCATGGGCGTCCTGCGCGGTGCGCGTGCCGGGCCGCTCCGCGACCGCCCGGGGCCGATCCACGATCCCCCCAGGCCGGGCTGACCGTTTGCGGCGTGAGCGTATATACGTCTGTACGCTCGCTGGCCGTCACCCCCCGATGTAGCTCATCTCCACCTTCGGGAGATCGACCGTCGCATCCGAGCGAAGCTCGGAATAGCGATCCTCGCGCACGCGCCAGACCGATGCGATCGCATCCCGCAGCTCCTCATCGGTCGCGCCACCGCGAACGAGGGCGCGGAGGTCGTGGCCGCGGGTCGCGAAGAGGCAGGTGAACACGCGCCCGTCGGCCGACAGCCGGGCGCGGGTGCAGTCGCCGCAGAATGGCTGCGTCACGCTGGCGATGATCCCGATCTCGCCCGCACCGTCGGTGTACCGATAGCGCTGCGCCACCTCGCCGCGGTACGCCGCGTCGAACGGGGCGAGCGGCCAGCGCCCGCCGATCATGGCGAGGATCTCGGCAGCCGGCACGACCTCGTCGAGCCGCCAGCCGTTCGAATGGCCCACGTCCATGTACTCGATGAAGCGGACCGTGGTGCCGGTGCCGCGGAAGTGGCCGGCGAGATCGAGGATCGCGTGCTCGTTCACCCCGCGGCGGATAACGGCGTTCAGCTTCACCGGCCCCAGCCCCGCCCGTTCCGCCGCGGCGATCCCGTCCAGCACCCGCTGCACGGGCATGCGCGCGTCGTTCATGCGCATGAACGTGGCGTCGTCGAGCGCGTCGAGCGAGACGGTGACGCGACCGAGGCCGGCGGTGGCGAGCGCATCGGCCTTTCCAGCGAGGAGCGAGGCGTTGGTGGTGAGCGTCAGGTCACCGATGCCGCCGGTGGCAGCCAGCATGCCGACCAATCGGTCCAGGTCGCGGCGGACGAGCGGCTCGCCGCCGGTGAGCCGCACCTTTGTGACCCCGTTGGCGACGAAGGCTGCGGTGAGGCGCGTGATCTCCTCGAAGGTGAGGATCTCGGCACGCGGCAGGAAGGCGTGGTCCGGCCCGAATGCCTCACGCGGCATGCAGTACGTGCAGCGGAAGTTGCAGCGGTCAGTGACGCTGATCCGCAGGTCGCGCAGCGGCCGGGCGCGGCTGTCGACGACGGGGAGCGGGGAGAGCGCGATCATGAGGTGTGCATCGTGGCACGCGGCTGCAAGGCGGTCCAACGGCGCGCCCGGGCTAGCCGGTTCCCACGAGCCGCCCGACGGTGAGCGCCATACCGGTCAGCGCCGCCAGCGTCCCGCCGCCCAGCAACGCGACCCGCGAGGCGACCGCCTCGCTGCTACGGGAAGACGACGAGCTTGACGGCGGCGATGACGAGGACGAGGGCAAGCGTGCGCCGCAGCTGGAGGATCGAGAACCGCGCGGCGCCGAGCCACGAGCCGATGAGGCCGCCCGCCACCACCGCAACCACCCACAGCGGCACGGCGGCGGGCAGCGCGATGCCACCGGTGAGAAGCCCGGCAATGCCGGACAGCGAGTTGACGAGGATGAAGGCCCCCGAGAGGCCGGCCGCGTCGCGCGTTCGCGTCCAGCCGACGAGGACGAGGAACGGCGTGAGGAAGATGCCGCCGCCGGTGCCGCTGAGGCCAGCCAGCAGGCCGATGCCCGCGCCGACGGCGACGCCGGGCAGGAAGGGCACGCCGGGCCGCTCAGCCTCAGCCTCGGCCGAGGTGCGGGCGGTTGCCAGCCGCCACGCGCCGACGAGGAGGACGAGGGCCACCAGTGGCCGGTAGAGCTCGCCGGGGAGATGGATCACGCCGCCGATGAAGGCCGCAGGCACCGAACCGATCGCCAGCGGGACGAGCTGCCGCCACGGCAACGCGCCCGCACGGTGAAAGCGGACGATGACGATGGTGGCGACGAACAGGTTGAGGACGAGGGCAGTGGGGCGCATGACCGCCGGCCCCATGCCGACCAGCGACATCGCGGCGAGGTAGGCGGAGGCGCCGGCGTGACCGACCGATGCGTAGAGGAGCGCTGCCGCGAAGAAGAGGGCAGCGAGCAGCAGCGGATCAGGCGGCACGCGCGACCCGCGTCAGAGCTCGCGCGAGGCCTGGACGAAAAGGCCGCCGAGCGCGCGGGCCAGGGTCGGGAAGGCGTGGATCGTGTCCGCCAGCACGTCGATCGAGATCTCCGCGCGAATGGCGAGCACGCACTCGTGGATCGTCTCGCTGACGGCGGGCCCGGCCATGAAGGCGCCGACCAGCCGGCGGGTCGCGCGGTCGACGACGATCGTCACGTGGCCACGCGAGTCGCTGACGACGCCCTTCGAAGACGTCGCAACGTCGGCCGTCAGCTCAACGGCATCCATCCCGCGCTCATGGGCCACCTCCACGCGCATCCCCACCGAGGCGGTCTCCGGGTCCGTGTAGGTGGCGCGCGGGATGGCGGTGAAGGATGGGCGCCGCTCGTCGCCCAGGGCGGCCATCGCCGCCAGCTCGCCGCTGTAATGGGCGAGATGCGTGTGAAGCTCGGGACCCGCGACATCGCCCGCGGCCCAGACCCCATCGGTCACGCGCAGCCGATCGTCCACCTTGATGCGGCCCTTCTCCGGCGTGATGCCGATGGCGGCGAGGTTGAGCCGATCGAGTGGCAGGTCGCGCCCGATGGCAAGCAGGATCTCGTGACCCGCCGCGCTGCTGCCGTCGGAGAGCTCGACGAGATGGGCGCCGTCCGCGCCGCCGCCGGGTCGGACGCGCGTCGCCCGGACGCCGAGCCTCAACGTGACGCCGTCGCGGGTCAGCCCCTCGGCGAGGTACTCCGAGGAGCGCGGATGGTCGCGGTCGTTCAGGTGGTCGCGAGGGTGGACGATCGTCACCGGGACGCCGTAACGCGCGTACACCTGGCCGAGCTCGACGCCGGTCGGCCCCCCGCCGAGGATGAGCAGCGAGCGCGGCAGGGTGCGCGCTCCGGTCGCCTCGCGGTTCGTCCACGGTGTGATCGCATCGAGCCCCGGCAGGTCGGGGATGCGCGACAGCGACCCGATGGCGAGGATCACCGCGCCCGTCGCGATCTCGCGCTGGCCATCATCGGTCGTGATCGAGACCTGTCCCGGCCCCGCGAACGAGGCCTCGCCGCGGATGACGGTTGCCCCCGCGCCCTCGAGTGAGGCGACATGACCATGGTCATCGGGCCAGTCGATCTTCTCGCGGCTGATCATCCAGTCCCGGAACTCCGACGCCTTTGGCCACGGATAGTCACCACCCCCGTGGTGCACCGCCGCGGCGTGGAGGAGCGCCTTGGACGGCATGCAGGCGAAGAACGGACACGCGCCGCCGAACAGCTCACGGTCGACGACCGCGACGCTCGCCCCACGCTCCCGGGCATAGTGCGTCGCCGCCTCACCGGCCGGCCCGCCGCCGAGGACGACGATGTCGTAACGATCCATGCGGCGGAGTGTACGCGCGGTGAACGAAGCGTAATCAAGGTCCCACGCGGCTCCCAGAATGCCGGCCCAGGCTGGAGGTCATGGACACGCAGCAGACTCCGACCGCGCCGCGGCGACTCCCCGCGGTGGCGGCGATCCTCACCGGAGCCATCCTGGCCGGCGGGGTCGCCGGCGGCGGGATCGCGGCGGTGATCATGAACGGCGCCCCGGTGGCATCGACCGCGACCGGCTCGCCGGCGGGGGCCACGACCGTCAGCGTCGACTCGACCACGACCGAGGCATCTGTCGTCAAGGTCGTCAAGGACGCGCTTCCCTCGGTAGTCACCATCCAATCGGCCATCCAGGGCCCGTTCGGGCAGCGTGGCACCGGCTCCGGGTCCGGCTTCATCTACGGGCCGAACGGCCTGATCCTCACCAACAACCACGTCGTCGACGGGGCGACCGCGGTGAAGGTCATCCTGGCCGACGGCACCACGTATGACGGCACCGTGCTGGGCACAGATCCGAGCCTCGACCTGGCGATCGTCAAGGTCGACGCCAGCGGCCTGCCGGCCCTCTCGCTGGCGAGCGCGGACGCGCAGGTCGGCGAATCGGTGATCGCCATCGGGACGCCGCTCGGCGAGTACGCGCAGACGGTGACGACCGGGATCATCAGCGGCGTGAACCGCAAGCTCACCGCCGGCGACGCGGCACAGGGTTCCGAGATGCTGACCGGGATGCTCCAGCACGACGCGGCGATCAACCCGGGCAACTCGGGCGGGCCGCTCCTCGACCTGGTGGGCAACGTCGTCGGCATCAACACCGCGGTCGCCGGCAACGCGGAGGGGATCGGCTTCGCCGTCCCGATCAGCCACGCCGCCGACCTCATCGCGCAGGCCCGCTCGGCGTGAGCTCCCCTAGAAGTCGCGGCGCCCCATGAAGCCGTCGACGACGCCGGGCCGCGTCGCCTCGTAGACCGCGATCCGCTGCCCGCCACTCGACCGGAACGTGGCGCACGGGCCCGGCGGAAGCTCGAGCCGCGCTTCGAGCACCCAGCCGTCGGCGGCTGCGTCGGTGAGCGAGGCCTCGAGGTCCGCGACGCGGTAGACGAGCACGGGCCGCTCCCCGTGGAGATGTCCCGCCAGGAGGAGCCGCGGCGAGTCGTGGCCGAGCTCGAGCATCGCCACCCGGGTGCCCATCCCCTCGATCGCGAACGCGACCCGCGCGCCGAAGGCATCGACCAGCGACGCCATGTCGGCCGCGACGTCTGCGCTGGGGAGGTAGAGATAGTCGAGCTGCTCGAGCTTCATCGGCTCATCGGTCAGGCGCGGTCGTCGCTCGCGTAATGCTGCGCGCCGACCAGGTCGAGCGAGACGTACGGCTCGTCGCCGACTACCCAGCCCGAGCGCTCGACTGACATGCTCGGACCATTTCCAGCCCGGCGCGTAGGTCGCGCGGCCGATCGTCTGCCCGACGAGCGTGGCGAGCTCGAAGCGGCCGAGCGGCATCTCGCGCAGCTCGTCCGGATGGGCAAAGGCCTTGAGGATCACTCCGTGGTCGGCATCGGTCACAGGCCGGGTTCCTCCATGCGTGCCGGTAGCGTAGCGCTGGACCGATGGCTCGCAGAGTCGGCGCCGCTCATCGGCGTCTCGCCGCCGACGCGCGCCTCGTGGCGCCGCGGATGGTGACTCGGCAGCATGCCAGCGGCGGGGCCAATGTGAGGGCCGCCGGCTGGGCTGCAGGATGAGATAGTTGACAACGCAACGAAGTGGTCTATAGTTGCGTCAGCAACAACTCGCTCGGCTCGGAAACAACACCCCCACATGACCGCCACCCTTTCCATCTCCTCTCCAGTCGTACGGACCACCACCCCGGCGACCCTCGCCGCCGAGGCGCTGCGCGCCCGTGGCTTCGGCGTCGTCACTCCATCCTCGGCCGCCGACGCGCGGTGCATCGTCCTCGAGATGCTCCCGGCGGGCGCGTCCGTCCACACCGGCGCTTCCGCGACCCTTGCCGCGCTCGGCATCACCGAGACCATCGAGGGCTCCGACGACGTCACCGCCGTTCGGCCGCTCATCGGCACGATGGACCGCGCCACGCAGGGCGACGAGATCCGACGGCTCGGTGCAGCGCCCGACGTCATGCTCGCCAGCGCCGCCGCCGTCACCGAGGACGGGCGCATCCTCCTCGCCTCTGGATCCGGCAGCCAGATCGGACCGATCGCCAGTGGCGCCGGACGGGTCATCCTCGTCATCGGTGCCCAGAAGGTCGTTCGCGACCTCGACGCCGCCTTCCGACGGCTGACCGAGACGGTCTTCCCGCTGGAGTACGCGCGTGCCGAGGCCGCCTACGGGATGGGCGCCTCGATCAACCAGACCCTCGTCCTCCACGCGGGCGGGCGCGGCCGCATCACCGTCGTGCTGGTGCCCGAGGCCGTCGGCTTCTAGGCTGTACGGCAGACAAGGAGAGCTCACCGTCATGCCGGCCATCACCGTCGACGACATCACCGTCCTGCCGCGCATCGCGGAGGCGGATCCCCTCACCTCCCGGCCGCGCGTCGTAAAGGGCGTGACCACCGCCCCCAAGGGGTACGAGGGCGAGGGCTTCCCGGTGCGCCGCGCCTTCGCCGGCGTCGACCTCGCCGACCTCGACCCGTTCATCCACCTCGACCAGATGGGCGAGGTCGAGTACGCACCCGGCGAGCCGAAGGGCACGCCGTGGCATCCGCACCGCGGCTTCGAGACCGTCACCTACATGATGGATGGCACGTTCGAGCACAACGACAGCAACGGCGGTGGCGGCACGATCACGAACGGCGACACGCAGTGGATGACGGCCGGCGCCGGGATCCTCCACATCGAGAAGCCCCCGGAGGCGCTCGTCATCTCAGGTGGCCTCTTCCACGGCATCCAGCTGTGGGTCAACCTGCCCGCCGCGCAGAAGTGGTCGCCGCCCCGCTACCAGGACATCCGAGCCCGCGAGGTGAGCCTCCTCGCATCGGCCGATGGCGGCGCCCTCGTCCGCGTCATCGCCGGCGAGGTGGCGGGCCACGCCGGCCCGGGCTCGACCTACACGCCGATGACCCTCGTCCACGCCACGCTGAGCCCCGAGGCGGCGCTGACCCTTCCCTGGCGCGCCGACTACAACGCCCTCGTCTACGTCCTCGCCGGCTTCGGCACCGTTGGCGCCGAGCGGACTCCGGTGCAGACGGGACAGCTCGCGGTCTTTGGGCCCGGCAACGTCCTCGAGGCCGCCGCGGCGCCGCGCCAGGAGAGCCGCTCACCGAACCTCGACCTCCTCATCCTGGGCGGCCGCCCGATCCGCGAGCCAGTCGCCTGGGCCGGGCCGTTCGTCATGAACACGCGGGCCGAGGTGATCCAGGCCTTCGAGGACTTCCAGGCCGGCCGCCTGGGCAGCATCCCCGCGGTCCACAACGCCCCAACCACGCTCACCGAATCGCAGCCCGCCGGGGACGCCACGCCAGGGTCATGACCGAGCATCGCCATCGGTGGGTGGTCGAAGGCTTCCGCTGCGCCGATGACCGGCCGCTGCTGGACCAGGCCTGCTCCTGTGGCGCGCGGCGAAGCGTGCCTGCCTGAGATCGCACCTGGGCGCCGCCATCCGAGGACGGGAACGTGCAGGAAGCGGAAGCGTGAAGACGATCCGTCGCGACGCCGACATCCACGACACCAGTGGCGGCTGGTTCCGCGCCCGCTGGCATTTCAGCTTCGACAGCTATCGCGACCCGGAGAACGATGGCTTCGGCGCCATGCGCGTCTTCAATGACGATCGCCTCATCCCCGGCGCGGTGTGGCCGCTCCATCCACACCGCGACGTGGAAGGCCTGACGTACGTCGTGGAGGGCAGCTTCGGGCACCAGGATAACGTCGGCGGCGCCTTCGGGCCGTTGCCCGCCGGCTCCGCGCAGCGCATGACCCTCGGGTCGGGGGCCCTGCACTCCGAGCTCAATGCGAGCTTGGACGAGCCGATGCGCTTCATCCAGATGTGGATCCTCCCCGACACCGCGGGCCTGCCGCCCGAGGTCGAGCAGCGCATCTTCACGAAGGCGGACCGCGCGAACCGATGGCTCGAGATCATCGGTCCGTGGGGGGGCGACGCGGTGAAGGTCCACCAGGACGCATCGGTCCATGTCGCCTCGCTCGAGCCCGGGGCCGAAGTCGTGCACGCCATTGGCCCAGGTCGCGGGGTCTACGCGTACCTCATTGCGGGCGAGGCGATGTTCGACGACGACGACGTCTCCGCCGGCGACGCCGCGAAGGTCACCGAGCAGGCGGAGCTGCGCATCCGGGCCTGCGATGCGAGCGAGCTCATCCTCGTCGACGTCCCAATGCAGTTCGAGGCGGTCGGCATCTGGGCGGGGAGGATCTGACCGTGGCCCCGCTGGACGTTGGGCTCCTCATCCTGCGGGTCGTCGTGGGCGGCACGCTGTTCGCGCACGGCGCGCAGAAGGCCTTCGGGTGGTGGGGTGGCCCGGGCCCGGGCGGCTGGACGGCAGCCATCGCGAGGATGGGATTTCGGCCGGCGCCGCTCTTCGCCGCCGCCTCGATCGCGGCGGAGCTTGCCGGTGCGCTGCTCGTCGTGGGCCTGTTGACGCCGCTCGTGGGGCTGCTGCTCATCGGCCAGGTGGTCGTCATCATCGGCTCGGCGCATCTCGCGAAGGGCTTCTGGAATCGAGACGGCGGCTACGAGTTCGCCCTCAGCCTCCTCGCGGCGATTGTCACGCTCGTGCTGGCCGGGCCGGGCGCGGTCGCCATCGATGCCGCCCTTGGGCTGGTCATCGCGCCGGAGCTGCGGGTGGCGGCCGTGGTGCTGGGCCTCGCCGGGGGCGTGGCGACGGTCGGCCTCCAGCGCCTGCTCCGTCCCGCCGCCGCCTGAACGGGACTCCGCATCGCATCCAGCACGTCGGGTGCGACAATGCGCCGCATGGCGCTCCCGAGCCCGAGCATCACGGTCGCACGCCAGCAGAACCACCTCGCCTGGGATCCCGCGATTCTGCCGGTGGCGAGCGTCGGCTCCGGGGAGGTCGTCGCGTTTGATTGTCTCGACGCCTCCAACGGCCAGATCACGGCCGATTCGGACACCGCGTCGCTGGAGTCGCTCGACTTCGAGCGCGTCGACCAGGTCACGGGGCCGGTCGAGGTGGCGGGCGCCGAGCCCGGCGACTCGCTCCAGGTCGACCTCCTCGACTTCACTCCGGCCGATTGGGGCTGGACCGCCTCGATCCCCGGCTTCGGCCTCCTCGCCGACGAGTTTCCCGACGGGCATCTCAAGATCACCCGGCTGCAGCCCGGTGCGCAGCACGCGGAGTTCTGGCCCGGCATCCGCGTCCCGCTGGCGCCGTTCTGCGGCGAGGTCGGCGTGGCGCCCGTGGATGGGCCGCGCTCGACGATCCCGCCCGACCTCCATGGCGGCAACATGGACACTCGGCACCTCATCGCCGGCTCCACGCTGTTCCTGCCGGTGTTCGTGCCGGGCGCGCGCTTCTCGATCGGCGACGGGCACGCGACCCAGGGCGACGGAGAGGTGAGCGGCACCGCCATCGAGACGCCGATGCGCGCCCTGGTGCGGCTGACCGTCCGCAAGGACGTCCACGTGACCGGCCCCGAGTTCGTCGCCGCGGCCGACCCGCACGCGGCGCTGCACAACGGCCCGCGCTACGCCACTGACGGCATCGGCCCCGACCTCATGACCGCCTCACGCGACGCGCTGCGGCGCATGATCAAGTGGCTCGGCCGCGAGCACGGTCTCGACGCGATGCGCGCCTACCTGCTGTGCAGCGTGGCCGTCGACCTGCGAATCAGCGAGATCGTCGACGTTCCGAACTTCGTCGTCACCGCCCACTGCCCGCTGGGCATCTTCGACTGACTCAGACCGATGGGCCGGCGTTCCCGCCGGCCCATCCATCGGCCTAGAACGACGCCTGGTCGTCCGTCGTCGTCTCTCCGCCATAGACCTCGCCCACCCGCTCGAGAGCGCCATCACCTCGCGCGCGAAGCACGAAGTAGATGATGATCCCGAGCACCGTCCAGACGCCCACGATCGGCGCGGTCCATTTCAGGGAGGTCTCGTACGCCGGGAGCGCGACGTCGAGGATCGGGATCGTCACCCCGCCGATCACCGCCAGCGCCGCCGGGATCATCGCCACCACGCCGAGGACCGGCACGATGAGGTGCTTGACGACGTTGAACTCGTCGCGTCGCTCACGCCAGAAGTAGCCGATGCAGGCCAGGTTCACCAGGATGTAGATACCCACGAAGACCAGCCCCAGCAGCGTTCCCAGGAAGACGTAGACGTTGAGCCCTCCGAAGCTCCCCGCCCCCTCGGGGGTCGGGAATGGGTCGTTGGCAAGGACGATCCCGAGCACGACCGCGATGACCAGCGCTGTCACGGACTGGAAGTGCACCGCGTTCACGGGGGCGCGGGTCTTCGGATGAACGGCCGCGAAGAAGCGCGGCAGGAGGGATGCACGGCCCATCGCGAAGAGCGATCGCGTCGCTGCCGTCGCTCCGGCATTTGCATTGGCCAGCGAGCTGTTCAGGATCGCGAACACCACGAGGATGCCGCCGATCCCGGGGAGCACCTGCTCGGCCATGAAGCCCCAGGGATCGCCACCGTTGAACGTGTAGAAGTCGGTCATGCGATCTGGGCCGAAGAAGACCGTCGCCGCGTAGTAGTTGAAGACGTAGAACAGGCCGACGAGGACCGCGGACCAGATCACCGCGCGCGGGATCGTGCGGCGCGGTTCGGTCGTCTCCTCGCCGAGAGGAGCCGCGGCCTCGAAGCCGATGAAGGCCAGCAAGCAGAAGATCATCCCCTGGAAGGCCGGCTTCACGCCGTCGGCGCCCGGGACGAAGACGCTCAACGTGTTGCGGTCGGCATTGACGATGAGCAGGATCGAGATGAGCATGAAGATCACGATCTCGATCAGCCCCAACACCAGGCCGGTGCGGGTCGAGAGCCCGATGCCGCGGTAGTTCAGCCACCAGACGGCGAGCCCGCACAGGACGGCCAGGCCGATCCACGCGTTCGCGATGTCAATGTGAAGGTAGGCCGACAAGAAGATCGCGCCGTAGAAGCCGAAGCCGCCCAGCAGAAGTGGCATCACGAGCGGCTCCGCGAGCGCGAAGCTCCACGCGACGAGCCAGCCGAAGAACGAGCCGAGGCCGCGTCCGACATAGGTGTACATCCCCCCGGCCGACGGGAGATGTCGGGCGAGCTCGGCCATCGAGAACGCCGTGAACAGCACGGCGATCATGGCGAGGAGCACCGCGAGCGGCGTGATGCCACCCGCGAACGAGGTCGCCGCCCCGATCGAGAGGGCGGTCGCCACGGCCGGCGCCATATGCGTGATCGATTGGAACAGCACCTCGGGCAGACCGATGGCGTTGCGCGCCAGTCCCGCCGAGGGCTCGCGCAGGCTCGGGGTGGTAGCACTCACGGCGTCTCCTTCGATGGCATGTGGCCCGCGGTCCGCGGACCGTCGCCGAATACTACGCATTGGCGCATCCGCGCAACACCCCCCGCATGGCGTCGTGAGTCCTGGTAACGGACAATGAGCGCATGAGCAGCGAGACGGCGCTTGCCGACAGCGATCTGACCCTGGGCCAGCGGTTCGCCGTGTGGCGCACCGTGATCAACACCGCCAACCTGCCGGAGGGCATGGCGCGGCCGCCGGACGCGATCAGCAAGTGGCTGGTGATCACCCGCGCGGCGGTGTTCAGCATGACCGCCACCTCGGGCCTCATCGGGGGGCTGCTGGCCATCGGCGAGGCACGCCTGACAGGCTCGGTGCGCATCAACTGGCTCTTCCTGGCGCTCGCGGTCATCGGTCTCGTCGTCGCCCACGCGGCGAACAACATGATCAACGACTTCTTCGACCTCTCCGGCGGCGTCGACACCGATGACTACGTCCGCGCCCAGTACGCGCCGCACCCCATCCTCTCCGGCTGGGTGACGAGGCGGCAGCTCGCGGCCGCGATCCTGCTCGCCAACGCGGTCGACCTGGCGCTCATGCTGTTCCTGGCCTCGCAGCGCGGGCCGCTCGTCATCCTCTTTGCGCTCGGCGGGCTGTTCGTGTCGGTCTTCTACGTGGCGCCGCCGATCCGGCTCAAGCACATCGGCCTCGGCGAGCCCGGCGTCTTCGTGGTGTGGGGCCCGCTGATGGTGGCGGGGACGTTCTTCGTCGCCACTGGCCAGCTGCCCGGCTGGGTGTGGCTCGCCTCGCTGCCATACGCGATCCTCGTGACCACCGTCCTGTTTGGGAAGCACATCGACAAGATCACTGCCGATGCGGCGAAGGGCATCCACACGCTGCCGGTGATCCTCGGCGACTCGGCGGCGCGCCGGGTTGCCCAGGCGCTGATGATCGCCTTCTACCCGATCGTGCTGGGCGCGGCGCTCGTCGGCTTCATCGGTCCGTGGGTGGCGCTCGTGGTGCTCGGCATCCCGCGCCTGATCCAGGTGCTGCGCGTCTTCAACGTCCCGCGGCCCGAGGTGCCGCCGCACTCCTACGTCGGCTGGCCGCTCTGGTTCGTCGGTGCGGCGTTCGTCCACACCCGGCGCGCCGGGGCGCTGCTCATCGTTGGCCTGGTGCTCAACGCGATCCTGCCTATCCGGCTGCCCTGGGTGGCGTAGGTCCGTCGCCCGCCCTGCGTCCAAGCGCCAACACCGGGTAGCTGCCAAATCTGCGTCCCACGAACGTTAGGCAGCGCAAACGGCAGTCTGGGGATCGTCGCAGGCTCCGCATGAGCACGAACGACAGTGCCGACGCACCGCCCGGCTGGCCTAACGGAACCCCTGAGTCAAATTCGGCACGGTCAGGCGTCGGTTGGACCGATACCGTGCGTGCCACGAAGGAATGGCACGATTGGTGGGCGGCGCGGTGATCGCCGTCGCGATGGATCACTCGGCGCGGGGCAGGTCGCCGGCGAGCAGGTCCGCGATCTCGCGCGCGTTCGTGGTCCCGTAGTTCGCGTAGCAGTTGTTCATGAGGATGTGCACCTCCGGCACCTGCGCCGCCGCGTCGCGGATGCGCGGCACCCACTCCCCCAGCTCTGCCTCGTCGTAGAGGTAGCGGAAGCGCTCGACGACCGGGATGCCGGTCGCCTCCCACGTCTCGGTGCGGCGGCCGTGGAAGCGGACCACGGCGAGCTTCGGCGAGGTGACGAGCGTCATCGGCGGCAGCGACGACTTCGTGCCGGGTGGCGCGTCGACCATGACGAAGGGGATCTCATGATCCTCGAGGAAGGCGACCGTGCGCTCGATGTTCTTTTCGTTGAACCACGACGCATGGCGCAGCTCGACCGCAAAGGGCACGTCGCGCAGCCGCTTCTGCGCCTTGAGGATCTCCTCGCGCGACGCCGAGGTCGGGAAGAACCAGCGCGGATACTGGAGGAAGACCGCACCGAGCTTGCCCGCCGAGTGGAGCGGCGTGATGCCGTCGAGGAAGCGAGCCCAGATCTCGTCCTCGATCTCGTTGGGCAGGTCGCGGGCGTAGACGCGCTTCTTGTCCAGGATCTCGGGCGGCAGTGACTCGCGCAGATCCTTCGGCAGCCGTGACACCTCCGACGGCTGCCCGGTCATCAGGGCGTGGGCCTTGATGTCGAACGTGAAGTCGAGCGGGGTGCGCTCGAGCCACAGCTCGCCGGTGCCGCGGGCCGGCAGCGCGTAGTAGGTGGCATCGACCTCGACGATCGGGAACTGGTTCGCGTAGTAGACGAGCCGGTCCTCCGCGGTGCTCGCATCCGGCGGGTAGAAGACGCCCGGCGCCGTCATCGTCGGATCGGTCCATGAGGCGGTACCGATGCGGACGCTGGCGCGTCCGACGCGCAGCGGCTCGCGCGCGGCCGCTGCGTGCGCCTCGCCGCGCTGAGCGGAGGTGTCGGGTCCCGGATCGTGGACCGGCTGTGCGGGCATGACCGCAAGCCTAGCCGGTGGCGCTGAGCCGCTCCAGCGCCCGCGCGATGCGCGGCTCGTCCACCTCGAGCGTGCCGGCTTCGCGGAGGCAGGCCGTCGCCGCGCGACGATCGCCGCGTGCCACGTGGCGCTCACCGAGCTCGACGAGCGCGTGGGACTCGGCCGCCACCGCGCACCTCCGACTCCGAGTCGGACGATCGCGGCATCACCGGCGCCGACGACGCGATCCCCGCCTGCCCGTTGAGCAGCGCAGTCCACATCGCGCTCGGCGCGCGCGCCGTCGACGAGGCCCGGCTGCGTGAGATTGCCGAATGGGGCTGGCGCCACTGCCCGGTCGACGATGCGATCCGCCGCGCGGTGCCGACGACGGTCCAGGTCGAGGTCAGCTAGCGCTCCCCTCCGCCATCTCCGCGAACTGGCAGAGGGCATTCGCGAGCCGCATCTGCTCCGGCGTTCGGGCGCGCACGCGGAGGAGTGCCGGCTCGGCCACGACGACCGCGATGCAGCGGGCCCGCGAGGTGGCGACGTTGAGCCGGTGCCGCGAGTAGAGGAAGTCCATGCCCCGCGGCGCGTCCTCCGGGGAGCTGCTCGTCATCGAGTAGATGCTGATCGGTGCCTCCTGGCCCTGGAACTTGTCCACCGTCCCGACCCGGGCCTCAGGGATCTCGCGCAGGATCGCGCCGACCTGTGCGTTATAGGGCGCCACGACGAGCACGTCCTCGTAGCGCAGCGTCCGCTCGGCGCCGCGGCGGTCGATCCAGGTCGAGCCGCTCCCGACCAGCGCGCGCACGAGCTGCGCCACCTCGCGCGCCTCGTCGGGCGACTCGTTGTCGGCGCCGGTGTGGCTGGCGGGCATGAGCCGCACGCCCGCGCCGCGCATCGGTTCGGGACCGATGAGGGCCTGCATGCCGAGGTCGGGGCGTGATTCGAGGCGCCCCTCGTAGAACGCGTCCGAAGTGAACGCGGCGACCGATGGATGCAGACGCCAGGTGTGCTCGAGGAAGAGTCCGAGGTGCGGCGGCATCGTGTCGTTCGGACCCAGGAGGTGGGCGAGCGCGGAGCGGTCGGCACCGGGCGGGTGCGAGCCCTGGGTCGGCTGGTCGAGCTGCTGGGGATCGCCCAGCAGCACGATGCTCTTCGCGGCACCGCCCATGGCCAACACGTTGGCGAGCGAGATCTGCCCCGCCTCGTCGACGAACAGCACGTCGAGCAGGCCGTCGCTGTTGTCGGACGACCAGAGCCACGCCGTGCCCGCGGCAAGGTTGAACGTCCCATCCGCCAGGCCGTCGCGCACCGGCGGGTTGTCACCGGTCACCGTGACGCGCGGATCGACGACGCCATCGACGCCGTCGCTCACCTTCTGCACGGCCCGCACCGTGACCGAGGCGCCCGGCTCGTCGGCCGCGCGCAGCACCTCGGCCAGGAAGTTCGAGATCACCTTGTGGCTGGTGGCGCTGATGCCGACCCGCCCGCCGGCGGCGAGCAGGCTGAGGATCATCCGCGCCCCGGTGTACGTCTTGCCCGATCCCGGCGGCCCCTGGATCGCGAGCGTGGTGTGATCGAGTTCCAGCGCGAGCCGGCGCGCCGCGGCCAGATCCTCGTCCGCTCCGCGAAGATCGGCGCCGTCTGGCAGGCCGGAGCGGGGAGGGCGGCGGAGGAGCAGGTCGCGCGCGGCGCGCCACGCCCCCGGCGCATCGATGCCGTTGGCCGCGACCCACTCCCCGAGGCGCTTCAACGCGGCCCGCTGGTCCTTGTCCGGCACGATCCCCAGCGGGTTGAGTGCCTCGGGATGCTGCGACACCTCGCCCGGCGACCGGGTCAGGTCGACGTAGGCGTCGCGGTCATTGATGACGAGCAGCTTGCCGCCGACCTTCCACTCCTGCCACTTCGCGCCCGCACGCTCGCGGTAGCGGCGCGGGTCGTAGAGGTCGGTGC
The DNA here is from genome assembly GCA_038209995.1 of Candidatus Limnocylindria bacterium. Lineage (GTDB taxonomy): Bacteria > Chloroflexota > Limnocylindria > QHBO01 > QHBO01 > JAICQM01. The sequence continues at coordinate 8,021 of JBBQXD010000010.1, read as the reverse complement.
GCGAGCCGATGTCGTAATCCTGCGGATCGAACGTGTAGCGCCACGTCTGGCGCAGCTTGGCCCTGGGCGTGGGTTGCCATGGCCCGCCGATCGGACCCACCAGCGTCAGCGGCCCGAGCGCGGTGCGGTCCCGCGTCAGCTCGGCGGCGTCCTTGCCCATGCGGTCGAAGAACTCCCAGTAGGCGACCTTCGCCTCGCGGCGATGCCAGGACAGAAGCTGGGCGAGGAGCCACCGTGCCTGCTGCTCCTCCGAACGGTCGACGGGGTCCACCGGCACGCCGGCGGTGAGCGCGTCGGCGATGGCCTGGACCTGCGCATCTGCCTCCGAGAGCTGCTCGGGCGCGTCCGGTGAGACCGGTGCCGGGCGCGGGACCTCCTGCCCGATCAGGCGCGCCAGCTCGACGCGCCGCTCTTCGAGCCAGTCGCGGAGCCGGAGCGTGCTCACCACGTCGTCGCGGTTGTAGCCGGCGATCTCGTCGAGGATCGCCGACGACGGGCGGTCAGTGTCGGCCAGCTGAAGCCACTCCTCGAAGGCGACGATGCTCGACGTCGCGTCCCTGAGCGCCACCGCCCGCTCGAAGTCGTAGAGCGGCTCGATCTTCTTGATCGAGTAGCTCTCGACCGATGCGCGCAGGCCCTGCCGCACCGCCCGGAACAGGTCGACCAGCACGCCACCACGCAGCAGCCGATCCACCTGCTCCTCCCGCGTCGCGTGGCGCCCCATGAGCCGCTTGAGCGCCGTCGGCTCGTACGGCGCGTAGTGGTAGACGTGCATGTCCGGGAAGCGATCGAGGCGCTCGGTGAGCAGGTCCATGAGGCGCTCGAAGGCGGCCTTCTCGCCAGCGAGCGTGATCTCGTCGGGATCGTCGGGATCACGCGACCAGATGGGCGTGAAGGCATCGCTCGTGTCGAGCACGCCGAAGAGGTAGTCGAGCCCGTCGTCATACGCGTAGGGGTCACCCTCGAGGTCCAGGAAGAGGTCGCCCGGGCTCGGTGCAGGCAGGGTGGCAAGGCCGCGCTGCGGCTCGATCGGCTCGCCCGCCGGAGGCAGCAGGAGCTCGTACAGGAGGTGGTCCGCACTGCGCCCCTCGACCTGGATCCGCGCCTGTTCGCGCATGCGTTCCATGCTGGCCGCGCTGCCGCGGTCGAGCGGCTGGTCGAACGCCATCGGCGCCGAGCCGAGCTGGGTGACCGTCGTGATGCCGCGCTCGACCAGCGTCCGCCGCTGGCGGGACGTGATGCCCGCCACCAGGCTGAGGTGGTCATCCTCGCGACGGCGGTCCGCGCAGACCTGCCACCAGCGGCAGACCTCGCAGTGGTCCACCGGCTCGGGGTACGTGTCGCCTGGCGGAGCCAGCACCGCCTCCGTGAACCGGCGCTTCGCGGCCCGGAAGTAGGCCATGTAGTCGTCGACCCGCAGCTCGACGCACTCACGGGCGCTGCCGCCCAGCACGACCTTGAGCTTCAGTGGCTGCACGCCCTGGATCTCGCTCAGCTGCTCGACATACGAGCAGATCTGGAGTACCGCGCTCGCCTTGACGTGACGCGCGAGCTTCGTGTCCGCCACCTCGTAGTGCCAGGGCCCCCAGACCGATCGTCGCTCGGCGCTCTCGACCTTCAGGAGGAAGTCCGCGTAGCCGAGCCACGTGCCATCGAAGAAGGTGGCCTGGTACACGACGTCGACGCCCGAGGCCATGGCAGCGATCGTCTCCGCGCGCTGCCGCTCGAGGCGCGCCAGGCGCTCCTCGCCCTCATGCTTGTCGATGCGCGCCACGCTGAGCCCCTTTGCCTCGAGCTCAGCGAGGTACCGCGCCTCGTGGCGCTCGCCGTGGCGCCGGATGAGGTCCAGCTCGCGGTCGTGGCGCTCCGGCCGCTCCGTGAGCCCCGCCAGCGCCGCACGCTCGAGTGCGGTTAGGTGCTCACAGGCGAGATAGCCAACGAGATCGGTCGCCGAGTAGACGGGCCAGCCGTCGATGAGCTGCAAGGGTCCCTCCCTGGTGTGGCGAGGAGCGTAGCGGACCACCTCGACAGCTCGCCTGTCGCATCGGCAAGGGGTCGCTCAGGCCTCGACCCGCCGATACACCAGCAACTGCCAGAAGATGCCGCGCTGGTGCGTGCGGCGCTCGAAGCCATGGGCGCGGACGATGGCGTCGACCTCCGGCGTGCGGTGGACGTGGATCCGATACGTCTGGCGCGTGATGCGCAGGACCGCGTTGGCCACCGCTGCGCCGCCGCGGATCCACCATCGGTCCACCGGGAAGACGAGGCCATAGAGCCGTCGGGCATGGCTGACCGACGCGCTCACCAGCGCCACCATGTCGGGGTAGCAGCAGATGACGCGGTCCAGGGTCACGACATCGACGGGCTCGATCTCGTCGGCGAGGTCGACGAAGTTTCCGTACCGATGGCTCTCGCGCGCGCCAAGCCCCCGCCGCTCGGCCTCAAGCTTCGCGGCGGCGAGATAGGGCCGCGAGAAGTCCACGTCGACCGATGTGGCTGCGCCGGCGGCGAGCAGCTCGTGCTGGATGGCGCCGACCCCACCTCCGATGTCGAGCAGGGTGGCGCCGCTGACGCCCTCGGCCACGATGGCGTCGAGGAGGCGCTGCGTGTGACGCGCCGGGCCTGAGTGTCGGTAGTCGTCGAGCTGGCGCTTCGCGTCGCGGTCGTCGAACAGCGCGTCATAGTCGACCCGGCAGCAGCTCGGTTGCGGCATGGGTCAAGTATCGGCCCGCCCGTCGAGCGGCGGCCACCAGATTCGCACCCGATCGGCGCCGCGACCTCGCGTGCCGATCGAGTGCGAATTCGGTTCGGAAACCGGGCGCCGCGCCAGCGGCCGCCCCGGGCGCGGGCGATAGTGGCCGGACCGGGTGCCGCGCCAGCGGCCGGACCGGGCGCCGCGGCAGCGGCCGCCCCGGGCGCGGGCGGTTACATGAGGCCGACGATGTGGCCCTCGGGATCGGTGAAGAGCGCGATCTTCGTCTCGGGTGCGACCTCGGTGAGCGGCATGATCACCTTGCCGCCGTTCTCCTCGACCTTGCGCAGCGTCCCCTCCGGATCGTCCGCATGGACGTAGAACGTGACGTGCCCCGGCTCACCGTTCTGGGTGGCGCCGAAGCCACCGGTCATCGCGCCCTGGCGGACGAGGCCGTAGCCGCCCGGGTTGTTCGTGTCGAAGTTCCAGTCGAAGACCTTGCTGAAGAACTCCTGGATCTTGGGGCCGTCCTTGCCGACGACCTCGACGTGAATGATCTGTGCTCCCATGCCTGATCTGCTCCCTTTCCGTGTCGCTGGACCGATGTTGGAGGTCCCTACTCATGACGACGAACCGGCGCCATTGAAATCGACACCTCCGGCGAGCCTGGTGTGATCGATGAATCGGCCGTTCAGCGCCGGGCTCCCGGCACGGGCGTCAGCTGACCAACACAGCGGCACGTGCTGCGCACGCGGCCCGCGCGGCCGCGTCGCTCATGTTTCCCGATGTGCCGATGTGTCGGCTTCGGCTTCGGCAAGGGCGACCGGTTCAACCAGACGCGCGGGCGCTGGAAGGAGGAGGATTGACCGATGCGCTTCCACACCACGATCCACCAGAGTGGCAAGACCGCCGCCGGCATCCGTGTCCCGGACGAGATCGTCGCGGCGCTGGGCGCCGGCAGGCGGCCGCCGGTGACGGTGACGATCAAGGGCTACACGTACCGCAGCACGATCGCCGTCCTGGGCGGCGCCTACATGGTCGGCGTCAGCGCCGAGAACCGCGCCGCGGCCGGGGTGGCGGGCGGCGAGGAGGTGGACGTCGAGATCGCCGTCGACACGGCGCCGCGGGTCGTCGAGGTGCCCGCCGAGCTGGCAGCCGCCCTGGACGCCGAGCCAGCGGCGCGGGCTGCGTTCGAGAGGCTCTCGAACAGCAACAAGGGCTGGCACGTGTCCCAGGTCACTGGCGCGAAGTCGGACGAGACTCGCCAGCGACGGATCGCGAAGTCGGTGGAGGCGCTCCGCGAGGGCCGCATCCGATAGCGATCGGCGCCCGCATTGCCAGTCATATTGGCCTCATGCCGGAGAGCGCGCATGTGTCGGCCGCTCCGGTGACGGATTGCCAGCCGAGTTGGCCGCGAAGGGGTGGAGGTCCGCCTCGCCCGGCGTTAGGCCAACGTGCCTGGCAGGTGGTCAAGGCTTCAGGCTCCTCCCATCCTCTTCCCACACCCGGCCGCGAGACTTGCGCGGACCAGCGAGCAACAGAGGCGCACCGATGACCGCCGACGCCCAGAGCCCAGTCGTGCCGACCTACCAGGGACGCCCGCTCGATCATCCGGACGAGCCTGTCTTCGACCAGGGGCTGCGCCTCGACCTGGAGACGGTCGTCGCGCGGCGCCAGCTCGCCAAGCTCATCTGCTGCGGCGCGAGCAGCGCGGGCCTCCAGGCACGCGCTGAGTCTACGATGCGTTTTCCCGATACAAGACCGATGTCGCGGGCCGAGCAGGGCATGGAGGCCGCCTCGGTCCGGCGATGCGCATGAGGCCCTGGGCCTACACTCACACCACCCCCCACTCGAGCGCGAGAGTCCCTGCTGCCAATGCGCGTCCTGTTCACGTCGCTCCCCGCGACCGGCCATGTCAACTCGCTGATGCCCCTGGCACTGGCCGTCCAGGCGGCGGGCCACGAGGTCGCTGTCTGCACCTCGCCGGCGTTTGCGCCACAGCTCGAGGCCGCCGGCTTCCGCCACCTACCGGGCGGTGTCGACCGTTTCGGGGAGCTGTTCGACGGCGCGCCGCCGTATGGGGCTCCCCACCGCATCCGCTGGGTGCAGACGGTCGCGTTCGGCACGCGCGGCCCGGCGCGCATGGTCCCGGACCTGCTGCGCCACGTGGACGCCTGGCAGCCGGACATCCTCGTGCGAGAGTCGGGGGAGCACGGCGCCGCGCTCGTGGCAGAGAAGGTGGGCCTGGCGCACGCGGGGATCTCCGGTGGCTCATGGACGTCCCACGCCGCGCGCCGTGAGCTCCTGGCCGAGGCGCTCGGGGCGCACCGCCGGGCGCTCGGGCTGACGCCCGATCCCACGAACGAGATGATGTTTCGCTACCTCCAGCTCGCATTCACCCCGCCGAGCTGGGACGGCGACGCGCTCCTGCCGCAGATCGTCCACTTCATCCGCTACGACAACCCGGAGCGCGCCGGTGAGCCGGACCCGGGGTGGCTCGACGCACCTCGGCGCCGTCCGCTGGTGCTCGCCAGCCTCGGCACGGTCATGAACGATCAGCCCCGCCTGATGGGGGCGATCATCGAGGCGCTGGGCGGTGAGGAGATCGATGGCGTCGCCGTCATCGGGCGCGATCAGGACCCGGCACGCTTTGGCGTTCCGCCGTCGAACGTGCGAATCGAGCGCTTCGTGCCGCAGATCCGCGTCCTCGGGCGGAGCGCCCTGTTCGTGAACCACGGCGGCTTCAACGGCACGAAGGAGGCGCTGCGGCTGGGCGTCCCGCTGGTCGTCATCCCGATCAGCGGCGACCAGCCCTACACTGCCACCCGGGTCGCGGCGCTGGGCCTTGGCCTCGCCATCGGTCCGGACGAGCGAACGCCGGAGAACATCAGGTCCGCGGTGCGCGAGGTGCTCGCGCAGGACCGATACCGCGCTGCCGCGCGGGCCTTCGCGGCGCAGATGGAGGCATTGCCGCCCATCCAGCACGCCGTCGACCTGCTCGTTCGCCTCGCGCGCGACCGGCAACCGATCCCGCGCGACGCCTGACCTGAGCCCCGCTGTCACGCCACGTGGCATTGCGTCGGCGGAGCCGCGCGTCGACGCCGCATCAATCGGCGTTCCGTCAACGATCTGCGCCTCCCGCGTGACCCAACGTCGAACGAGCGGCGGGTCATCGGACGCAGCGTCACGCGGCGTGGCGCGGTCGAGCCCGGCCCGCGCCCAACCTCGGCCAAGCCCGTACGATCCGCGTCATGGACGACGAGCAGACGCGCCCGCCCTACGATCAGCACGCCGAGGCGTACCGCGACTGGTGGGGGCCGATCATCAGGCCGGCCGCGGTGCGGCTTCTCGATCGCGTGCCGCCCGCGGCGACAGCCGGGCACCCGACCGTGCTCGACGTGGGGACCGGCACCGGAGCGCTGGCGCTGGCGGCGCTCGAGCGGTGGCCGGCGGCGACGGTGATCGGTGTCGACCCGGCGCGCCGGATGCTCGATGTGGCGGAGGCCGAGGCGCGCCACGCGGGCCATGCCGGTCGCCTGCGGCTGGAGGTGGGCGAGGGGAGCCGGCTGCCGGTCGACGATGCCATCGTCGACGTGGCGCTCTCGTCATTCGTCATCCAGCTCGTGCCGAGCCGCAGGGCCATGCTCCGGGAGGTGCTCCGCAGCCTGCGTCCCGGCGGGACCTTCGCCTGCGTGTCGTGGCTCGTCGACGTTCGGCCGTTCGAGCCGGACGGTGCCTTCGACCTTGCGCTCGACGACCTCGACCTGCCGGACGAGCCGCACGACGGCCCTGAGCCGAATCCCTACCCCTCGGTCGCGGCCGCCGCGGCCGAGTTCCGGCGAGCGGGCTTTCGCAGGGTGCGGGCGAGCCCCGAGCGGCTCGAGCATCGGTTCAGCGCGGAGAGCTACTTCGATCTGCTCGAGCACTGGATGGAGCGCGAGCGGTTCGCGGCACTGGACAAGCAGACGGCGACCCACCTGCGCGAGGTCGCGCTCGACCGATTCCGACGCCTGCCAGCGGGCTCATTCCTCTGGCGGGCGCCACTCGTCAGCGTGGCGGCCGAGCGTCCCTGAGCCTTCAGGTGCCGGTCTGCGAGTCCGGCGCGCCGACCGCCTTCGACTCCGGCGAGCCGCGCTCGCGGAGGAAGATCGACAGCATGATCAGCGCGCCGACTGACAGGAACTCGCTCTGCCAGTTCTGGAGCGACTCGAACCAGAAGCGCGAGGTGGCGAGGTACTCGATCGGTGAGACCGCCGCGCCGCCGTGGACAAGCTGCTCGGCGCTGTACTCGCCCGCCCCGGTCACCGCGTGGAGCGCGAACGACACCACGAAGATCCCGAGCAGCGCGATCGTCAGCGAGTGCTCGTAGAGCAGGAGCGTCACCCCGCCGTGGCGCACGGGCCAGGGGAGGTCCTTGCGCCGGCGATCGATCGTGGCTGGGTCGTCATCGGTCCGTTCGTCGGCATCCGGATCCCTCGATTCGGCCGATCCGCGGCTGAACAGAAGCGCGGTGAGGAGCACGTAGGCGCCCATCTGGAGGAACTCGCTCTCCCAGTTCTCGAACACCGCCTCGCCGAAGTTCGGCGTCCCCAGGTACGCGACCAGGCCGACCGTCGCCTCGCCGTGGTCGGCCTGCTCGTGGTTGTACGTGTCCCAGCCGACGAAGGCCAGACCGATGAGCGTGGCGGCGAAGATGCCGAACATCGCAACCGCCAGGCCGTGCTCGCGAAGCAGCTTCATGCCGCTCGCATTGCAATCTGCTGACCATGTGCGTGGCCCCGTCCATCGACCGCAGTCCGGTCGACGCTGCGTGTGATGCACCGATGCCAACCAGGTTGTCCTTACGACACCGATGGGCTCTCCAGCCTGGGTCCCGCAGACGTTCCGCTCATCCCGTTGGCCGGATGACGGCGGACCCGCCGAGACTCCGCCGTACGGCACGTGCGATTGGCACCTTCGCCCGTTGGCGATGACGTCGGCGGCCTCGCAATGAGCCGGACACGCACCGGGTGCACAATGACGCCATGGTCAACGCGGCCGATCCAACGATCGTTGAGCAGGCGACCGCGGCGCTCGAGCGCCACGAATGGCGCGCGGCCTTCGACATGCTCACCGCCGCCGACGCACGCACCGCGCTGGCACCCGACGGCCTGGAGCTCCTCGCCCAGGCCGCATGGTGGACCGGGCAGGCCGGAGGCGGAGGCGGAGGCGCGCCTCGCGTCGACGGAGCTCGTCGGGTTCATTCCCGCCGCCGCCGGGCTCGCGCTGATCCTGGTCGCGCAGATCCGGATGCGCCGCGGTGACCTGCCCGCGGCCGAGGAGGCCCTGA
>JBBQXD010000009.1:0-86887 GCA_038209995.1 Candidatus Limnocylindria bacterium | reverse complement strand
GTATACGAGCGGATCGAGGTCCGAGGGCTTGACTTCGCGGAGGTCAAGCTGACGCCCGAGGCGTACGCTCACGGCCTGGCGTTGGCGCTGCCCGAGCGGGTGAGCCGCGTAAGGGCTGGATTGGCGTGCCCGAGAGGACTCGAACCTCCGACCTTCAGGTCCGCAACCTGACGCTCTATCCACTGAGCTACGGGCACCCGTGACGGGTGGCGGAGAGGGAGGGATTCGAACCCTCGGAAGAGGAAACCCCCTTCAACGGTTTAGCAAACCGCCGCACTAGACCACTATGCGACCTCTCCGCGGCGGGGCCGATGATAGCATTGGGGTCGCCGCCGCGACGATCTCCCGAACCGGGTCCGACCGGGCATCGCACATGCGCCGATCGAGCCGCATTTCACCCTCTGAGAAAGACCGATAGCCGTGCAGCGCCTACCCATCATCGGACACCCCGTCGACGCCACGCCGATCGAGGCCGTGCTGCGCACCGCGTTCGACGCCGCGGGCACCGAGGTCGAGGTCGAGCGCTGGGATCGCCGGGCGCATCAGCTGGCCGAGGCGCTGGCCGCGCTGCGGGCCGATGACGTCCTCGGCGCGCTCGTGGCCTCGCCGCACAAGAAGAGGGCGGCCACGCTCCTCGACGCGCTCTCCGACGACGCGCGCGCCTCGGGCGCGGTCAACACCATCGTCCGCGACGGGACGAAGCTCCGCGGCTACAACAGCGACCTCGACGGGATCCGCGCCGGCCTGACGGCCATCCTGCCGAAGGTCCCCGGCAAGTGGCCGCGCTCGGCGATCGTCCTCGGCGCGGGTGGCGGGGCGCGCGCCGCGGTGGCGGTCCTCATCCAGTCCGGCCTCCAACACGTGACGGTATTCGATCGCCACCTCCACAAGGCCGAGGCGCTCGTCACCCATATGAGCCGCAGCGCCCGCCACATGGAGCTCCGCGCGCGGCCGTGGCACGAGGCGATCCTCGAGGCCGAGCTCGCCAAGGCGCCGCTGCTCGTGAATGCGAGCGGCCCTGGCGACCGCGACGGCAGCCCGGTCCCGGCAGACCTCCTGCCCGACGGCATGTGGCTCCTCGACCTGGCGCTGCACGGCGGCCCCACCCCGCTGATGGATGCGGCGAAGGGCAAGGGCGCGACCGTGGCCAACGGCCAGGTCGCCTTCCTCGCCGGCGCCGCGGAGACGCTGCGCCGCCTCACCGGGAGCACCGGCGATGCGGAGGTGCTGCGGGCCGCGCTCGGCGATCACCTGGGCGTGGCCGCGGCCGACGTGGCCGTCGTCGGCGACTGAGCGAGCCGGCACCGGCGGTCGGAGGACGGCGTGATGTTCTACACGGCCGGCTGGGTCCACGTGATCTGCGGGTGCATGTTCTGCGGCAAGACCGATGAGATGCTCCGCCTCCTGCGGCGCTTCAGCATCGCCGGGCGCCGGGTGATCCTCGTCAAGCCACGGCTCGACACGCGGACCGATCGGGTGACCGTCGTCTCCCGCTCCGGCGCGCAGCACCACGCGATCACCGTCGACGACTCGACCGAGATCGCGGCCGCGATCGGCGACGCCGACATCGTGGCCATCGAGGAGGGCCAGTTCTTCGACGAGCGGCTGCCCGAGGTCGTCGAGCAGCTCGCCGAGGCCGGCAAGCAGGTCCTCGTCACCGGCCTCGACCGTGACTTCCGCGGCGTCCCGTTCGGCACCATGCCGCGCCTCATGGCGCTCGCCGACCAGGTGACGAAGCTCACCGCCATCTGCATGGTGTGCGGCGAGCCGGCGACCCGCACGCAGCGCCTGATCGGTGGGGCGCCGGCGCCGGCCGACTCGCCGCTCATCGTCATCGGCGGGATGGGCGACGAGACGTACGAGGCGCGCTGCCGGCTCCATCACGAGGTCCTCGACCCGGCCGAATGAGGTAGGCCGCGGCGCTCAGCGCGGAAGATGGCGGAGGGGGAGGGATTCGAACCCCCGGTGGGTTGCCCCACTGCGGTTTTCAAGACCGCCGCCTTCAGCCACTCGGCCACCCCTCCTCCGGGAGCCGATGATACCCGTGCCGCTCCGGATGGCCCCGACCTCCTCGCCCGTCAGGTGAGTTGCAGGACGATGAAAGCGGCGATGCCCGCGACCGCGGCCGACAGGAAGGTGCCCCACGCCATGTCGACGATGGTCACGATCGTCGGCCAGCCGCGGAGAGTCGCCATGTTCGTCAGGTCGTAGGTCGCGTAGGCGACGAGGCCGAAGACGGCGCCGCGCCAGGCGGCGGTGAACGCGGTGCCGTCATCGATCCCCGGCTGGGTCGCGAACACGGTGACGCCGAACGTGTAGATCACGTAGAAGGCACCGGCAGCCGCCCAGTTCGGCGCATCGGCCATCAGAAAGCCGAGGTGCCGGCGGTAGAAACCGCGGGCCACCCCGAGCAGCCACGCGCCATCAAGCACGGCCATGGCGACAAGGGTGGCGATGAAGGCCGGCATCAGCGAGCCGCGATCGCTTCGGACCCGAAGTGCGGGCGCAGCGCTGCCGGCAGCATGATCGAGCCATCCGGCTGGAGATGCGTCTCGAGGAGCGCCGCGTACGTTCGTGACAGCCCGAGCCCCGAGCCGTTGAGGGTGTGGATCAGCTCGGGACGCGCGTCGCGGGATGGGCGGTAGCGGAGGTTCATGCGCCGCGCCTGGAAATCGGTGTAGTTCGAGCAGGAGCTGACCTCGAGGAAGCGGCCCACGCCTGGCGCCCAGGCCTCGATGTCATAGCCCTTGGCCTGCGCGAAGCCCACGTCGCCGGTGCAGCGCTCGACAGTGCGGTAGGGGATCTCGAGCGCCTCGAGCACCTCCTCCGCGTCGCGAGTCAGCGTCTCGAGCTCGTCATAGCTCGTCTCGGGGCGCACGAACTTCACCATCTCGACCTTGTCGAACTGGTGGACGCGGAGCAGGCCGCGGGTGTCCTTGCCGGCCGCCCCCGCCTCGCGGCGAAAGCACGGGGTGTAGGCGCAGTGGTAGCGGGGCAGGTCATCCGCCGCGAAGATCTCGTCGCGATATAGGTTGGTGACCGGCACCTCGGAGGTCGGGATGAGGTAGAGGTCGTCACGCTCAACGACGTACATCTGCGCCTCCTTGTCCGGCAGCTGCCCCGTTCCCCGCGCCGAGGCTGCGTTCACGAGGAGGGGCGACCAGATCTCGGTGTAGCCGTGCCGCTCGGCGAGCTCGAGCGCGAGGCCGATGAGCGCGCGCTGCAGGCGCGCGCCGGCCCCGGTGTAGACGATGAACCCCGAGCCGGCGATCTTCGCCCCGCGCTCGAGGTCGAAGAGCCGGAGCCGCTCGGCGATCTCCCAGTGCGGCGGCGTGTCATCGTCGCGGCGCGGCTCGCCCCACGTGCGGACGACCGGGTTGTCGGCGTCGGAGCGCCCGTCGGGGACCGATGGGTGGGGCACGTTCGGGACGAGCAGCAGGTCGGCCTGCATCGCGGCCTCGGCCGCCGCCAGCTCACCGCTCAGCACATCGATCCGGGTCGACAGCTCCGCCATCTGTGCCTTGAGCCGCTCGCCCTCGTCGCGAGGTCCGTCGCGCATGAGTGTCCCGAGCTCCCGGTTGCCCACGTTGCGCCGGGCGCGGAGGTCGTTGACCTCGCCCTCCACGCTGCGGCGCTGCGCATCGGTGGCGAGGATGCGGTCGATCGCCTCCTGCGGCTCGGTTCCCCCACCCTTGCGCGCGACCGCCGCCTTCACCCCATCGGGGCTGTCGCGGATCTGCTGGATCCCGATCATGGTGCGAGCGTAGCGGGCGCCGCGGCTGACCGGAGCCGCTCGAGGACGAAGACGGGCTCGAGGCTGGCGAGCAGCCACCCGGCGCGGGGGCCGGAGGACTGGCCGAGGAACGCCCGGTAGAGGGCGGCAAACGCGGCACGTGCCGGCAGCTCGACGGCACGCGCCGCCTCGAAGAGCTCGTTCTGGAGCGCCTCGCCGGTCCACGTGACGGCGCCGGCGAGACGGTCCGCGAGGCGGCCGAGGAACGCGCGGTCGGCAGCGCTCAGCTCGCTGGCCGCCGGCGGCAGCTCCTGCTGCACGGCCACGCGGCTGCGGTCGGGGGCGTAGATCGCCAGCCAGGCGCGCGCCGCCGCCACGCGCTCGGCGAGCAGCGCCTGCTCGGCCCCGTTGAGCTCGCTCCCCTTCTCCGCAGCGGCGCGCTCGGCGACATCGACGCCCGGCACCTGGACGAGGAGCGCGAGATGCGCGAACGGGACGCGACCGAGCGTGGCGGCCACGGCGGGATCGGCGTCGGGGTCGACCAGCGAGGCGGCGAAGAGGCGGGGCGCATCCGGCGGCAGCTCCCCGCGAACCTCGCGACCGGCCGTTGCCGCCGCCAGGCGGTCCGACTCGTCGAAGAGGCGCGGGATGGCATCAGTCCCTTCGGGATCGAACGTGATCGCCTGGTTCGGCCGCGGCCGCAGGAAGAGGAGGCGCAGCTGCTCGGGCGGCACGACCTCGGCGATCTCGGTCGCCGAGGCGCCGGTGCCCTTCGACGTGCTCATCTTACGACCTCCGACGTTGAGGAACTCGTAGACCAGGTTGAGCGGCGGCTCGCGGTCGAAGACCTGGCGGGCGATCGCCTCGGAGCGGTCGCGCGCGCCGCCGCGCGTCCCGAGGTCTTTGCCGTTCGGCTCGATCGTGACCTCGAACTCGGACCATTTCGCCGCCCAGTCGACGTTGAACGGCAGCTTGGCGGCGCCCCCGAACGGCGAGATCTCGCCATGGTGGCCGCACCCGGTCGCCCAGCGGACCAGATCCGCGCGGCACTCGTAGCGGACATGGCCGCGCTCGGCATCCCAGCCGGTCACGATCGTCGTGCCGATCCTGCCACACGACTCGCAGATGACCTGCAGCGGATGCCACTCGGCTGGGTGGTTGACGTTGGCGACCCGCGCGTAGATGTCCCGCACCACGGCGGCGCGGGCGAGCGCCAACCGAATCCATCGGTCCATGGCACCCGCCCGGTAGAGGTCGCTCATCCAGTACGTGACGTCGGGACGGATGCCGAGCCGATCGAAGGTGTCGATGAAGCGCTGCGCGAAGTGCCGCGCATACGACGCGTGGCCATCTCCCGCCGGATCGGGCACGTTCGCGAGCGGCACCCCCATGAAGCGATCGACCCCGTCCGGTGTCAGGAGCGCCTGGGCGTCCATCGGGTCGAGGTCGTCGACCCCGTAGCGGAGCTCCGTCGGCAGCCCACGGGCGCGGAGGGCGCGGGCGATGACGTCAAGGATGACCGGCCCTCGGAGCGCGCCGACGTGAACGGTGCCCGACGGCGTCTTCGAGTCGTTGACGACCTGCGGCCCGGTGACCGAGGCCGCCAGCTCATCGGCCCAGAACACAGCGCGGTCCGGGCCGGCGTCAGCTGATGGAGACGACGGTGTAGGCAGCGGATCCGGCAGGCGTCTGGACGGTGACCTTGTCGCCCTTCTTCCGGTTCATGAGCGCGGCACCGACCGGGGACTCGTTGCTGATGCGGCCCTCGCGCGGCGAGGCCTCGGCCGAGCCGACGATCGTGAACGTCTCCTCGCCCTCGTCACCCCTGATGACGACCCGGGAGCCGATCCCGACCTTGTCGCCGTTGTTGCCCGCGATGACCTCCGCGTTCTTCAGTTGCGCCTCGAGCGTGGCGATGCGCCCCTCCAGGAACGACTGCTCCTGCTTCGCATCCTCGTACTCGGCGTTCTCGCTGATGTCGCCGTCCTGCTTCGCGTCGTGGATGCGGGCGGCGACGCGCGGGCGCTCCGACGTGATCAGGTGGCTCAGCTCGGCCTTGAGCTTCGCGAGACCCTCTGCGGTGAGATAGACAGGCTTGGTGTTCATCTGACGGCTCACTCCCCCTCCAGCAATGATCGGTCGACCTCGGGTTGGGCCCGAATGGTCACGCCGTCGACGGTGGGGTTCATTGCGACGGCGTCCAGCGAGGGACCGGAGGTCGATAACAAAAAACGCACTCCCTTCATCTCAGCCAGATGCTCGGCCCTCCGCAGGCGCTCTGTCCCCGAGCGCTGCGGCGGTGGCGATTGTAGGCGCCCAGCGCCCGGTCGTCAAAGGCGGCGGAGCGTGGATCCGGACGTGGTGCGCTTCGTCACCACGAGCCGCTAGCGGATGACGACGAGCAGGACGATGAGTGCCGCGAACGCGATGCGATACAGGCTGAAGACGAGCACGGTGCGGGTCCGTAGCCACGCCAGCATGAAGCCGATGGCGAACATGCCGCTGGCGGCGGCGACGACGAAGCCCACGACCACCGCGACCCACTCGCCGCCGTTGAGCGACTGCTCGAAGAGCTTCCGCGCGCCGAACAGCCCGGCGCCGAGGGTGATCGGCGTTGCCAGCAGGAAGCTGAAGCGCGCCGCCGCCTCGCGAGTCAGCCCGAGCGCGAGGCCGGCCGTGATCGTCGCACCCGAGCGGCTGATCCCCGGCAGCAGCGCCAGCGCCTGGCTGGCGCCGATGGTCAGGGCGCTGCCCGTGGAGAGGTCCGCGAGCCGCCGATGGCGGGTGCCGATCCGGTCGGCCCACCAGAGCGCGATCGCACCGATGGTGAGGAAACCGGCGATCGCGAGGCGCACGCGGTCGTCGCCGCCGTGGAGCACCTCGGTGATGAAATCCTCGCCGAGGAAGCCGATCGCGGCGGCCGGGACGGTGGCGATGACGAGCAGCCAGGCCAGCCGGCGGTCACGGTCGTTGCCGATCCGGCGCTCGCGAACGCTGGCCAGCAGCGCGCCCAGGTAGTGCAGCCAGTCACGGCCGAAGTAGACGAGGAGCGCAAGCAGCGTCCCGAGGTGGAGGAAGACGTCGAAGGCGAGGCTGCTGATCACCCCGCTCTCGTTCCAGCCCACGATCCACGGCGCCAGCTCGAGGTGCGCGCTTGAGCTCACCGGGATGAACTCGGTGAGGCCCTGGAGAAGGCCGATGATCGCGGCCTGGAAGATGAGGTCCATCGATGCCTCGGGTTGCGGAGCCGATCGCCGACGCCGGGTTGTGCCCCGGCGCCGGCCTCGAGGGTAGGGCGCGTGCTAGCGAATGAACAGCGGCGCGAGGACGAGGGTGATCGTGGCGAGCAGCTTCACGAGCACATGGAGGGAGGGACCCGCCGTGTCCTTGAATGGATCGCCGACCGTGTCGCCCACGACTGCGGCGGCGTGGGCGGTGCTGCCCTTGCCGAGGACGACGCCATTGTCATCGGTCAGGTGGTTCGACTCGATGTACTTCTTCGCGTTGTCCCAGGCGCCACCACCGTTGTTCAGGACGGTGGCGAGCATGACGCCGGCGATGGTGCCGACCATGAGCATCCCCGCGATCGCCTCGGCGCCCAGCAGGAGGCCGACGATGACCGGGGTGGCGACCGCGACGGCACCGGGCAGGATCATCTGACGCAGGGCTGCGCGGGTCGTGATGTCCACGACGCGCGCGTAGTCGGGGCGCTCGGTGTAGTCCATGATCCCGGGCATCTCCCGGAACTGGCGCCGCACCTCGACGATGATCGCCTGGGCTGCCGTCCCGACCGCGCGGATCGCGAGGCTCGAGAAGAAGTAGACGAGCATGGCGCCGATGAGGGCGGCGATGAAGACGCTCACGTCGGCGAGGTTCACCGACGTGAGGAGCTTCGCTCCCTCCACGCCGGCATCGATGCGCCGACCCTGGATGAGGTTGACCTTGTCGATGTAGGCGTTGAAGAGAAGGAATGCCGCGAGCGAGGCCGATGCGATCGCGTAGCCCTTGGTGAGCGCCTTCGTCGTGTTGCCGACCGCATCGAGCCGATCGGTGATCTCGCGGGCGCCCTTCTCCGCATGGCTGAACTCGGCGATCCCGCCCGCGTTGTCGGTGATCGGGCCGAACGTGTCCATGGCCAGGATGAACGCGGTGGTCATGAGCATGCCCATCGTGGCAACCGCGGTGCCGAAGATGCCACCGACGTCCTTGCCGTCGGCGTTCGTGAGCCCGGCCTGCGAGCCGAGCCAATGGCTCGCGAACAGGGCGATGCCGATGGTGATCGCGGTCAGGGCCGTCGTCTCGTAGCCGACCGCGGTGCCGATGATGATGTTCGTGGCCGGGCCGGTGCGGCTCGCGTCGGCGATCTCGCGCACCGGGCGGAAGGTGCCGGCGGTGTAGTACTGGGTGATGTAGACGAAGGCGACGCTCGTCGCGAGGCCGACGCAGCCGGCGCCGAAGAAGTACACCCAGGTCGGCAGGCCGGTGGTGGTGCCGGTCGTCTGCATCATGACCGAGGTCGTCAGCGCGAGCCCGGCGACCGACAGGATGGTCGTGACCCAGTAGCCGCGGTTGAGGATGTTCATCGGGTTCTCATCCTCGCGGCCGCGGATGAAGAACATCGCGACGATCGTCGCGAACAGGCCGAAGGCGCGCACCACGAGCGGGAAGAAGATCCACGCCTCGGGGTTCGGCCAGCCGGCCGCGCGGGCGATGTTGTAAACCGCCACGCCGAGGATCATGGCGCCGATGTTCTCGGCCGCCGTGCTCTCGAACAGGTCGGCGCCGCGGCCGGCGCAGTCGCCGACGTTGTCGCCGACGAGGTCCGCCACGACGCCCGCGTTCCGCGGGTCATCCTCGGGGATTCCCGCCTCGACCTTGCCGACGAGGTCGGAGCCCACGTCGGCGGCCTTCGTGTAGATCCCGCCGCCGAGCTGCGCGAAGAGCGCCACGAACGACGCGCCGAAGCCAAAGCCGACAATGAGGAACGGCGCCTGGGCCGGGTTCGTGAAGCCGCCGAAGAGGACGAAGATGCCGTAGACGCCGAGCAGTGACAGGGCGACGACGAGGAAGCCCGACACGGCGCCTCCGCGGAGGGCGACGCGGACCGCGCCCACGAGGCTGTGCTGGGCGGCGGCGGCGGTGCGCAGGTTCGCCTGCACGCTGATGAACATGCCGATGATGCCCGAGGCCATGCTGCACGCGGCGCCGACCAGGAAGGCGACGCCGGTCATGAGGCCGAGCTGCATGCCGAAGATGTCCGTGTCGGCGACGGCCCTGGTCTCGACCGTCGCGATGATCGCGCCGATGGCGAGCCCGCCACCGATGGCGAGGAGGCCGATCGTCCGGTACTGGCGGCGGATGAACGCGACCGCGCCCTCGAAGATCGTGCCGGCGATCTCCTGCATCGCCGGTGTGCCCCTGTCGGCCCGCAGGACGTCCCAGGCTAGGTAGAGGGCGAACGCGATGGCCGCGAGGCCGGCGACCGGGATGACCCAGATGATGGGGTGGAGCTCCATGAATCCTCCGATGGCGGTCCAGCGGCTTGGCG
The DNA here is from genome assembly GCA_038209995.1 of Candidatus Limnocylindria bacterium. Lineage (GTDB taxonomy): Bacteria > Chloroflexota > Limnocylindria > QHBO01 > QHBO01 > JAICQM01. The sequence goes on along the minus strand of JBBQXD010000009.1, from coordinate 77,606 downwards.
ACGTCCTGACGAGGTCGCGAGCGCGCGGCCAGGAACCTGCTGACACACGGAAACGCTGGCGATCGTGACGCCGCAACGACGTCCGCCAGCGAGGCCGCGCCATGGTAGCCGCGCGCCCGGCGCGCGGTCAACCGCGCAGCGCGGCTCGGCCTAGGGGAGCCAGCGCGGCCGCCTGCCGTCCTCGGCGAGCTGCTGCGCGCGGCCGTCAGCGATCCCGACGACCCAGATCCCGCGCGACGCCCCGTCGACCGCGGTGCGACCGATGACGAGCGTCCCGGGCTCCGGGGTGAAGCCGACCGAATCGGCCGTCAGGCCCTCATCGCCGAGCATCCGACCCTCGCCCCCGTTCGCAACCCAGATCCGCCCGGCGGCGACGACGATGTCCGCCGCCACGTAGGCCACCCGTCCGCCGGTACCGACCGCGAAGGCCCGTGCGCCGGCGACGAACGAGGTGGGCGTCACCGATGCCCCGCCGACTGCCAGGCGGGCCGCTTCGGGGCGGACTCCCGGGGACGGCCCGAGCGGCGCGACCGGCGTCAGCGCGGGATGCCTGGGTGCTTCGGCCGGATCCGGCGGCAGGGGACGCCGGTTCCCGCTGAGGAGGATGCCGTTCCCGTCGGCGAGCCAGGCCGGCGCCGCCGTCGCGTCGAATGCCGCGCTCGTGAGATCCCTGGTGTCGAGGTCGACGATGCCGACCGCGCCGGCGGTGTCGACGTAGGCGATCGCCGAGCCGTCCGGCGCATAGGTCGGCTCGCGGAGCAGCCGGTCCGGCTGCGGCACACTCGAGGCGCTGGACGATGGAGTCGGCGACGCGCCGCGACCCGCTTCGATCGCCAGCCGCGTCGCATCGCCGCCTCCGACGCCGCGCTGCCAGATGCCGAGCCCGCCGCCGGTGGCCGCGTCGGCACGGCCGAACGCGATGGAGCGGCCGTCGGGGCTGTAGACCGGATCGAACTCGAGCACGCCAGCATCGGTCAGGAGGCGACGATCCCGCCCGTCGGCCAGCTGCGCGACGAGCTGCGCGCCGTCGCCGATGATCAGCGAGCGACCATCGGGCGCGATCGCGTAGTCGGTCACCCCGGAAAGCTCCGCGGTCACCTGGCGCTGGTTCGTGCCGTCCGGGTTCATGGCCCACAGGTTCGTCGTACCGCCGCGATCGGAGAGGAAGACGATTTGGTTCGAGAGCGTCTCGCTCGGTGAGCCTGTCGTGAAGCTCCAGGTGAGCTCCTCGGCGAGCTGAACGCCATCGGCGGAGCGCAGATCGCGGCCGACCACCACCTCGAAGGTCGTGTTCGCCGGCAGCGGAGCCGACGGGACGAAGCGCAGGAGTCGGGCATCCGCATCACTGAGGCCGGCGGCGCCGGGCAGGGTCACCGATTCGAGCGAGCCAGCCACCGAGGGCGTGATCGTCATCACCTCCGGCGCTACCGATGCGGGATCGATCGCCGAGTTGAAGATGGCGCCGATGGAGGTCGTGACCGCGATCCCCGCCGTCCCGTCGGCGGGAAGCAGCTGCGTCGCCTCGAGGCCGGCGCGGACGGTGCTGAAGGCGAGGACGAGCGGCGCGTCGAGGCGCGTGCCGCCCAGGTCGCGCGCATCCAGGCCGATCTCGATCCGAACCGTGGCGCCCGCTGGCAGCGGCTCGTCGGGGATGATCGTGAGGCGCTCGCCGCTCCAGCGCAGGCGGTACGGCATCGCCGGCTGGATCGTGATCACGGACTCGACCGATGCGGTGTCCATGAGGGTCGAGAAGGTGATCTCGATCGCGGCATCGAGCGGCACGTCGGTCGAGGCGTCGATCGGGTTGCTGGCGACGACCCGCGGCGAGCCGACCGTCGCGAAGGCAAACGGCTGCGCGGGATCGGACATCGCGTTGCCTGCTCGGTCGCGGACGCCGGCGGCGATCGTCACCCGGAACTCGGCGTCGAGTGGCAGCGGGTCGGCGGGCGTGAAGGTGAGCGTCGTGCCGCTCCAGGAGAACGACCCGTCGATCGTGGGGTCGATCGAGAAGGCCGCCTCGGCCGACGCGTGGTCGACCGCCTCGGAGAAGGTCACCTCGAGGCTCGTGGTGGTCAGCGCCACCGACGCGTCGGCGGCGAGATGCTGGGTCAGCTGCACGCCGCTGACGAGGGGCGCTCGCGAGTCGACCGTGCTGGCCACGTAGAGGATGCCGGCGAGGATGGCGCCGCCGGCGACGAGAACCGCCAGAGATCGGAGGATGACGCCGCGCAAGAGAGCGCGCGCCTAGTGGTGACGCAGGCGGGCGGGAAGGATCTGGAGCTCGTCGCGGTACTTCGCGACGGTCCGCCGCGCGATCGCGATCCCCTCCCCGGCCAGCAGGTCGGCGATCTCGTGGTCCGACAGCGCATGCCGCGGCTGCTCCGCCCCGATGAGCTTGCGGATCTGGTCCTTCACCCCGAGCGAGGCGGTGAAGAAGTGGCTGAACGGCACGACCTCGCCCGACGGGATCATCACGAACTTGTCGGCCGTCGCGCGACTGACCGTCGATTCGTGCATCCCGATGAGATCCCCCACCTCGGCCCTGGTCAGCGGCACGAGATGCTGCACGCCGTGGAGGAGGTAGTCGCGCTGCCGCTCGGCGAGGCATTCCGCGATCCGCTGGACGGTGGCGCGGCGACGGTTGATGTTGTCGATGAAGAACTTCGCGCGGCCGACATACTCGCGGACGTGCTGCTTGTCCCGCTCGGTGGCCTCGCTCGCGCGCAGCTGGCTCGAGAGCGACGAGTAGATCGGCGTCACGCGGAGGCTGAAGCGGCGCGACTCGACCACCTCGACCGCCAGCTCGTCGTCGATCTCGCGGATCAGGACGTCCGGGCGGACGAGGGTCCGCGGTCCACCGCCCGTGACGGCGGCGGTGAAGGCCGCCGTCGGGTATGGGTGGAGGTTCGCCTTCACGAACTCCCAGGTCGCAATGACGCTCCGCGGGTCCACCTCGAGGGCTGCCGCAACGTCGCGGAACTTCCGCTCCCCGAGCTCGGCCAGATGCTCGCCCACCACGGCTTCGGCGATGTCGGGCACCGTCGCCGCGCCCCCCTCGCGGAGCCATGCGAGCTGCGCGAGGAGGCTCTCCACGATCGAGCGCGAGCCGATGCCGATCGGCTCGATCCCGCGCATCGCGGCCACGACCTGGGCCACCTCTTCGACGGTCCGGCCGGTTGCGGCCGCGATCTCGGCATCGGACTGGGTCAGGAAGCCGTTCTCGTCGAGGGCGCCGATGACATGGTCGGCGACCGAGTGCAGCTCGCGCGGCAGGATCGCGTGGAGGTTCCAGGTCAGGTGCTCGTCGAGCGTGAACTCGGCCTCGGCTCGGGCGATCGGGTCGAACTCGTCCGCCTCGTCACGCAGGCGCGGGGCCGCGTCGGCGGGCAGCTCGTCGGCGGCCGCGATCGTGTCGTCGTTCGTCGAGTCCTTGCGCGGCATGCACTCGGTGCAGTAGTTGCCGGTGACCGGCGAGCCGCAGATCGGGCAGGCGCTCGTCTCGAGCATCTCGAGCGCGGGGTTCTCGTCCAGCTCCTGGCTGATGGCCTCCTGAAGCGCCATCGAGCTCATCTGCAGGATGTAGTTCGCCGCGATCTGCTTCGGCGTGACCTTGACCTGCATCGCGGGTTGCAGCTGCTGGCTGAGCTCGATCGACATGGGTCCTCGCGGGGGCGCCGCCGATGGTCGACGGTCGGGCGCCGATTATACGAGGCGTCCGCGCCTCAGCCCCAGCCGGCGTCCGATGCCGCCGGTGCGTTGATGCGCCGCATGACCGGCGTCGCGTCGCCGTAGGTGATGAGGCTGTAGGCCGCCGGGTCCTGCGTGACCCGCCGTCGATAGTCGGCCATCGGCCAGCCCATGATCCGGGTCAGGACCACCCGGTTGACGTGGTTGTGCGCCACGACCACCGCACAGCGGGCGCGATCGGCGGCCAACCACGCGGTCAACGCGTCGATGACCGGGAGGGCGCGCGCCGCGACGTCCGCGCCGCTCTCGCCGCCGGGGCAGTGCGTGGTGAACGGATCGGCGAGCCACGCGCGTCGGAGCTCCGGGTCGCGGGCGAGGCACTCGTCGGGGGTCAGGCCGTCCCAGGCGCCGTAGTCGATCTCGAGCAGCCCGGCATCGGTCACGATCCCCTCGTTCGGCACTCCAAGCATCCCGGCCACCGGCGCGATCGTCTCGCGGCAGCGACGGGCCGGACTGGAGACGAGCCGCGCCTCGTCGTGGGGCAGCTCGCCGAGCTCGGCCCGCAGCGTCTCCGCGAGCGCCGCGGCGAGCCGCAGGCCGGCCGGCGAGAGTGGCATGTCGCTCGTGCCGCCGAGGTTGCGGCCGGAAGCGCTGGCATCGGTCGTCGTGTGGCGGATGAGGAAGAGCGATCCCACCCGCGCAGTCTACGCATCGGCCCCGTGGACGCCATCGGCGCCTCCGTCGCCAGCCGGATCCTGCGCTATGCTGTGCGCCGCCCGACGCCAGCTTGAGCTGCCCATGGAGCCTCGATGACCTACGTCCCCGCCGCGCCGGAGCGCGACGCCCAGGAGGAAGTGCCGGCGCCCACGCGACGGGGCCTCGGGTGCGCCTTCGAGATCGTCGAGACCCTCGTCCTGACCCTCGTCATCTACCTGGTCATCCATAACTTCATCGCGCAGCCGTTCGAGGTGCGGATGAGCTCGATGCTGCCGACGATCGTCGAGCACGAGTACGTGCTGATCGACAAGATCAGCCCGCGCTTCTCCGATTACCGCCGGGGCGACATCGTCGTCTTCACACCTCCCGCGGGCTTCGAGCAGGGCGACATACCGTTCATCAAGCGGATCATCGGCCTGCCCGGTGACACGGTCCAGCTCCTGAACGGCAAGGTGTGGGTCACGCCTGCCGGCGGCGTGCCGACCGCGCTCGAGGAGGCCTACGTGGCACGTGCCGGGGGCCGGCCGGTGGCGACGACCTGCAAGACGCCCGAATGCACCGCCGAGTGGGTCGTTCCCGCGGGGGACTACTTCGTGATGGGTGACAACCGCGAGGCGAGCCAGGACTCGCGCGTCTTCGGACCGATTGGCCGTGAGACGATCATCGGTCGCGCCTGGCTGCGCTACTTCCCGCTCGACCGGGTCGGGCTCGTGGGCCGTCCCGACGGCGGCTACCCCGGCCTGGAGGGCGGCGCGGCGACGGGCGCGCTTCGCGGACCCCGGCTCGCCAGGGCGCCCTAGCCTCTCGCCGGCTCCTCGGCCACGATCCAGGCGTCGATGGCGCGGTCGTAGTCGACCAGCGCATCGGCGCCGAACCACAGCTCGAGCTCGCTCCTGGCCGTCTCAGGCGCGTCCGAGGCGTGGATCAGGTTCCGCAGGCCGCTGATGCCGAGGTCGCCGCGAATCGTTCCGGGCTCCGCCTCGTTCGGCATCGTCCTGCCGACCATGCGGCGCACGGTGGCGGTCGCATCGGGCCCCTCCAGCGCGATGGCAGCCACCGGCCCCGACGTGATGAACTCGATGAGGCCCGCGTAGAAGTGCTTGCCGGCGTGGACCGCGTAGTGGCGCTCGGCGAGCTCATGGTCGACCGCCAGCAGCCGCAGGCCGACGAGCTTGAGGCCCTTGCGCTCGAAGCGGCCGATGATCTCGCCGACCAGGCCGCGCTGCACGGCATCGGGCTTGACGAGTACCAGGGTGCGCTCCATGGGGCGGTGTCACTCCTTCGCGGTTTGCTTATTGGACCGATGGGGTGGCGCCACGGGCGCGCGTCACCATCGATGCTGATCATCGGTCGAAGCCGGACCTCAGGTTCGGGCGGCTCGGTCATAGGCGGCCGACGCCTCGCTGTCGCGGCCGGCGGCCCGGAGGAGGTCGCCGTAGAGTATCAGACGCTCCCCGGGCGGCTCGTCGCCGAGGCCCGTTTCCATGAGCTCGATGCCCGCCACGGCGACTCGCGGGTCGAGACGGAGGGCGAGCGACAGCTCCTGGTCGCCGCGCGCGAGCTCGCCGATCCCGTAGGCGGCGCGCGCCGCCTCGAGGCGGCGGTGTGCGTCGGCGATGCGCTCGGGGCTCGTCGCCGCCGGCCCCGGCGACGTGGCGGCAGGACGACGATCGGCCGGCCGCAACGAGGGAGGGAGGGGCCAGGCGACCAGGCCCGGGACCCCGCCACGAAGACGCCAGATGTCGTCGATACCGACCGCTGCGACGGCTGCCTCGGCGAGGGCCGCCGACCGGTCCGGGTCGCCGTCGGCGTGTGCCGCCTCGGCCTCGATGATCTGGACGAGCGGCCGGCGTCGCTCGAGGCTCGACGGTCGGATGGCCCGCAGCGCAGCGCCCGCGGCGCGCGGCCGTCCCTGGCGCCAGAGCGCCTCGCCGAGCAGCGAGTGCGCGGCATCGAGCTCGTCGCGTGAGCCGCCCTCGACCTCGATCTGCGCGATGCGGTGCCGGAGCGTCGCCTCCGCGAGGGGCGCGAGACCACCGGCCAGCTGCGCGCGGGCGAGCGAGAGCTCGTCGTTGATGAGGTCGATGACGGTGGGGTCGTCGCTCACCGGCGCCACCATGGGCCGAGGGCGCGCGCGAATCGCGAGCGCCCGCGGAACGGGCCGAGGACCGCCAGGCGCGCGAGATCCGGTCGGACCCAGCGGCGGGCGACGCGCAGCAGGTCGCCGGCGGTCACGGCGTCGAGATGCGCGACCACCTCGTCGACGGTGAGGATGCGGGGCAGGAGGCTCTCCCCGGTCCCGAGCCAGGTGGCGACGGCGGCGGTGTCCTCCATCCGCAGCTCGAGCCGGCCGCGGGTGTAGGCCCGCGCGCGCTCGAGCTCATGCGGCTCCACCGGGTCGGTGCAGATGCGCTCGAGCTCGCGACCGATCGCCGCGGTGACCTCTTCGGCCTGGTCGGGGTCGAAGCCGGCATGGACGCCGAAGGTTCCGCAGTCCGCGTAGCTCGAGGCAAACGTGGACACGTCGTAGACAAGCGATCGCCGCTCCCGCAGCTCGAGGAAGAGGCGGCTGCTCATCCCATCGCCGAGGATCGCGCCGAGAAGATCGAGCGCCCAGCGATCCTCGTGGGCGCGCGACACGCCCGGCATCCCGAGGCACAGGTTGCCCTGCGACAGGTCGCGGTGCACAACGCGCATCGCCCCCGCCGCCGTCGCCCGCGGCCGGCCGAACGGGATGACCCGCCGCGCGGATGGCGCCGTGGCTGGCGCGTCGCCCCACCACGCGGCCGCATGCTCGAGGGCCGTGGCATGGTCGATCGCCCCTGCGACCGAGAGGACGACGTGCGCTGGGCCGTACCAGCGCGCCCAGTGATCACGGACCCCGGCGCCGGTTGCGCGGCGCACGCTGCGCGGCGTGCCGGCGATCTCGCGCCCGAGCGGATGGTCGCCGAAGAGCAGCTCGTCGAAGAGGGTGAAGACGTGGTCGCCGGGCGAGTCGACGTACATCCGGATCTCGTCGACGATCACCGGCTTCTCGGCGGAGAGGTCGGCCCGGCGGAGGAGCGGTCGGGCGACGAGCTCGGCGACGACCTCGAGCGCGCGATCCGCGTGCGCCGCGGGCACCTTCGAGGTGTACACGGTGAGCTCGCGGTCGGTGCTCGCGTTCACGGCGCCCCCGACCGACTCGATCGCCGCGGACAGCGCCCCGGGGGCCGGATAGCCGCGCGTGCCTTTGAACACGAGATGCTCGAGCAGATGCGACAGGCCGGCGCGCGGTGCGTCCTCGTGCCGCGAGCCGACGCCGACGAACAGCCCGACCGACACGGATCGGGCGTGCGGCATCGGCTGCGAGACGAGCCGCAACCCGTTCGGAAGGACGGTCCGTTCGTATGGCAGCCGCGCCCGACGGGCACCGGTCCCGCGCCGGGGCGTGGCGGTCGCCACGTTAGGCGTCCTCGTCCTCGTCGGCCGCATCGGCGCCATCGGGCGTCATGAGCAGCTCCATCTGGATGTAGCGGAGGTCGCGGGCCAGCTCGGCGGCCGTCCGCGGCAGGGGCCTGGCGGTCGTGATCTCGTCGCCATCGGTCAGGTGCGGAAGGCTGTTGGCGAACTCGATCACGACCCGCTCGTTGCCGATCACGAGGGTGTAGACCAGGAGCTGCTCCGAGGTCGTGTCGAATTGGAGATAGTCGAAGCTGTCGAGGTTGAGGCAGATCGAGAGCGGCGTGAAGTAGCTCGCGATCTCGGGGTGGTCCACGACGATCCTCTCGACCCACCCGGTGCCGCTGCTCGTCACCTGACTGCCGCGGTAGTACGCGTAGCTCACCGTCTGCTTGAGGAGCGGGCGGAGGATGTTGTAGATGTCTCCGCGGTTCGTCACGACGCCGGTGTTGATGTACAGCTTCGCGCGCGCGTCGGTCATGGGTGCCGGCGAGTCTAGCACTGGACGTGCGGCCCATATCCGGCCCGCACGGTTCGGGCTAGGATGGCGCTGCTGTGCAGCTTCTCGCCGCCGACATCGGCAACACGAACCTGACCCTCGGCTGGTTCGAGGACGAATCACTCGTCGGCTCTTGGCGCGCCACGAGCCGACCGAGCGCGACCGCCGATGAGCTGGCCGCGACCCTGGGCGGCCTCCTCGCCCTCGATGCGCGCCGCCTCGCCGATGTCGACGCGATCGCCCTGGCGTCCGTTGTCCCTCCGATCACCGCCACCTTCGAGCGGCTTGCCCGCGAGCGCCTCGGCGTGGAGCCGATGACCGTCGACGCCGCCGCCCTGCGCGGGGTGCTCGACATCCGCATCGACCGCCCGGCCGAGGCCGGCGCCGACCGGCTGGCAAACGCCCTCGCGGCGCTCACCGAGTTCGGCGGGCCCGCGATCGTCGTCGACCTCGGCACGAGCACGAACTTCGACCTCGTCAGCCACGACGGCGCCTACATCGGCGGCGCGATCGCCCCCGGCATGGGGCTCAGCATCGAGGCGCTCGTCGGACGGGCAAGCAAGCTGCCGCGCATCGAGCTCCGGCGGCCGCCGAGCGCCATCGGCACGAACACCATCCACGCCATGCAGTCCGGCGCGGTGCTCGGCTACATCGGCCTGGTAAGCGGCCTGCTGACCGCGCTGCGCGGCGAGCTGGTCGAGCAGTCGCCGCCGGGCGCGCGGGTCACGGTGATCGCGACCGGCGGCTACACCTTCGAGCCGTGGCTGACCGACGTCCCGGGCATCGACGGCATCGAGCCGGACCTGACGCTGCGCGGCATCCACTACGCGTGGCTCGCGCAGCGCGGAGCGGCGATCGCGGGCCGTCACGAGGAGGACAACGCATGACCGAGTCGCGCGGCACGCTCGGCGGGCGGCGGATCGTGGTCGGCGTGTCCGGGAGCATCGCGGCCTACAAGGCGGTCGCCATCGTTCGCCTCCTCGGCGAGCGCGGCGCGGTGGTGGACGTGGCGATGACCCCGTCCGCGACGCAGTTCGTGGGCCCGCTCACCTTCGAGAGCCTCACCCATCGTCCCGTCGTCGACGACGTCCTCGAGCTCGACGGGGAGCAGCAGATCGCCCACATCGAGCTTGCCGAGGCGGCCGATGCGATCGTCATCGCACCCGCGACGGCGAACCTCCTCGCCGTCCTCGCGGCCGGCCTCGTGCAGGACGCGGTGAGCGCGGTCGCCTGCGCGTCCCGCGCGCCGGTCGTGGTGGCGCCCGCCATGGATGCGGGGATGTGGACGCACCCGGCGACGCAGCGGAACGTCGAGACCCTCCGCGGGTTCGGCTACCGGATCGTCGAGCCGGAGGTCGGGTCCCTGGCCAGCGGGCTCACCGGCGTCGGGCGGCTCGCCGACCCGGCGACGATCGTGGACACGGTCGAGCGCCTGTTCGCGCGGGCCGGCGACCTCGACGGGGTCCGCGTCGTGGTCAGCGCCGGCGGCACCCGCGAGCCGATCGACCCGGTGCGCTTCATCGGCAACCGGTCCAGCGGGAAGATGGGGGTCGCGATCGCGGAGGCGGCGCGTGACCGCGGTGCCTCCGTGACCCTCGTGGCCGGCGCGATGAGCGTGACCGCGCCGCGTGGCATGGAGACGCTGAGCGCCACCACCGCCGCGACCATGCGCGAGGCGATCCTGCGCCACGCCCCAACCGCCGACATCCTCGTCATGGCCGCCGCGGTGGCCGACTTCGCCCCGCAGCGCGCGTCGGGTCGCAAGATCAAGCGCGACGGCTCGGCCCTCGAGATCACCCTCGTCCCGAACCCCGACATCATCGCCGAGGTCGGCGAGATGCCCGACGACGTGCGGCCCTTCCTGATCGGCTTCGCGGCCGAGAGCGACGACCTCGAGGCGAATGCCGCGGCGAAGCTGCGCGACAAGGGGCTCGACCTCATCGTCGGCAACGTCGTCGGCGGTCCGTTCGACGCCATCGGCTCGGACGAGAACAAGGTGACCGTGTTCGGGGCCGAGGGTCCCCTGACGGACTGGCCGATGCTGCCGAAGCGACAGGTCGCCGAGCGCCTCTGGGACCTGATCGCCGACCGTTGGCGCGCGGCCCATCCACCGGCGCCCACCCAGGGAACGGGGCGTCGGAGCCGCCGTCGATGAAGGTCGTCGAGGACGTCGACGCACTGCGCGCCGCGATCCTCGAGCGGCGCATCGCTGGCGACTCGGTCGGCTTCGTGCCGACGATGGGCGCCATTCACGACGGCCAGCAGTCGCTCATCCGTCGCGCCCATGAGCTGGACGGCTGCGTCGTCGTGTCGCTCTTCCGCGACGCGGCACAATGGCGCACGCTCGACGAGGGCGACGGCGGCCCACGGGACCAGGCGCGCGACCTGGCCCTCTTGACCTCGGCCGGGGCCGACATCGCCTTCCTCGTCTCGGTCGCCAGCCTCTATCCGCCCGACGACCTGACCCGGGTGACGGTCGAGGGGCTCACCCGCCAGCTTGAAGGCGCCTCCCGGCCGGGTCATCTTGACGGCCTGACGACGGTCATGCTCAAGCTCATCCATCTCACCGGCCCGGCGCGGATCTACCTCGGCCAGAAGCACGCCCAGCAGGTCGTCGTCCTGCGTCGCATGCTCCGCGACCTGTTCCTGAACGTCGACGTCATCGCCTGCCCAACGGTCCGCGACCCCGACGGCCTCGCCCTGTCGAGCGCCAACGCACGGCTGTCGATCGAGGAGCGCCATGCGGCAACCTGCCTCCATGCGGCGGTGAACGCGGCGCGCCACGCCTATGACCACGGCGAGCGATCGGCGGAGGTGCTCCGCGCCAGGATGACCGACATCCTCGGCGCCGAGCCGATGGCGCGGCCGGACTATGTCTCGGTCGCCGACGCGGCCAGCCTCGCGGAGCTCCAGCGCGTGACCGGGCCCGCGATCGCGATGATCGCGGTTTGGATCGGTCGCACCCGGCTGACCGACACGATGCCGCTCGACTGGGAGACGGCCTGACCGTCGGCTGGGCCGCGGCCGTGACGTCGAAAGTACTACTGACGGGCCGCGCCGGCCCTCTATGCTCCGCTCTGTTCCGCGACCCCGGTAAGCCGTACCGGGCGGGTCGCGGTCAGCAGGGGAGGCCGGCGAGTGCCCGCGCTCGGCCTCCCCTTCCTTGTGCGCGCCTAGAGGCGAGCCAGCAGGCGATCGACGTCGAGCGCCCGTCCCACGAGCTCGATGATCGTGGCGATCTTCTCGGTATCCGATGGATGGGTCTTGACGAGGATCTCGTCGACGGCGCGCGCCGTGCGGTACGTGTCGGTCGCGACCAGGAACGCGAAGATGTCGGCGCCGCGCAGCTCCGCGAGGACCGCCGCCGAGGGTCGGAAGCCTGCGGTCAGCACGATCCCGGTGACCTTGGGGGTGGCTGCCGCGGCGGCGCGGTTGGCGGCGACCGCCGCGAGCAGCAGGTCCTCCCGATCGCCGGGCGTGATGAGGAGCGTCCGATCGCGCAGCAGCTCCATCGCGTGCCCCGCCTGCATCGCGCCGATCGCCACCTGCCCGATGATCCGGTTCGGCGCCGCCTCGCCGGCCAGCAGCTCACCATCGAGGTGGGCGACGATGAGCTCGAGCGACGGGTTGGCGAGGAACTCGGAGAAGCCCACGCAGGCCAGGAGTGGCACCCCCTGCTGGGCGAGCCCGCGTTCGAGGATCTCCGGCAGCTCGGGACGTCCGCCGATGTCGACCTTGTTGACGATGGCGCCCAGCACCGGCACCTCGTGGCGCGCGAAGAGCGCGGCGTTGAGCGCGATCTCGTCGATCGGACGGCCGACGCCGCCCTCGCTGACGATGACGACCGGGGCGCGGAGCAGCTTGGCGGCGCGGGCGTTCGAGAGGCCGATCACCGCGCCGACCCCGGCGTGCCCGGTTCCCTCGACGACGACGAGGTCCTTCCCGACCGCCACCCGCTCGGCTGCCGCAGTAACCTGCCCGCCGAGGTCGCCATCGACGCGGCCCATGACGTAGTCGGTCGTGAAGTGGCGCGGCAACGTGACCGGGCTCATGTCGTTCAGGGCGTCGGGAAGGTCGAACACCTCCTTCATGAGCACGGCGTCCTCGTCGGCGCGCACGCCCTCGACGAGGAGCGTCCGCTGTCCGACCGGCTTCATGAAGCCGAGCGCCAGGCCGCGGGTGCGGATGGCGGCGATGAGCCCCAGGCTGGCGGTCGTCTTGCCGCGGTTCTGGCCGGTCGCGGCGAGGAAGATGCGCCGAGCGCCCATGCGCGGCCGGGTCGTTATGCGGATGCGCCCCGGCTCGTGGAGCGGCGCTCGATGAGCTCGACGCCCTCGCGAAGCCGGGTGACGAGCTCGCGGTCGAGCATCTCCGGCGCGAGATGCTCCCCCAGCCGCTCCATCATGTCCGCCGCCACCGCCAGCAGGACATCGACGTCGGCGATGAAGAACTGCGGCTCGTTGTTATAGCGGACGAGGGTCAGGCGTCCCTGGAGGGTCGTGCCGTTCTCGGCATGTGAGACCTGGGTTCCGAAGTTGTGGCCCTGGATGCCGTCCGGGTTGTTCAGGAAGTTCAGGGCGTTGTCGATGGCAAGCCCGAAGCGTGCCCGCCAGCCGACGATCCGCTCCTGCACCTCCGCCGACAGGCCCATCTCGCCGATCTCCTCGAACACGTCACGGTCCACCGTCAGCAGCCCGACGAGCGTCGAACCGGCACGGCCGCCGAGCATGACCTGCAGCGAGCGCTCGAGCGTGAACACGTCGGAGTCGAAGCGCGGCGAGGTCGTGACCTCGGCAAGCAGGTCCTCGACGTTGTCGAGGGCGTTGACGTCGGCCAGCGCGGTGGCCAGGTTCAGGATCTCCTCGCGGAAGAGGAAGCGCTCTTCGTGATCGAGCATGGCGGGTCAGACGCCTCCGGACGGTCGATGCGTGTGCGCATCATGCACCGATGCGAGCAGGCGCCGGTAGTGCCGGCGCCAGCATTGGTCCAATGGGATGGTTCGGCGCGCGGCGCCGAATCGGTCCTACGGATAGAGGCCGCGGAGCATCGTCGCCTCGGCGACCCGTGCCACCGCCACCATGTAGGCCGCGGTCCGCATGTCGACCGCGTGCTTGGTGCTCATCGCATGGACCGCCTCGAAAGCGCGATCCATGATCTCGCGCAGGCTCTCGTTGATGCGGTCCTCGGTCCAGAAGAAGCTCTGCATGTCCTGGACCCACTCGAAGTAGCTCACGGTCACGCCGCCCGCGTTGCAGAGGATGTCCGGGATGAGGAAGACGCCCTTCTCGAACAGGATCGTGTCCGCCTCCGGCGTCGTCGGCCCGTTCGCCGCCTCGGCGATCACCCGCGCCCTGATACGCGGCGCGTTGTGGCGCGTGATCTGGTTCTCGAGCGCGGCCGGGACGAGGATGTCGCAGTCGAGCTCAAGGATCTCCTGGTTCGTCACGCCATCGGCACGCGGGAAGCCGACGACCGTGCCGTGCTCCTGCTTCCAGGCGGTCACCTTGGCGGGGTCGAGGCCGCTCGGGTCGTGGATCCCGCCGGTCGAGTCGCTGACGGAGATGATCCTCGCGCCCTCCGCGGCAAGTAGCGTGGCGGCAACGCTGCCGGCATTGCCGTAGCCCTGGATCGCGACGCGAAGCCCGGTGAGCGGCGTGTGGGAGGCCGCCGACCAGCGCAGCAGCGTGAAGACCGCGCCGCGCGCCGTCGCCTCGTTGCGGCCCAGCGAGCCGCCGATGGCGATCGGCTTCCCGGTCACCGCCGCGCTGATCGTGTAGCCCTGGTGCATGGAGTAGGTGTCCATGATCCAGGCCATCGTCTGGGCGTTGGTGTTGACGTCGGGGGCCGGGATGTCGCGATCCGGACCGATGAGCGGGCTGAGCTCCGTCGTGAAGCGGCGGGTCAGGCCCTCGACCTCTCGGATCGAGAGCTTCTTGGGATCGACGATCACGCCGCCCTTGCCGCCTCCAAACGGGATGTTCACGACGGCGCACTTCCAGGTCATCCACATCGCCAGTGCGCGGACCTCGTCGATCGACACGTCCTGGTGGTAGCGGATCCCGCCCTTGGCGGGGCCACGGCTCACGTTGTGCTGGACGCGATACCCGGTGAAGACCTGGACGCTTCCGTCATCCATCGTCACCGGGAAGTTGACGGTCAGCTCGCGCTGGGGGACGCGGAGGACGCGTCGCATGCCGTCATCGAGGTCGAGCCTGTCGGCCGCGAGGTCGAACTGCTGCTGGGCAACGGCCCAGATGTTCGGCGCCTCCGCGACCGGTTGCGTGCTGGCCATGAGGTGCAGGGTGCCTCCTGATGCGAGCGGCGAACCCGGCGCCTCTTCACGCCCTCTCGTTGTCATGGCGGAGGCAGGCCAGGTCGCGGACGGGTTTGCATTCTAGCGCAGCGGTCCGGCCCGTCACCGGTACCGATGTGCCATGCCGGCCGGAGCTCCGGCTGAGACTCGCGGCGCGTCAGACCAGCTCGACGGCCATCGCCACGGCTCCCCCGCCGCCGAGGCAGAGCGTCGCCAGCCCCTTCCGGCCGCCGCGAGCGCGCAGGGCGTGGATGAGCGTGGTGAGCACCCGCGCTCCCGAGGCGCCGATCGGGTGGCCGAGCGCGATGGCCCCACCGTTGGCGTTGACCTTGTCCCAGTCGAAGCCGAGCTCGTTGCCGTCGGCGAGGACCTGGGCCGCGAACGCCTCGTTGATCTCGATGAGGTCGAAGTCGGCGACGCTGCCGCCCACACGCTCGATGAGGCGGCGCACGCCGAGGATCGGGGCCTCGAAGAGCCATTCGGGTGCCACATCCGCCTGCGCGTAGCCGACGATGCGGGCGAGCGGCGTGGCACCGTCGAGGGCATCCTCGGCGGCGATGACGAGCGCCGCCGCGCCGTCGGTGATGCCCGGCGCGTTGCCGGCGGTCACGGTGCCGCCGTCGGGCTGGAAGGCCGGGTTGAGGCGCGCGAGCGCCTCGGCCGAGGTGTCACGGCGCGGGTTCTCATCGACGCTCACCATCTCGGGGCCCTTGCGGCTCGCCACCGTGACGGGGACCAGCTCGGCATCAAACGCGCCGGTGTCCATGGCGGCCAGCGCGCGCTCGTGGGATCGGAGCGCGAAGGCATCCTGCACCTCGCGCGTTACGTCGTGCTTGGCGGCGACGCGCTCCGCGTGGACCCCCATGTGCACGTCACAGCTTGAGCACCACAGCCCGTCGTGGACCGTGCTGTCGACGACCGTCTGGTTGCCGAGCCGGTAGCCGGCTCGGGCGCCGGGCAGGAGGTACGGGCCGAGGTTCATGTTCTCCATGCCACCCGCCACGATCACGTTCGCGTCGCCAGCGCGAATGACGGCCGCGCCGAGCATCACCGCCTTGAGGCCGGAGCCGCAGACCTTGTTGACCGTCGTGGCGCTGACGCCCTCTGGAAGGCCGCCCTTCAGGGCCGCCTGGCGGGCTGGGGCCTGTCCCGCGCCGGCCTGGATGACCTGCCCCATGATCGCCTCGTCGACGGTGGCCGGGTCGATCCCGGATCTCTCGACCGCGGCGCGGATGGCGGTCGCGCCGAGGTCGGTCGCGGGCGTGGTCGAGAGGCCGCCACCGAACTTGCCGATCGGCGTCCGAGCAGCGGAAAGTATGAAGACGTCACGCATGCCGCCCATGGTAGCCCGCTCACGAAGGATCGGCGTCGTCGCCTTCGGTCAGTCTCTGGCGTCGGCCTCGTCGAAGAGGTAGGCGATGCGATCCGCGTACCGGTCCTTCACGACCCGCAGCTTCACCTTGAGCGACGGCGTCAGCTCGCCCTCCTCCTCCGACAGGAGGCGCGGCAGGAGCGCGATGCGGCGGGGACGCTCGTAGTTCGCGAAGTCGTCGAGCAGGCGACGCACCTCGCCCTCGATGAGCTTCACCACCGGGCGCTGCTCGACGAGCTGCGCCGGCGGCATCTCGGCGAGCCCGTTCTGGGCAGCCCACGGCCCGACCTCGTCGAAGTCCGGGACGATGAGCGCCCCGGTGTACGGCTCGCCATCGCCGAGGACCACGACCTGCGTGATGTACCTGCTGGCCAGCATCGCGATCTCGAGCGGAGCCGGCGCGATGTTCTTGCCGTTTGCGAGGACGAGGATGTTCTTGATGCGGTCGGTGATCTTGATGCGCCCGATCTCGTCGAGCTCACCGATGTCGCCGGTGTGGAACCAGCCGTCGGCGTCGATCACCTTCGCCGTCTCCTCGGGCTGGTTCAGGTAGCCACGCATCACCTGCGGACCGCGCGCGAGGATCTCGCCCGTCGCCGCGTCGATGCGCACCTGCGTCTCGGCGACAGGCCTTCCGACGGTCCCGAACTTGAAGTCGTCTGGGCGGTTGATCGAGAGGAGCGGCGCCGTCTCGGTCAGCCCGTAGCCCTCGAGGATGAGCATCCCCATCGCGTAGAAGAACTCTCCCACCTCCCGCGCGAGAGGGGCGCCGCCCGAGACGAAGTAGCGGACCTGGCCCCCGGTGCGCGCCCTGATCCTGTCGAAGACGAGCCGTTTCGCGACGGCCAGCTGGAGCCGCAGCCACAGTGCGTCGGCCGTCCCGTCGAGATGGTTCTGGTAGTGCTCGCGCCCGAGCCCCTGCGCCCAGGCGAAGATCCGCTGGCGGAGCGGCGAGGACGCCTCGACGGTCGAGATGACCCGGGCGTAGAGCCGCTCGTAGAGGCGTGGCACGGCCACCATCACGGTGGGCTTCACCTCGGCCATGTTCGCTGCCAGGCGCTCGATGGCCGGCTCGGCGTAGGCGATCGTGCAGCCGCGGCCGAGCGGCACGACTTGCCCGGCCGCGCGCTCGGTCATGTGCGAAAGCGGCAGGAAGGAGAGGAACAGGTCGCTCTCGTTGAAGTCGACCGCCTGGATGCCGCCCTCGAAGTTGTGGAGCACGTTGCCGTGCGTCAGCACCACGCCCTTTGGGTTCGCGGTCGTGCCCGAGGTGTGGACGATGGTCGCGACGCGGTCACGGCCGAACTCGCGCCACGTGGCCTCCCACTCCCGGACCTGCCCGGGCTCGGCATCGGCCAGCTCGAAGATGTTGTCGAAGCTGACGATGCCGGCCGGGAGCTTGCCGCGGTCCTCGATGAGGATGATGTGCTCGAGCGTCGGGCACTCGGCTCGGATCTTCTCGATCTTCGCGAGCTGCTGCGGATTCTCAACGAAGATCGCCCTGGCCTTCACGTTGTTGATGACGTACGCGGCCTGCCCCGGCTCCGACGACGGGTAGATCGGGCAGGTGACGGCGCCGAGCGACATCGCCCCCAGGTCCGCGGCGAGCCAGGCCGGACGGGTGCGGCTCATGATGCAGACCGCGTCCCCGTCGCGAATGCCGAGATGCCTGAGGCCCAGGGCAACCTGCGTGACCCAGTCCCACATCTGGCGATACGAGATGCTCCGCCAGACCGCGGGACCCTCCACCTCGGGCTCTGCCGGCTCCATCTGACGCCGCGAGTGCGGCAGCTTCCAGCGCAGCGCCTCCTTCGACGGGTTGCGCTTCACCGAGCGATGGATGAGGTCGATGAGCGAGTTGGCGCGGTACTCGTCGGGGATCGTGAGCGGCTCGATCTCGGTCTGCGTGCGGCGTCCGACCTGCCCCGAACCGACGTCGGGCCTCTGGGTGGGAGCGGTGGACATGGGCGCGGCCTCCGTGGTCGCTCGTTCGGTCGGCGTCGCGTTCCCAGCTGCGTGGAGCGTCACCCGCCTCGCCGAACCTCCTCGAGGAGCTGCTGGGCGATGATCAGGCGGTGGATCTGGTTCGTCCCCTCGTAGATCTGGGCTCCCTTCGCGTCGCGCATGAAGCGCTCGACCGGGTTATCGCGGCTGTAGCCGGCGCCTCCGTAGACCTGCACCGCGTCGGTCGCGACCTTCATGGCTGTATCGGAGGCGATCCACTTGGCCATGCTCGACGCAGCGTTGATCGGCTGGCCCGCGTCGCGGAGGCGGGCTGCGCGCCAGGTGAGGAGCCGCGCGGCCTCGACGCCCGCGGCCATCTCGGCGAGGAGCGCCTGGATCATCTCCTGGTCGCCGATCGGGCGGCCGAACTGGCGGCGTTCGGCGGCGTGGCGCACCGCGTGCTCCATCGCGGCGCGGGCGAGCCCCACGCAGCAGGCGGCGATGCTGATCCGCCCCGCACCGAGCGCCGAGAGCGCGACCCTCAGGCCCTCGCCCTCGTCGCCGAGGCGGTTGGCGGCCGGCACGCGGGCGCCGGAGAAGACGAGCTCGGCGCTGACGGTGTCGCGGATCCCCATCTTCCGCTCGTGGCCGGCGACCCGGTATCCGGGCGTCTCGCGCTCGACGGCGAAGGCGGTGATCCCGTCGCGGCCCTTCGATCGGTCCACGGTGGCGAAGACGATCGTCACCTCGGCATCTGCCCCGTTCGTGATCCAGATCTTCGTGCCGTCCAGCAAGTAGTCGTCGCCGTCCCGCCGCGCGGCCAGCGCGAGCGCAGCCGCGTCCGAACCGGCGCCGGGCTCGGTGAGGGCGAACGCGCCGAGCCACTCGCCGGCGGTCATGCGGGGGAGGAATCGGTCCTTCTGCTCATCGGTCCCGAAGGAGAAGATGGGAAGCTGCGCCAGGATGTGGACCGACAGCGAGACCGCCATCCCCATGTCGGCCGCCGCGACCTCCTCGAGCGCCACCGCCCACAAGAAGCTGCTCATCCCAGCGCCGCCGTACTGCTCCGGATAGGGGAGCCCGGCGAGGCCGATCTCCGCCATTCCCGTGAACAGCGAGCGGTCGAACCGCTCCTCCTCGTCGCGCTGCGCGGCGGTCGGCTCGAGGCGCGCGCGGGCGAAGGCGCGAACGGTGTCGCGGACGGTCCGCTCCTCCTCGGTGAGGGCGAAGGGATCGCGCGACGGCGCGCTCGCAATGGTCATCAGCCGACCCGGTTCCCCTGCTCGTCGTAGCGGTAGAAGCCCCGCCCGGTCTTCCGGCCGAGGTGGCCCGCGGCCACCATCTGGCGCAGCAGCGGGGCGGCGCGGAACTTCGGGTCGCCGAAGCCGCGGTACAGGACGTCCATGACGCCCAGCATCACGTCGTTGCCGATGAAGTCACTCAGCTCGAGCGGCCCCATCGGGTGGTTCAGGCCGAGCTTGGCGCCGGTGTCGATGTCGTCGGCGGTGCCGGTCGACTCCATGAGCGCGAAGACCGCCTCGTTGATGAACGGGCCGAGCATGCGGTTGACGAGGAACCCGGGCATGTCCTTCGACTCGATCACCGTCTTGCCGAGTTCGGTGGCGAACGCGCGGCACGCCTCGTAGGTCGCATCGTCGGTCTCGAGCCCGCGGATGATCTCGATCAGCTTCATGACCGGGACGGGCGAGAAGAAATGGAGGCCGATGAAGCGCGGCGCGCGGTCGGTCGCGGTCGCGAGGCCGGTGATGCTGATGCTGCTCGTGTTGCTCGCGAAGATCGTGCCCGGGTCGGCCTTCGTGCTGACCTGCGCCCAGGTGTCGCGCTTGAGGGCCTCGTCCTCGAAGACGGCCTCGATGACGAGATCATGTGCCGCCACCGCGTCGGTGCCGGTCGCGGTACCGATGCGCCCCATGATCTCGTCCGCCGCAGCCTGCTCGAGCCTGCCCTTCTCCACCTGGCGCGCCAGGTTGGCGGCGATGCGGTCCGTTCCCGTGCGTGCCAGCTCCGCGGTGCGATCCGCGAGCGTGACCTGCTTGCCGGCGGCGGCGCTGACCTGCGCGATGCCATGCCCCATCAGGCCGGCGCCGATGACGTAGACGCGCTCGATGCTCATGTCGGGACGAAGCGTACCGGATCAGGCATCGACGTCGTCCGTCACCGATGACGCCCGCGCGCTCCTCGGCTCCCTGGCGCTCACCCGTTCCGGTCCAGCAGGCGCTCGGCGGCGGTGAGCGGATCGAGGCTGCGATCCGCCACCGCGTCGAGCGTCGCCTCCCACCACCCCTCGCCTGCCGCCGCGCGCCGCAGCGCCAGGTCCGCGAGGGCGCGCCGCACCTGGTGCACGGCGCGGTCCCGTGCGGCGATCGGCTCCCTGGCCTGTGTCCGGTGCGCGTCGATGGCGTCGGCCAGGGCCGCCACCCCATCGCCGGAGACCGCGGTCGTGAGCAGCACCTGCGGCGGCGTGCGCGCGACGCGGCCCCCCGCCGTCGAGAGCATGGCGCGCAGCTGGCGCGCCGCGCGATCGGCTCCCGGCCGGTCCGCCTTGTTGACCGCGATGATGTCCGCGACCTCCAGCAGGCCGGCCTTGATCGCCTGTACCTCGTCCCCCATCTCGGGCACCTCGACGACCAGTGTCGTCTCGGCCAGGCGGGCGATCTCGACCTCCGACTGGCCGGCGCCGACCGTCTCGATGAGGACCGGGTCATAGCCGGCGGCATCAAGGGCCGCGGCCGCGATCCAGGTCGTGGCGGCGAGGCCGCCGAGCTCGCCGCGCGAGGCCATCGAGCGCATGAACACGTCGCGGTCCGCGGCGTGCTCCATCATCCGAATCCGATCGCCGAGGATCGCGCCGCCGGTATAGGGAGAGCTGGGGTCGACCGCCAGGATCCCGACTCGCCGCCCGCGCCGGCGCCATTCGCCGATGAGCGCGTTGACGAGCGTCGACTTGCCACTGCCGGGCGGTCCGGTGATGCCGACCACGTGCGCGTCATGGCCGGCGGCGAAGATCGCGGGCAACTCCTCGCGGACCGATGGGTCGCCGCGCTCGATCCGCGTCAGCAGCCGAGCGAGCGGCCGGCGCTCACCGGCGAGGAGCCCGTCGAGCGCGGTCACGTCCCCTGGCGGACGTGCTCGCGGAAGTAGCGCGCGATCTGTCCGATGCTCGTCCCCGGGCCAAAGATCTCCGCCACCCCGGCGGCCTTGAGCTTCGCGATGTCGGCGTCGGGGATGATCCCGCCGGCGGCGACGAGGACGTCGTCCATACCCCGCTCGCGGAGGAGCGTGACTGTCCGCGGCAGGAGCGCCATGTGGGCGCCGGAGAGGATCGAGAGGCCGACGACGTCGACGTCCTCCTGCTCGGCCGCGTCGGCGATCATCTCGGGCGTCTGCCGCAGGCCGGTGTAGATCACCTCGAAGCCCTCGTCACGCAGGCCGCGGGCGAGGACCTTGGCACCACGGTCGTGGCCGTCAAGCCCGGGCTTGGCGATGAGGACGCGGATCGGCGTATCGGTCATGCGGCCCGATTCTACCGTGGCTAGGAGGACCCACCCTTGCCGATGAGGCCCATGAACTCGGCGCGCGTCCGTGGATCGCGCCGGAACGTGCCGAGCATCGAGGAGGTGACCATCGTCGCCTGCTGCTTGCGCACCCCGCGCATCATCGTGCACAGGTGCGAGGCCTCGACGACGCACGCCACGCCCTTCGGCTCCAGCCGCTCCATCAGGAAGTCGGCGACCTGCACGGTGAGCCGCTCCTGCACCTGGAGGCGGTGCGCGTACATGTCGACAATGCGCGGGATCTTCGAGAGGCCGATCACCCGGCCGCGCGGCAGGTAGCCGACGTGCGCGTGTCCGTAGAACGGGAGGAGGTGGTGCTCGCACAGGCTGAAGAACTCGATGTCGCGGACGACGACCATCTCGTCGTAGTCGACATCGAAGCAGGCACCGTTGATGAGCGCGTCGGGATCGGTCTGGTAGCCAGCGGTCAGCTCGTCATACATGCGCCGCACCCGCTCGGGCGTCCGCCGCAGCCCCTCGCGGCCAGGATCCTCGCCGATCTCGGCGAGCAGGGTGCGGACGGCCGATTCGAGGTCGGCCCCCGGTCGTGGCACGCTCATCTGGGATCCGATGGTACCAGCGGCCATTGACGACCAACAGCGGGGCACGGAGCAGGGCGACCGCGATACACTCATCCTTGACCGGACGCACCGCGCTGGGGGCCCCACGTGATCATCCACCAGGCGATTCGACGCACGAGACCGATCGGCTTCGCCGCGCTCGGCGCGCTCGCCGGTGACCCGCTGGCGCGTGGCCTGGGTCGCCTCCTCGGCGACGACCATCACTACATGCGCGGCGTCCCGGCCGCCGGCGAGACGATCGACGCCGTGGTCGTCGGCCCGGGGGGAACGTGGGCCATCACCGAGTCCAGCGAGCACGGACGATTCCGCAAGCGCAACGGCCACTGGTACCGATGGAACCGCGCGACCGAGTCCTGGGCGCCGTGGGCCGCGACGCCGATCGACGCGTCAAGGATGGCCGGCCATCGGCTGCGGCAGGTCCTCGAGCGCGCGGGCGTGCCGGCCGAGGTCGAGGCGTGCCTGGTCTCCGACGCGTCGATGCTCATCGAGTGGGAGCCGGACCAGCGGCCCGGGATCCACGTCCATCGCGACCCGGAGTCCCTCGGCACGCGGATCATGCGCGATGTGGTGCTCACGCCGGCCCAGGTCGAGCGGATCGTGACGCTCCTCGACCCTCGTCAGCCGCTGCCTCAGCTCGCCCCGTCGCCGCGCTGACGCTCCCGGGCGCGCCACCCCACGCTCGCCGGCACGCGCGCGTCGAGGAGTGTGCTGAGCGTCGCGAAGACCACGACAGCAGCGAGGCCCAGGAGGTAACCGCCGAGGACGTCGCTCGGGAAATGCGCGCCGAGGTAGACGGGGCTCAGGCCGACGATGCCGATGAGCGTGCCAAGCCCCGCGATCGCGGCCACGCCCAGCCACGCCGGGAGGCTCGTGCGCGCAACGAGCACCGCGATCACCCCATAGGCGACCATCGCCGACAGGCTGTGGCCCGATGGAAAGGAGTATCCCGGCTCGATGACGAGCGGCGGCAGCTCACCCGGCCGCGGCCGCGCCACGACGAGCTTGATCGTCGAGTTGGCGACGGACGAGAGACCGATCGTGAGCGCCGCGGCCAGGCCAAGCCATCCGCGCCGCGCGGCGAGCTCGACCAGCGCGACCGCGCCGGCGACGATGGCGACCCACCACGTCGACCCGAGCTCGGTCGCCGCCCCGAGCCAGGCGAGCGGCGCCGCGAGCGCACGGGCCCGGACCGCACCGATCACCGCCTCGTCCATTCCTCGCAGCACGCCGCCGTCGATGAGCATCACGAGGCCCACCACCAGGGCCACGTCGAGCGCGACGATCCCGGTCGCGGTGCGGATCGAGGGGGCGAGCAGCGCGCGGCGTCGGTCAGTCGGCATCGGTCGGCCAGTCTAGGGCGGACGGATATCATCCGCTCCCGATGAGAGCGCCCGCCGCCGCCGTATGGAGGGTCCGCGCCGCCGCCGCGGGGGCGGGTGCCGCGGTGCTGCTGGCTGCGGCATGGGCGCTGCCACCGCTCGCGATCCCGGTCGTCTGGCCGCTCGTCTTCGTGCTCCCCGGCTGGGTCGTCGTCCGCTGGCTCGCCCCGCGCGTCGCCGCGCCGGGTCGGCTGGGGCTGGCGGTGGTCCTGTCGATCGCGGCGAGCACGCACCTCGTCTACTGGGCGTCGCTCATCGCCGGCGCCATCGGCGACGGGCACGGGTACGGCCGCTCCACCGCTTTTGCCGCCGCGTCGCTGCTCGCGGTGCCGGTCGTGGTCGCGGTCGCCCGGGGATGGTGGCCGTCGGCGAGGGGCACGCTCCGCGCCGCGCGGCGGCATCGCGGCGCCTTCCTCCTGGCCGCGGCGGCGGGCGGGTTCGTGGCCGCCGTCCTGGGCGTGGGGCTCTGGCACGTGACCGCCGACGGCGTCGCGACCGGCGGCTCGAACTGGAGCGACCTTCCCGTCCACCTGGCGATCGCGCAGAGCCTGAACGCCGGCAACTTCCCACCGCAGGTGCCGTACTTCGCCGGCGTGCCGCTCATCTACCACTGGTTCGCCGATTTCCACGCCGCGATTACCGCCCTCACCGCGCAGGCCTTCGCGGTCCCGGCCTTCGTCGTCGGGTCGGCCACCGGCGCCGCGGCGCTCGCGCTCTGCGTCCACGGGCTCGCCACCCGCCTCGTGCACGGCCGCGACCGGCACCGCGTGGCCCTCCTGGCGGTGACGATCGTGGTCTTCGCCGGCGGGCTGGGATGGATCCGGCTCGTGGCCGACGTCGCCGGCGGCGGTGACGTCGTGAGGCTGGTGACCCACAACAGCTATGACAACTTCTGGTACGACAGCCACGGAGCGGTGAGCTGGCCCTTCTTCCGGATTCCATCGGTCATGGGAACCGGCCTTCTCGTGCACCGGGCGACCGCCCTGGGACTTCCGATGCTCGTCGGGGCGGTGCTGCTGCTGGCGCTGGGCCTGCCGACGCGCCGCGAGCGCCTGGCCGGGCGCGGCGACCGCCCTCGTCTCATCCTCGCCGCCGGCGTCCTCGCGGCGCTGCTCGCACCGTTCCACTTCTTCTTCTTCCCGGCCCTGCTCCTCGTGGCGTTCCTGTGGGCGGTCGTCGGGCTGCGGCTCGTCGATCGCGCGGCCCCGCGCAACGCGCTCTGCTTCCTGGCGCCGCTCGTGCTCGCCATTCCGTTCGCGGTGCCGGCCCTCACCCAGGCCAGTGGCACGGGTGCGCTCACCTGGGTCCAGGGCTGGGAATCCGCCCCACGGGAGGGCGGGCCCGCCGGCGTCGCGTTCTTCTATGTCACGAACCTCGGCGTGCCGTTCGTGCTGGCCGGGATCGCGATCGCCGCGGCTCCCTTCGCCCGGCGCACCCCGCAGGTCGCCTTCCTCACCGCGTGGCTCATCGCTCTGTTCGCCGTCCCGAACGTCCTCCAGGCCAGCGTCATCGCGTTCGACATGAACAAGCTCTTCCAGGCGATGTGGCCGGCGGCCGCCATCCTTGCCGCCTGGCTCATGCGGCGCTGGTCGTGGCCCGCGATCGGCGCAGTGCTCCTCCTGAGCCTGCCGAGCCCGATCCTGGTGGGAGCATGGACTGCGGCGGGCAACCTCCAGATGCTGAGCACCGATCAGCTCGGCGCGGCGGCGTGGGCGTCGACGACCCCCGAGCGGAGCGCCTTCGTGACCGATGGGTGGCTCCACAGCTTCACCGATCCTGCCGGCCGGCTTCGGGTCTCGACCTTCGGACCCTACGTGGCGAACCTCGGCTATGACCCCGATCGGCGTGGCGCGCAGGTCACCGAGATCTACTGCGGCGGCGACACCGCCAGGGCCGCGGAGCTCATGCGCGGGCTCGGTGCCACCTACGTCGTCGACGCCGGACGGCCGAGCCCGTGTGCCACGCCGACCGACTTCTCGGCGGGCGCCCCCTTCAGCCTCGCCTACCAGAACCCGTCGCTCCGAGTCTGGGAGCTCGCCCCCGCGTCGCGCTGACCCGCGGCCCGTATCATCGGCCGGTGAGCAGCAGCCCCGATCCCTCGGCCGGCCGCGCCGGCGCCGTTGTCGCCCTCGAGCACGTCACGAAGACCTATGCCCGTGGAAGCGCCCCCGCGGTCGATGACCTGTCGCTGACCGTCCCGGCCGGGGAGATCTGCGTCCTCGTCGGCCCATCCGGCTGCGGCAAGACGACGACGATGAAGATGATCAACCGCCTCATTGAGCCGACGAGCGGACGCATCACGATCGATGGCGACGACGTCTCGGCCATCCCGGCGGTCGAGCTCCGACGCCAGATCGGCTACGTCATTCAGCAGGTCGGCCTCTTTCCGCACCTCACGATCGGCGACAACGTGGCCGTCGTCCCGCGGCTCCTCCGCTGGCCGGCGCCGCGGATCCGGGCCCGCGTCGACGAGCTGCTCGAGCTGGTCGGCCTCGACCCGGGTACCGATCGGGGCCGGTATCCGGCCGCCCTGTCTGGCGGTGAGCGGCAGCGGGTCGGCGTGGCGCGTGCGCTGGCTGCCGACCCCCCCGTCATGCTCATGGACGAGCCGTTCGGTGCGGTCGACCCGATCCGTCGCGACCGGCTCCAGAACGAGTTCCTGCGCCTGCAGGCCCAGGTGCGCAAGACGATCGTCTTCGTGACCCACGACGTGGACGAGGCGATCAAGATGGCCGACCGCATCGCGATCCTCCAGCGCGGCGGGATCCTCGCCCAGTACGACACGCCCGACACCATCCTCGCCAACCCGGCGTCGGAGTTCGTCGAGCGCTTCGTCGGCGCCGATCGCGGTCTGAAGCGGCTCTCGCTGGGGCGCGTGCGAGACGTCCCGATGCTCGAGCCGGTGCTCGTCCATGTCGGCGAGGACCGCGCTGATGCTCGGCGCCGCCTGGCCCTGACCGACGAGCTCGACTACGCGCTCGTGGTGGATGATCGCGAGCGCCCGCTCGGATGGATCGACGCCGGTGACCTGGCCGGCAGCGGGCCGATCCCCGCCGAGGCGGCGACGCCCGGCGCGCCGACGGTGGAGCCGGAGTCGACGCTCCGCGACGCCCTGTCCGCGATGCTCGGCTCATCGGTCCAGCTCGGCGTCGTCGTGGATGATCGCGACCGCGTGGTCGGGCTCATCAGCGTCGATGCCATCGGCGAGGTGCTCCGGGCACCGGTGCGGGGCGCGGACGGCCCGCTCCATCCGGTCGATGGGGCCGCGTCGTGATCGAGGGCCAGCCGTTCTTCGACGTGGGGTGGCTGCTCGACAACCTCGATCAGCTCGCGCGGCGGATCGGTGAGCACCTCCTCGTCACCGTCATCGCGGTGGTGGTCGGCTTCGTCCTGTCGTTCGCGCTGGCGCTCCTCATTCGGCGCTATCCGCCGCTCTACGCGCCGGTGCTGGCGCTGAGCGGCGTCCTCTACGCGATCCCGAGCATCGCCCTGTTCGTGCTCTTCATCCCGATCACCGGGCTGAGCCTGCTCACCGCCGAGATCGCGCTCGTCAGCTACACGCTGGTCATCCTGGTCCGCAACATCGTGACCGGCCTGCGCGGCGTGCCGGCCGACGTCATCGAGGCGGCGACCGGAATGGGCTTCTCGCCGGGCGAGAAGCTGTGGCGCGTCGAGTTCCCGATCGCGCTGCCGATCATCGTCGCCGGCGTCCGGATCGCCACCGTCACGACCATCGGGCTCGTCACGATCGCGACCCTGACCGGGCTCGGCGGGCTCGGCTATCTCATCGTCAATATCGGCATCC
Source organism: Candidatus Limnocylindria bacterium (assembly GCA_038209995.1). Taxonomy (GTDB): domain Bacteria; phylum Chloroflexota; class Limnocylindria; order QHBO01; family QHBO01; genus JAICQM01. Next base: position 50,293 of record JBBQXD010000009.1, on the reverse strand, counting down.
AGCGCCGGTTCCCGACCGCGACGATCACTGGCGTCCTCACCGTCGTCATCCTCTCAACGCTCGTGGACATCGGCCTGGTCGCGCTCCAGCGCCGCCTGACCCCCTGGTCCCGGGCACGCGGCGGCTGATCGCATGGACTTCCTCGGTCAGGTCTGGGCCTGGTACACCGATCCGGCCCATTGGACGGGCAGCAACAGCATCCCGCTCCGCCTCTGGGAGCACGTCTCGCTCTCGCTCGTGGCCATTGCGGCGTCGCTGCTCATCGCCCTCCCGTTGGGCCTCTACATCGGTCATACCGGGCGCGGCGCCCGCCTCGCGGTCGGCATCAGCAACATCGGTCGCTCGGTGCCCTCGCTCGGATGGTTCGGCATCGTCTATCCCATCAGCACCGGCCTGCTGCACCGCGGCGGCATCGGCTTCGTCCCCGCGGTGATCGGGCTGGTGGCGCTGGCGATTCCCCCGATCGTGACGAACACATACGCGGGCGTGGCGGATGTCGATCCCGACCTCCGCGAGGCCGGGCGCGGCATGGGGATGCGCGAGCTCCAGATCCTGCGCGAGGTCGAGGTCCCGGTGGCGCTCCCGGTCATCCTGGCGGGCATCCGCATCTCCGTCGTGGCGGTGGTCGCCACCGCACCGCTCGCGGCGCTCGTCGGCGGCGGAACGCTCGGGTCATTCATCCTCCAGGGCCTCGCGCTCGACCACCAGGTCCGCGTTTTCGCCGCCGCGCTGCTGGTCATCGTCCTCGCCGTCGGCACGGAGCTGGCGCTCGCATGGCTCCAGCGCGCCGCCGTGTCGCCCGGGCTGAGCGGCGGCGATGCCTCGGGCGCACCGATGCCGCCGTGAGCCCCGCGCTCCGCGGCAGCCAGGGCGTGAGCTCCCGCTGCCCTGGGGCCGGACACGTGATTGTCACAAGCGCGCGGTAGACTGCCCGGATGCGCCCGCAGCCGTGCGGGGCATTCGACACCGGAGTCAAGGAGGACCCAATGCGGAAGTACCGCACACTCGCTCTCGGGGCGGCGTCGCTCGCGCTCATCCTGAGCGCCTGCTCGCCGGGTGGGAGCGGAGGCTCGCCCAGCGGCAGCGCCGCGGCGGTGAAGCCCACCATCAAGGTCGGATCGGCCGGCTTCTGGGAAGCCGCCGTCGTCGGCGAAATGTACGCACAGGCGCTCGAGGCAAAGGGCTACACCGTGGAGCGCCACCTGGAGATCGGCGAGCGACCCGCGGTCCAGTCCGCGCTCTCGTCCAACCAGGTCAACCTCGTCCCCGAATATCTCGGCGGCCTCGCCGGCCAGGGCCTGGGCATCACCGATCTCTCGCCTGATCCGCAGACAGCGATCACCAACGTGCAGGCTGCGCTGGCCACCAAGGGCTGGGTCGTCCTCGACGCCTCGCCGGGGACCGACGCCGACGGATTCGCCGTTCGCAAGGAGACCGCCGATTCGAAGCACCTCGCGACGATGAGCGACCTCGCGGGCGTCGCCAAGGACCTCGTGTGGGGCCTTGCCGAGGGCTGCCCGGACAACCCGGTCTGCGGCCCGGGCCTGAAGACGACCTACGGGATCGACATCAGCACCCTCCAGGTCGAGGCGCTGTCACCGTGCAGCACCGATATCGCGACCTCGCTGAGTGACCAGGCCATCGACGTGGCCCAGGTGTGCACGACGCAGCCCGAGATCGCCACCATGAACTTCGTGCTGCTGACCGATGACAAGCACCTCCAGCCAGCGCAGAACCTCGTGCCGTTGGCCACGAAGGAGCTCGCGGATGCGGCACCCGCCGACTTCGCCACCACGCTGAACGCCATCCAGGCCAAGCTGACGACCGATGCCCTGACGCAGCTCGGCGCGGCGATCAACATCCAGCACACGGAGATCCCTGACGCTGCCCGCAAGTTCCTCCAGGACAACGGGCTGATCTGACCTGAGCGTCGCACCGAACGGCTGCGGGAGGAGGAGCCAGTCGGGCTCCCGCGCCCGTATCCTTGTCCGCGACATGTCAACCCATCTCGAGCTCGCCGACTGGCGCCGCCGCGTGGCCGCCCTCTACGCCGAGCTGCGCGCCGATCGCCGCCCCCACCCGCTCCGCCTCGTCACGTTCCGGTCGCGCAGGGACCGCCTGTTCGGCGAGCACCCGCAGTCGCCGATCCCCGAGGCCGCCCGTCGTGACTTTCGTGGCTTGGCGTATTGGCGGCACGTCCCGGAGCTCGCATTCCGCGCCCTGCTCGAACGCGACCCCGCAGCACCCGCGCTCGACCTGCCGCGCTCCGGCGACGGGGCGGCGATGCCGTTCGCCCGGATCGGGTGGGTCCGCTTCATCGTCGACGGCACGCCGTGCCGGCTCGGCGTCTACTGGCTGAACGACTACGCCGGCGGGATCTTCATCCCCTTCCGGGACGCCACCAGCGGGCACGAGACCTACGGCGGCGGGCGGTACGTGTGGGACTCGGCGAAGGGCGCCGACCTCGGGGCCGACGGCGACGAGCTGGTCATCGACTTCAACTACGCCTATCACCCGTCGTGCGTCTACGACCCGCGCTGGAGCTGCCCGCTGAGCCCGGAGGAGAACCGCCTGGCGGTGCCGATCGCCGCCGGCGAGCGCCTCGATCGCGTCGACGCGGAGGCCGCGGCGTGACCGATCCGCCTGACCCTCGGCCGCAGCGGCACTGCATCAAATGCGGCCGGGAGATCGGTCCGGACGAGACGATCTGTGCGGTCTGCAACCGGGCCGGCATGGCGACCCCGTCCGCGACCCAGTACCACGGGACGATGGTCGCGGCGATCATCGCCGGCGTGGCCGCGCTCGCCATCGCGGCAAGCCTGGCGATGCGTGGGATCGGTCCCTTCCATGCCGAGGTGCTCGCGAGCGCGCCACGCGCCGGCGATACGCTGGCCGTCCAGCTCGCGGTGGCCAACGAGGGGCAGCGAGCCGGGCGAGCGCGGTGTCAGCTCATCGCCTATGACGGCTCGGGGCGGACGGTCAGGACGCGCAGCTTCGTCACCGTCGAGATCGCCGGTGGCCAGCGCGCCGAGATCAGCGAGACGATGCCCGGCATCATGGCCGCGCCGCGGCGGCTCACGGTGAGCTGCGAGGGCTGACGCGCCGGGACGGCGCTCACGAGACGACGAGCGCCACCCGGATGAGACCGCGGCTCAACGGCTGGTCGCTGACGAGGGCCCAGGCCTCGTGGGACAGGTCGACGACCCGCTGGTCGGCGGTTCCCCAGTAGCACTGGCACCAGTCCACGACCCGCAGCTCGACACAGCGATTGGCGCACACGGTGACGGTGCCGTTGACGGTGCCGTTGTATCGACCGCCGAGCGCGCCGGGCAGCGCGACGACCGGCTCGCCCATCCAACCGGCGGTCCCCGCGTAGTTGGTCGCGGTCCCGTTCACACGACGCGCCGCCGCGAGGGTCGCCGGAGCGGGTGGTGCCGGCGGGGAGCTCGTGGCAAGGTCGTCGGTGCCGCGCGCCGCGAGGAGCTGCTGCTCGACCTTCGCCGTGTCTGGCGGGTCGGAGCGGCGTGCCAGGAAGCCGATGTCATCGGCGACGGCGAAGCCGCCGCCGATGGTGATCGCCAGCAGCAGGGCGGCGATCATGACGGCGCACAGCGCCGCGATGCGTTGTCTCAATGTGCCCATCCGGTGCGAGGTCCATCACGGCGCGGAGCAGCAGTGTCACGGAGCGGTGCGACGTGAGCGTGCCGTTCGTCGGGCGATTTCACCAGACGGGCGCCGGGTGCCTGACATGACGCAGCAGCGTCGGCACCTCCCCCAGCTCGTGTGAGCTCGCAGGAAGGGTGCCAGCCATATCCGGCCGCGTCAAACGGGCTATCCTCGCGGCCGATGCGCGCTCGTCGGCTCCTCCCGCTCGCGGCCCTCCTCTTCGGACTCGGCGCCGCCACGGCCGCGGTCGCGGCGGGGCCGCCATTCCCTGACCCGGTGAATGACCAGGCGGTGTACGACACTGCAGGCGCGCTGCGCCCGGCGACCGTGAGCCGGGCGGAGGCGATCGTCGATGAGGTCGAGCGCGCCAGCCAGGCCGAGGTGGTGGTCTTCACGCAGGTCAAGCCGGGCATCAGCGAGGAGGAGAACCTCGCCGATGCGCGCGCCCTAATGGATCAATGGGGCGTCGGGCGTGCCGGCTTCGACGATGGGCTCGTGCTCATGATCGGCCTGGACGAGGACCTCGTGCACGGCAGGGTGAGCTTCTTCGCCGGATCGGGCTACCGCTCCGCATACCTCGACGAGAACGCGCTGAAGGCGGTCATCGACGATGACTTTGTGCCGTCCGCGCGGGCCGGCGACCTCGACGGGGCGGTGCTCGCCGCGCTCGACGCGATCCAGGCGGTGACGACGCCGCAGCAGCGTGATCGGCTCAACCGAGCACGGCAGCTGAATGCCGTCCTCGGCCTGGTAGTGGCACCGCTTGCGCTGCTGCTCGTCAGCGGGGTCGCCTACCTCACGTGGCGTCGGGAGGGCGACGACCCGGAGGTCATCGACTCGCCATCCATCCTCATGGCCGGTCCTCCGGCCAGCATGACACCCGCGCTGGCGACCGTCGTGCGGGAAGGGCGCGCGACGCAGCACAGCATCAACGTCACGCTGCTCGACATCGCGAGCACCGGCCGCATCAGCTTCGAGAACCTCGACCAGGTGTCCGGCGCGAAGTCGGACGACGAGCCGGAACCGCTCACCGATCCGGCGCTGCTCATCCAGCCTCCGACGGCATCGATGCGCGAGCTGACGCCGATCTCGGCCAGCGTCGACGCCGAGCTGCGCCAGCTCGGCGTCGGGTCCGATCGGCTCAGCCGCGAGCGTCTGTGGCGGATGAACGACGCGCTCGCCCCCACGCGCGAGCTCCTCGAGCGCGAGGCCGTGCGCCTCGGCTGGCTGACCCGGGAGCCGACGCCGGCCATCAACCGCTGGACGGCGATCGCCGGGGTGGAGCTCGTGGCTGGGATCGGCGCCGGAGCGCTCGCCTTCGTCCTCCCTGCCAGCGGGCTGCTGCTGGTCGGCATCGGCATCGGGCTGGGCGCCATCATCACCCTGGGATTCGCGCGGGCGATGAGCAAGCGAACGCCGAGTGGCGGCCTTGTCGACGCCATGCTCAAGGCCTACCGGCGCACGCTCGAGAAGACGCTGGAGCAGGCGCGATCGATGAATGAGGTGGTCGCCAACGCGGAGGTCGCGGCGGTCGCCGACACCCCCGACAAGGCGGTCGTGTGGGGCATCGCGCTGGGCCTCCATGCGCAGGTGGCGGCGGTACTCGCGCGCAGCCTCGAGGATCTGCGGCAGCCCAGGACGGGGGTGGCGCCGGTCTACTTCCCGGCCTGGTTCGGGACGACGCCGGCCGCCGGCTTTGGCACGGCCGACGCCGGGATGCTGCGCGGCGGGGGCGGTCTCTTCTCGGGTTCGGGCCTGCCCGACCTGGGCGGGATGTTCAATGCCCTCGGCAGCATGGGCAACGCGCCACCGTCCTCCTCGAGCTCGAGTGGAGGCTTCGGCGGTGGCGGGTCGTCCGGTGGTGGCGGGGCGAGTGGCAGCTTCTGAGCGGCACGGCACGGTTTCAATCGGGCCAGGGAAATTGTGACCGCTGGTGGTTTCGTCACAAACGCCGCATACTCCGTGGAATGGCACAGCAACGACGCAACGACCGGCGACCAGGCGGGGGCCGGGGTGGATTTGAGCGGCCCGATCGAGGAGGGTTTGAACGCGGCGCCGATCGGCCGCCGGAGCGCGCGGGCTTTCGCCCGGCCGGCGGGTTCGAGCGGCAGGGTGGCTTCGACCGCCGGCCACCGGCACCCCGCCCGACCTTCCGCCGCGAGGACGAGGGCGGAATGAACATCCGGCTGACGCCGCACCAGCTGACGACGCTCAAGGCGCTCGCCGGCGAGGCCGGGTTGCGTCCCGGCGAGCTGGTCACCCAGTGGGTCGCGGAGCGGCTTGCCGGCTCGCGCCCCGGCGCAGCCATGCCGCCAACCGCCTCCCTCGCCTCTGAGGTCAAGGCACTGGCCGCTCGCGTGGCCGCACTCGAGATGCGCGGCAGCGAGCCTGCCCCAGCGCCGGCAGCGACACAACCCCTCGCCACAATGTCGGCCAATGGCGACGTGCCGGAGGTCGCGGCTCCGAAGCGACGCGGCCGGCCACCAAAGGCAGCCATTGCGACGACCGAGCCGGAAACGAGCGCGGTGACGAAGGCGCGCTCCGCTCGCGCCACGCGCGCGAAGAGCGGCCGCCCCGCAACGGCGCGGCCCGCGAAGGCGCGGCCCGCGCGGCGCGCGGCGACTGCACCCGGGGACAAGCGCGTGCCGCTCCACCAGGAGATCCTTGCCGTCATCGGCGAGCGCGGGCCGCTAACGGCCGCCGAGCTCGCCACCGCGATCACCGAGCGCGGCGTCTTCCAGCCACCGCGCTCCGGCAAGGCCATCGACGCGGCTACCGTGAACAGTCGCGTGAGCAACCCGGTCTACCGGTCGCGGTTCCGCCGCGACGGACACAGGATCGCGCTCGCCACCTAGCGGTGGCCACGGAGCTCGGACCGGCCGGGGTCTGGTCGAACTTCGATCGCCTCGGCACCGATGAGCTGTGCGCCTTCGCCACCTCGGCGGAGGCGCGGGGCTACGACGCGCTCTGGACGCAGGAGACGGCCGGGCGCGATCCGTTCGCCCTGCTCGCTCTCCTGGCGGCCCACACGGACCGCATCCGCCTCGGGGTGGGAATCGCGATCGTTCACGGCCGCGACGCCACGGCCATGCGCGCGGGTGCCGCGACGGTCCACGAGCTGTCGGGCGGCCGGATGGTGCTCGGGGTGGGTGCCAGCCACCGTGACACCGTCGCGGAGGTGCGGGGCCACGACTACCCGGCACCCCTGGCCGCGATGCGCGCCTTCCTCGACGCGTATGACGCGGCCGAGTACCGCGCCCCGCTCCCGCACGGCGCGCCGCCGCTGCTGCTGGCCGCGCTGCGGCGGCAGATGCTCGAGCTGGCCGCGAAGCGCAGCAACGGCGCGTTCCCCTATCTCGTGCCCAGGTCGTATCTGCCGGCGGCGCGGACGCTGATCGACGCGGCCGCCGGGCACGCCGGGCGCCAGCGGCCGCTGCTCGTCGTCAGCCAGGCCTGCGTGCTGGCCACGGATCGGCCGGCAGCACGGCGCGCGACGGATCGGTATCTCGATCGGTATCTCGGCCTGCCGAACTACCTCGCCAACCTGCAGGCGTGCGGGTTCGACGAGGCGGATCTCGCGAAGCCCGGCTCGGATCGCCTCGTCGACGAGCTCGTGGCATGGGGCGACGAGGCGGCGATCCGCGCCCGGCTGCGCGCCATGCGCGAGGCCGGCGCGGACCACGTCGCGCTCGTGCCGCTGACCGCCGAGGGCCTCATGGCCGATGCATCGACGATGGAGGCGCTGGCGCCTCCGTGGTGAGGGCCGGCGCGCCTGCGCCGGTCACATCGGTCCGTCAGTCGTCGAGGACGAAGGTGAGGAGGATGTTCACCTGGAACTCGAGCGTGCCGTCGCGACTGACGTTCACGCGCTCTTCCTTCACCCAGGCGCTGCGAACCTGGCGGAGCGTCTTGTTCGCCCGCTCGATGCCCTGGCGGACGGCATCCGCGAAGCTCTCGGTCGACGTGCAGGACAGCTCGGTGACTCGTGCCACGGACATGGGGTCTCCTTCTCGGTTCATACGTGAATGGCGTGGTGTGGACCGATGATGCACGACCGGCGCCATCCTGAGACGGCTCAGGCCTCGTGCGCGGCGGCCCAGGCCCGCAGCTCGTCCGCCGGCCGCGCGTTCACCACGCTGCCGACCTCGATCCCCGAGCGGAACGCCCGCTCCGCACCATGATGGAGCCAGGCCAGTTGTCCGGGCGCGTGCGCATCCGAGTCGATGCTGAAGCGGCAGCCTGCCTCGACCGCCAGGCGAAGGAGCCGCTTGGGCGGATCCTGCCGCTCTGGCCGGCTGTTGATCTCGATCGCCTTGTCGTAGCGGGCAGCGGCGGCGAAGACGATCTCGGCATCGAACGTCGACTCTGGACGGTTTCGCTTCGGGGTGCGCATACGGCCGGTGATGTGGCCGAGGATGTCGAGATGCGGGTTCGCGAGGGCGGCGACCATGCGGCGCGTCATCGCCCGCTCCTCCATCCGCAGCTCCGAATGCACGCTGCCGACGACCACGTCGAGACGGGCGAGGAACTCGGGCTCCTGGTCGAGCGAGCCGTCGCCGAGGATGTCGACCTCGATCCCGGTGAGGATCCGGAACGGGGCGAGCGCGGCATTTAGCCCAGAAACCGCGTCGAGCTGCTCACGGAGACGGGCCGCGGACAGCCCGTTCGCGACCGTCAGCCGCGGCGAGTGGTCGGTGAGTGCGATGTACGACCGTCCCAGGTCGATGGCCGCCTCCGCCATCTCGCGGATCGGAGAGCCGCCGTCGGACCAGTCCGAATGAACGTGGCAGTCGCCGGCGATGGCGTCGAGGATCACGGCGGTTCCCTCCGCCACCGGCGTCGCCCCGGTCGCCTCGAGGCGGCGCAGGTAGACCGGCGCCTCGCCGCGCAGCGACTCGAGGATGGTGCGCTCGGTGACGTCACCGATCCCGGTCAGCTCGCGCAGCGTGCCCGCGGCGGCACGGCGTTCGAGCTCGTCGTCGTCGAGCGCGCCGGCCGTCGCGGCCGCAATCCGGAAGGCGCGCACACGGTATCCCGGCTCGCTGGCGGCCTCGAGCAGGAAGGCGATGCGCCGCAGGTCGGCGATCGGGTCACGCGGCTCTGCCATCGACGGGGAGGATAGCCCGCCTCAGCCGACGACGAGGAGCGCCAGGCAGGCGGCCGCGGCCGAAAGAGCGGCGGTCCGCCAGGCGCCTGGTTCACGGGATCGTGAGAAGGCGCCTCGGATTGTCGATCGTCATCGTCGCGATCTCGCCCTCCCCGACCGCCGCCGTGCGCAGTCGCGGGAGGAAGTGCTGCTGAAGGTAGGTGTAGCCGAAGCCGCCGTTCACCTTGAGCTGCACGTCATGGCAGACGTCCTGGCTGAGCAGAATCTGGGACGCGTGCCCGCGCTCGAGGAGCTCGACGATGAGCTCGATGAGGCGCGGCTCGGCCGCCTCCTCGCTTGCGAACCGATGGCCGAGGAAATCGAACTCGAGGTTGGCTCCGCTGTCGAGGAGGCGCAGGTAATGGTCGAGGTCCGGGTACGAATCGGCATGACCGATGACGACCCGGCTCGCGTCGAGACCCTCCTCCAGGAAGATGCGCAGCTGCGCGGCCCCGACCGCGGATGCGACGCCGTGCGTCGTGACCGCCATCCCGGTCGCGAGCGCCGTGCGCGCCGCCGCGCGATGCACGCGCTCCTCCGCCGGGCTGATCCATGGCTTGTCGGTCCCGATCTCGCCGATGATCCCCGGCCGCACGCCGGAGCCGCCGACGCCGTGCTCGAACTCGGCGATCAGCTCGCCCGCGAGCTCGTCGACCGAGCGACGCGCGATCCTCGCCTCTGGCGGGTAGTACGGCTCGCGGTACCAGCCACAGCCCATCACGATGTTGATGCCCGTGCGGCTCGCCAGGCGGCGAAGGCGCTCGGGGTCGCGGCCGATTCCTGGCAGCGTCAGGTCGACGAGCGTCGACCCGCCACGCCGGCGAAGCTCCCGCAGCTCGTCGGCGACGACCTCCTCGGGACTCGCCAGCGCCCAGTAGTCCCAGCGTTGCGGCACCTCCCAGAGCGTGATCCCCGTGTGCTCGTGGGGGAGCGTGAAGCCAACCTGCTCCGGCGGAATCGGTCCACCGACGGTCATGACGCGCGCGGTCATGCTCAGATCCTCCTGGCCTGCGTGGCACCGGTCGGGTTGAAGAGCGAGCCGCCGGTGCATCGGTATGTTGCAGCGCAGTGTGGACCGTCGCGGCCATGTCGGCGCGATCGATGGCGGGCCGACCCGGTGCGCTAGCCTTGCGCCGATGACTGACGCGGCGCAGACGGAGATGTGGCCGGCGGCCCAGCAGCGCCTCGACGAGGCTGCGGAGCGGCTCGACCTCGACGACGGTATGCGCCGCGTCCTCCGGGAGCCGAAGCGCGAGCTGACCGTCAACTTCCCGGTGACGCTCCACGACGGCCGGGTGAGCGTGTATGCCGGGTACCGCGTCCACCACAATGTCAACCGCGGCCCGGCGACCGGCGGCATGCGCTATGTGCCGGACCTGACGCTCGATGAGATCCGCGCCCTTGCGATGGCGAACACCTGGAAGGCGGCGCTGGTCGAGATCCCGTTCGGCGGTGCGATGGGCGGCGTGCGCGTGGATCCCAAGCAGCTCTCGGTGACCGAGCGCGAGGGCCTCACCCGGCGCTACACGACGGAGATCAGCCCGCTCCTGGGCCCGGATCGCGACATCCCGTCGCCGGACGTCAACACCGGGTCGCGGACCATGGCGTGGATGATGGACACCTACTCCATGCAGCACGGCCACACCGTGCCCGGCTCGGTGATCGGGAAGCCGCTCGCCATCGGGGGCACGCGCGGCCGCCGCGAGGCGACCAGCCGCGGCGCGCTGCGCGTCATGGAGCGTGTCGCCCAGGAGCAGAGCGTCCCGCTCGCCGGTGCCCGGGTCGCGATCCAGGGGTTCGGGCGGGTGGGCAGCATCCTCGCTCGGATGCTCGACGGTGCCGGCGCGAAGGTGATCGCGATCAGCGACGACGACATCGGCCTGCTCGATCCCTCCGGACTCGACGTGGCCGCGGCCATCCGCTGGATGCGCGAGCACGACCGGGTCGGCGGCATGCCCGGTGGCGATCAGGTGCCGAAGGATGCCGTCCTCGAGGTCGACTGCGACATTCTCGTGCTGGCTGGCCTGCACGGCCAGGTGACCGATGCGAACGCGAGCGCGGTCAGGGCGCGCCTCGTGGCCGAGGTCGCGAACGGGGCCATCACCGGCGCCGGTGACGATGCGCTGGCCGACAGGGGCATCCCGGTGGCTCCCGACATCCTGTGCAGCGCCGGCTCGCTCGTGCTCGGCTATTTCGAATGGGTCCAGGACATGCAGGCCTTCTTCTGGAGCGCTGCGCAGATCACCCAGGAGCTCGACCGGATGATGGATCGCGCCGTCGAGGCGGTGGGATCGATGGCGACCCAGCAGGGCACGACGCTGCGGAAGGCTGCGGAGATGGTGGCAGTTTCGCGCGTCGCCCAGGCCACGACCCTGCGCGGGCTGTACCCCTAGCCAAAGACGGGGCCGGAGGATCCGCCACCGATCCTTCGATCTGGCAGTGGGTCCTCCGCCCGCTCCCCCAGCATCGGGCGGCGGCCGGTGAGCTCTCGGGAGCTCAGCCGGCTGCCGTCTCCGATGGGTGCAGCAGCCCGGTGGACATGCCGGGCGTGGCCCGATGCGCTCCGCCGTCGGTCTCGTGCCACGAACTGGTCAACAGCTCCGCGGCGACGAGGTCGGGGCCCTCGTTCAGGTCGACCCCGGCGATCTCGGCGAACCGCCGTTTGAACCAGAGGTCGTACGGGTCCATCGAGACGGCCAGCAGGCGAAGCGACCGCTGCAGGTCCGGGCTCTCGACGATGCCGACGAGCGTCTCCCTCGCCGCCGATTCCGCCAAGAACCAGCGCTCTCCCCCAATCCCGACTCGTCGCTCCGATCGCTCCTGCTCGGCGCGGCGCCCATCCGCAAGCTGGCGCATGAAGTCGCGCGCCGACTCCCCCCGGCCGGGCAGGAGCGTGAAGACGAGACAGTGTTCCTGCACGCACCGATGATCGGGCAGTCCGCGGCGCGTCGCATCGGGAAGCGCCTTAGACGACGGCCCGTGACGCCTTAGATTCCTCGGAACCGTCCGGCGGCGGGACGATGTCAAGCCGGAGAGCGGCGGTGGCGGCCTCGATCCGACTGCTAACCCCGAGCTTGGCCTTGATGTTCGTGAGGTGCACGCTCGCCGTCTTGGAGGTGATAAAGAGCCGCTCGGCGATCTCCGGGTTCGAGCGGCCCGCGGCGACGAGGGCGAGAACCTCGAGCTCACGGGGCGTCAGTGGCTCGACGAGCCCGACCGTGCCCGGTGAAGCCGGCGCGAGGAGGCGGTCGGTACCGTCGAGCATGAGACCGGCACGCCGGGCGAGGCTCGTCACGGAGGTCACGATCGGCGCCGCGCCCATCTCCGCGGCGAGCGCCAGGGCGGTGGTGAGCGGCGCAGCCGCGCTTCGCGCGGCGCGGCCGCCCTGGTGAAGGAGCGCCTCGCCGTGTCGCCAATTTGCAACGGCCGCGTCGAAGACATGGTCCAGCCTGGTCCACGCCGCGGCCGCAGCGGCCCAGGCATCCGGATCGTCGTGTCCATCCGCGCGCGCGTGCTCGGCTGCGAACTGGAGGCTGTCCGCCCGGAGGTGCGCGGACGGCTCGGCCGCGACCCCCACCGCGATGCGGTGCGCCTCGAACCGGGCGACGAGCTCCTCGCACGTCGCGGCGAGGTCGGCCATGCGCGCCGGATCGCGACGGATGCTCGGATCGTCCCTCAGGTCGCCGATCGCGCGCAGGCCATGGATCACGAGCCAGCGCCACGTGCCCGAGACGAGGAGCGTGCGCTCGGCATCGAGGATCGCGAGGCCGGCGAGGACCTGCTCGAGCGCCTCCGCCGGACGCCCTGCCCACAGGGCCACGTGGCTGCGCTGCTCATGCGGACCGGTCCAGCCCGTCACGCGCGGAGACGCGCTGACCCGGTCGACGGCGGCAAGCGCCGCATCCGCGACGTCGAACCGGCCGCGCGAGGCCTCGAATTCGGCGGTGACCAGCGAGAGCCAGGCGGACGGCAGGCCGCGCGGCGCCCGTGCCTGCCCCTCGGCCGTGAGGCGCTCCGCGAGGCCCCACGCACCGCGGAGGTACGCGCGGTCGATCGCGATCGCGTTGACCGTCTCCCCGTACGTGTGCTGGAGGCCCGCCGCCTGGATGCGCTCGAGCCCCTCGAGCACCACGTTCAGCGCCTCGTCGAGGTGTCCTGCCTCGTGAAGCGCCTCCGAGAGGTTCGAGCGGTCGATCGCCTCCTCGCCGATCCGGCCCATGCCCGACGAGATCTCGAGCGCCTCGCGGAGGTGTGGCACCGCGGCATCCGCCTCGCCGGTGAGCAGCCGGGCCATGCCGAGCGTGCCGTGCGCCCGACCCTCCTCGGCTCGCGCACCAACCGCGCGGGCGACACGGACGGCCTCGTCGGCCAGCGCCAGTCCCTCGGCGAGGTCCGGGCCCATCAGGAGCGCGGATGCGAGCCGCGACAGGACCCAGGAGCGCTCGGCGCTCGGAGGATCTTCAGGCACCAGCGCCACCGCCCGACGGCGATGCTCCTCGAACGCCTGCCGGTCTCCGGCGAGCCAGTACGCCTCCCCCGCTCGAGCTTCCACGAGACCCGTTTCAGTGGGGTTCCGATCAGCATCGTGCAGCGCCAGCGTCCGCTCCCATAGCTGGACCGCGCGAGCAAAGGCCCCGCCCGCTTCCGCCGCCTCGGCCGCCATCTGCGCCAGCTCCGCCACCGAGATCCCCGTCCCCGCCAGGACGTCCGGGGCGCCTTCCACCACCGTGAGCGCCACCTCGAGGTGGCTGAACGCCTCCGCCTGTGCGAATGCCGCGCTCGCCGCTCGTGCGGCCGCAATGAGCGACGGCACGGCGCGCCGCTCGTCGCCGGCACGCAGCCAGTGATTGGCGAGCTCCGCCGGCGCGCGGGCCGGCGAGCCGTCGCCGAGTGCCGGATTGACCTCGAGCGCCTCGGCAAAGCGCCGATGGAGGCGCAGCCGTTCGCCCGGCAGCAGGTCGTCATAGGTCGCCTCCGCGATGAGAGGGTGGCGGAAGCGATATCGGCCCGTCGCGGGGTCGGCCGTCAGGATCGCCCGGTCGACCGCCTCGCGGAGCGAGTCGAGCAGGGCATCTTCGGGCACACCGGCCACGACCTGCAGCAGGGGGTGGGTGACCGAGTAGCCGACCGCGACGACCCTGAGAACGGCCCGCGTGCGGTCCCGGAGGCCGCGCACCCGGGCCAGGAGCACCTCGCGCAGGCTCGTCGAGAGGACGACCCCTCGCCCCGCATCGGGCGCCAGGAGCTCCTCGGTGTAGAAGGGGTTCCCGTCGCTGCGGGCATACGTCTGGGCGAGCAGCTCGCGGTCGGGCGTGGCCCCCAGGATCGCGGTGACCTGGAGATCGTGCTGGTCACGGGTCAGGCGACCGATCGTGATCCGCTCCACGCCCTCGCCGCGGGCGAGCTCGGCGAGGAGCGGCGTGAGCGGGTGACGAGCGTGGAGCGCATCGGTCCGCACAGTCAGGACGAGGACGACCCTCGCGGTGTGCAGCGTGCGCGCAACGAACCCGATGAGCTCGCGCGTCGAGCGGTCGGCCCACTGGAGGTCCTCGATCACCAGGACCGCGGGCTGCTGCTGCCCCAGCCGCCCCAGGACGCCGAGCACCTGGCCGAAGAGCCGCGTCTGGGCGAGGCCGAGCTCGGACTCCGCTTCGGCGAGGGACGGGCCAAGCTCGGGAAAGAGGCGGGCGAGATCGTGCCGCGCGCGGCCGACGACCTCCAGCGCGGCCTCGTCACCGCCCGCTGCCGACTCGACGATCGGGCGCAAGGCCTCGAGGATCGGGACGTAGGGCAGGTTCGCCTCGTCGATCTCCATCGAGCTGCCGCTCAGCGTGCGGCCGCCTCGCTCCCGGACGAGGGCGAGGAACTCGCTGACGAGCCGGCTCTTGCCAACCCCGGCCTCGCCATGGACGAAGATCGTGGCGGCCGCGATCCCGGCCGCGGCACGGTCGTACGCGGCGAGGAGTCGCGCCATCTCTTCCTCTCGCCCGATGAGGATCGGGCTCGATCCGGGACGCACCATGCGTTCGATTATCTCGCCGCGTGACTGGCTTGTCCGCCCGTCGCTCCGTCGCGGACGCACGGAGGTGGCAACGCGGCCGGGCGTGGCAACGACGTGCGACAATCTCGCACACCATCATTACGAGTACGACGCCTGCAATGCGCATTCATCGCCCGCATGAGCACCCCCTCAGCATGAGCCCTGACTGACATGTCCGCCTCCTTCATGCCTCCCCGCGATCTGTTGTCCGAGCTCGAACCCGCGGCGGAGCGCCTCTTGAATCGCCACCTCGGCATGGCGCGCGAGTGGTTCCCCCACGATTACATCCCCTACTCCGTGGGCCGCGACTTCGACAAGGAACCATGGACGCCGGACCAGCCGCGAATCAGCGGCGTGGCTCAGATCGCGTTCGAGGTGAACCTTCTCACCGAGGACAACCTGCCGAGCTACCACCGCGAGATCCATCGCATGTTCGGTCGGGGCGATGGGCCCTGGATCAACTGGGTGAACCGATGGACCGCCGAGGAGGGTCGTCACGCGATCGTGCTCCGCGATTACCTGGTCGTGACACGCAACATCGACCCGATCGCCCTCGAGCGAGGGAGGATGAACCAACTGCAGACCGCGTACAACCACGATGACGGCGGTAACGTGCTTCGCGGCATCGCCTACGTCGCCTTCCAGGAGCTGGCCACCCGAATCAGCCATCGCAACACCGGCCGCTACTCGTCCGACCCGGTGGCCGACAGGATCATGGACCGCATCGCGGCCGATGAGAACCTGCACATGGTCTTCTATCGGGACGTGCTTAGCGAGGCCATCCAGCTCGATCCGTCCGCTGCGGTGATGGCGGTGGCGGACGAGATCATCGATTTCCAGATGCCGGGCGCCGGGATGGTCAACTTCACGCGCAAGGCCGCGCAGATGGCGAAGGCCGGCATCTATGACCTGCGCGTCCACCACGATGAGGTCATCTGGCCGCTCCTTCGCCACTGGGGGATCTTCGACCTGGAGAGTCTCAGCCCTGCCGCCGAGCTGCGGCGCGCCGAGCTGCGGCACTTCCTGGACGAGCTCGACGCCGCCGCCTCACGGTTCGAGGCCAAGCGCGCCGCCACCCTGGAGCGCCAGGCCACGGACGCAGGCTAGCGCGCCTCAGCGGCCCCGAGTGGCCCGCGACGTTCTCGTGAGCGCGCGGACCAGGCGGATGAGGACCCAGCCGACGATCAGCCGGCGCAGGAGGGCAACCATGGTCGACTGCACAGCACTCCGCGTGCCGGCCGCTGCGGCGGCCACGGTTGCGAGGCGCTCGCCACTACCCGCACACTGCCCCGCATGAGCGATCGATGCCGCTGGCGGGACCACCAGCACCGATGGGAGGCCGAGCGCCTCGAGTCTGCTCTCGAGCGTGGGCCGGAGCGGCGGGCGCGCTTCATCACGCAGTCGGGGGTCGAGATCGATCGGCTGGCGACGCCTGCCGACCTGGCCGATCCCGCCAATGACCCCGATGTGGCGCGGCCCCGCTACCAGTTCAGCGCACCCGACCATGCGGCACCCGGCTGGGACGAGATCGATGACCTTGGACTGCCGGGCGAGCCGCCCTTCACGCGCGGCATCCACCCGACCGGTCACCGCGGTCGGCTGTGGACGATGCGCATGTTCGCCGGGTTCGGCACGGCCGAGGACACGAACGGGCGGTTCAAGAAGCTGATCGCCGCGGGCGGCACGGGGCTGTCGATCGCGTACGACATGCCGACCCTCTACGGCTATGACCACGACGACCCGATGGCCGAGGGCGAGTTCGGCACGTGCGGCGTCGCGGTCTCGAGCCTCGCCGACATGGAGATCCTGCTCGACGGGCTGCCGGTCGGCGAGATCAGCACCTCGATGACCATCAACTCCCCCGCCGCGATGATCTGGGCGATGTACATCGTCGCCGCCGAGAAGGCCGGCGTCCCGCGGGCGCAGCTCACCGGCACCCTTCAGAACGACATCCTCAAGGAGTTCATCGCCCAGAAGGAGTACATCTTCCCGCCGGCCCCCTCCCTGAAGCTCGTCACCGACACCGTGGAATGGGGCACCCGGGAGCTTCCACGCTGGAACACGATCAGCATCTCCGGATATCACATTCGCGAGGCGGGCTCGACCGCCGTCCAGGAGCTGGCCTTCACGATCGCCGACGGAATCGCCTACGCGGAGGACGCGATCGCGCGCGGCCTGCGCTTTGACGACTTCGCGCCGAGGCTCTCCTTCTTCTTCAATAGCCACAACGACTTCTTCGAGGAGATCGCGAAGTTCCGCGCGGCGCGGCGCATCTGGTACAAGCTCTGCCGCGAGCGCTTCGGTGCCGAGAACGAGCGCTCGACCTGGATGCGCTTCCACACCCAGACCGCGGGCGTCTCGCTGACCGCGCAGCAGCCCCTCAACAACCTCACCCGGGTGGCCATCCAGGCGCTTGCCGGCATTCTAGGCGGCACCCAGAGCCTCCATACCGATGCGTACGACGAGGCGTGGGCCGTCCCCAGCGAGGAGGCCGCTTTGCTCGCCCTGCGTCAGCAGCAGATCCTCGCCGAGGAGTCCGGGGTGGCGAACACCGTCGACCCGCTCGGTGGCTCGTACTTCGTGGAGACGCTCACCAACCGCACCGAGCAGGCGGCGTGGCGCTACATCGCCCGGATCGACGAGATGGGCGGCATGGTCCGCGCCCTCGAGGCGGGCTTTCCTCAGGCCGAGATCGCCGATGCCGCCTACGAGCAGCAGCGCGAGATCGAGGCCCACGAGCGCGAGATCGTCGGTGTGACGAAGTACGCGGACCCGAACGAGGAGCTCCGCATCCCGCTGCTGGAGATCAGCGCGACGCAGGAGCGACGTCACCTGGATCGCCTCGCGCGGGTCCGCGCCGATCGTGACGCCACGTCCCACGCCGCCGCGATGCGTCGCCTGGAGGACGAGGCGCGCCGGGGTGACGTCAACCTCATGCCCGCTATCGTCAAGGCAGTCACCGCCTACGCCACGATCGGCGAGATGTGCGGCGTCCTTCGCCGCGTGTACGGCGAGTATCGCGAGCCGCTCGCGGTGTGATCTGCCCGCGATTCATGGGAGGACCGGGCATGGAAGTGGGAGATTCGGCCGCCGCATTGCCTGTGGTGTCCGGCGCAGGCCGCGAACCGCTGCGCTCGCCGTTGGCGCGGCGATCGCACTCGGCCTCATGGTGGGGCGCGGCCTGAACCTCGCGTACGGGACGAACGCCCATCACATGGGCAATCCGACGGACTGCCCCTATCCATCCCCGCTCTTCCTCCACCGCCAGGCGGCGGGGTGACGACGGCGCGACACCGGCCACGCCGGCGGCTACCACGGCCCCGCCCGGCGGTGACGACGGCGGGCTGGGCGACTGATGGGCCGCCCTCTTCTCCACCTCCCCGTGGCCGGCGCGGCGACGGGCGTCCTCTATGCCGGCAGCCTGGCGCTCGTGTCGCTTTTCCAGGCCCACCAGGATGCCGCGCTCGCGCGAGAGCGCGCGCCCCTCGTCGAGGGCGTGGCCGCGGCTGTGGCCCAGCGCTCGACCACGCTCCACGCGATCGAGGTTGCCAACCGGGTGCTGGGTGATGCATCCGCGAGCTACGAGAGCGCCCTCGCCCGCTCGCGCGCACTCGACGACATGCTCGCCCTGCTCGCGCGGCACGTCGGCGACGCCACCGGTGCCGCCGCGCAGCTGCCGACATCGGATCAGCTGCCCGCGGCCCCGGCCGCAGCCACGGTGGTGCCACCCGCCGCCCCGGCCACGAACGCAACGACCGGCGCCTCGGGGCGCTGACGAGTGCACGCCCATGCGCCGCCGACCGCCCCGCTGCGACGCAAGGCGCGGGCGATGGGATCGCCGCTGCGGCTTGACCCTGGCAGACGGCGGACCGGCGCCGATCGACACTGCGTGGGAGATCGTGGTGGCTGACGTGGAGCGGACCGAGCGCGCCCTCTCGCGGTTCCGATCGGGCAGCGACCTCTCGCAGCTCAATCTCGCCGCCGGTGACGGCGCCTGGCACGGGGTCGGGGACCGCCTCCACACGTGTCTTGCCGCCTCGCGTCGGGCGTGGCGGCTGACGGGTGGCCGGTTCGATCCGCGGGTCATCGCGCGCCTCGAGAAGCTCGGCGAGCATGGCGACGTGCAGCTCCCTGCCCCGCAGCCCGCGCATGTCCGAACGTGGGTCGACCTCGATCCACGCGGGCGCCGTGCCCGCCTGTGGGCACCCGTCGACAGCGGCGGGATCGGGAAGGGACTCGCGCTGCGCTGGGCGGCACGCTCGCTGGCGCTGGGCGGTGTCCATCGGTTCATGCTGGAGGCCGGGGGGGACCTGATCGTCCAGGGCGAGGCACCCGAGGGCGGGCAGTGGCACATCGGCATCGAGGATCCCGCGGGGTCCGTCGACCCAATCGCGGTCATCGGCCTGGACGGCGGCGCTGCGGTGACCTCCTCGATCGCGGTCCGCCGCTGGATCGGTCCCGAAGGGAGCATCGTCCATCACCTCATCGACCCGGCCACCGGCGAGGCGACGGCAATGGCCCTCGCATCGGTCACGGTCGCGGCACCCGATCCGGCATGGGCCGAGGTGTGGTCGAAGGCGCTGTTCTTGGCGGGCCGACGTGGCATCGGTCCGGAGGCGCGAGCGCGCGGGATCGCGGCCTGGTGGGTGGAGTCGGACGGCACGTGCGGCATGACCCCCGCCGCACGATCGCTCACTCTGTGGGCGCGCGCAGACCGGCCCCGCTGACCTGCTCGGCGCGGAAGGGCCGGTCCCGACGGTTCGCGGGTCCGGGCCGGGACCGGCCCAACGCAGGGCACGCGCTCCGCGCCGCTGCGAGCATCGCACTCGCCCGCTTATCGCCCGCTTATCGAGCCGGTGCGGAGGGGCACCGCCTCGCTGCGGGTACCATCGGTTGCGCATGCAGCTCCATCTCGTCGACGCCACCTTCGAGCTCTTCCGCGCCTACTTCTCGCGTCCCGCCGAGGAGGGTCCCGATGGCCGACCGGTGAACGCGGTGCGTGGCCTGATCGACAGCATGCTCAGCCTGCTGCGCGAGCCGGACGTGACGCACATCGGCGCCGCGACCGACCACGTCATCGAGTCGTGGCGCAACGACCTGTTCCCCGGCTACAAGTCGAGCGCCGGCGTGCCCGACGCGCTGCTGGCCCAGTTCGGGGATGCCGAGCGCGCCCTGCGCGCCCTGGGAATCCCCGTCTGGCCGATGATCGAGGACGAGGCCGACGACGCGATCGCCACCGCCCTCGCCCGGTTCGGCGGCGACCCGGCGGTCGAGCGGGTGGTGATCTGCAGCGTCGACAAGGACCTCGCGCAGCTCGTCGAGGGCACCCGCGTCGTCCTCCGCGACCGGATGCGCAGGATCACCTACGACGAGGCGGGCGTGGTCGCCAAGTGGGGGGTGCGCCCCGCGAGCATCCCCGACTACCTGGCGTTGGTCGGGGATACCAGCGACGGCTTCCCCGGCCTGCCGGGCTGGGGATCGAAGAGCGCCGCCGCCGTGCTCGCCCGCTGGGAGCACCTCGATGGGATCCCGCCCTCGGCGCTCGACTGGGAACTTCCCCTCCGGGGCGCAAGCCGCCTGGCCGCGACGCTCGTCCAGCAGCGGGACAACGCCCTCCTCTACCGCCGCCTGGCGACCCTCAACCGGGACGCGGACCTCTCGGCGACCCCGACCCGGGACGCCCTGGCGTGGCACGGCGTCCCGCGCGCTGACTTCGTGACGCTGTGCGCGGAGCTCGGCTTCGAGACCGTCGGGCAGCGCGTGCACCGCTGGGCGTGAGGCACCCCCGCGCCATCGGTCCCACGGCGGTACCTTCGTAGGGTTCGGTGGCCTCTGGGGCACTGCTAGCGTCGGGGGCCCAATGCCGAATCGCACACCGCGCCGGGCGGCCGCCCTCCTGCTGGCCGCCAGCCTGACCACCCTGCTCGCCGCGGCGGGCCTGCCGCATCCGGCGGCCGCGGCCACGTGCACCGCCTGGACGAGCGAGACCCAGCCGCCGGCCACCATCCGCGTCTTTCGCTCGGGGCAGGGCACGGTCGAGACGGTCGATTTCCGCAGCTACGTGAAGAACGTGCTGTCGCGGGAATGGATCAGCAGCTGGACGAACGAGTCGGTCCGGGCCGGCGCGCTCGCGGTTCGCACCTACGCCTGGTACCAGGTCGTCCACTACCGCGGTTACGTCACCGACCAGGGTGCCTGCTTCGACGTGTTCGACACGACCCGCGACCAGGTGTACGACCCCGCGCGCCCGACGTATGGACCGATGACATCCGCGGTCGACGCCACCTGGGCCACGCTCGTCCTGAGGGCGGGCCACGTCTTTCCCACCTACTACAACGCGGGCGCCGCCGGCGAGGGATGCGGTGCCAACCCGAATGGCTGGAAGCTCTACCAGTGGGGCTCACAGGCCTGCGGACTTGCCGGCCGGAGTGCCGCCGAGATCCTCGCCATCTACTACGCCGGCGTCTCGATCACGGCGGCGCCACCGCCGAGCACCCCGGCGCCGTCCCCCACCGCGGTTCCGACCCCCATCCCAACGACGGTGCCGACGCCCACCTCCGCCCCGACCGCCACGCCACCGACCCCGCCGCCCACACCCGTGCCGACGGCGCCGCCGCCCGTCCTGCCGGGGGGCGGGCAGAGCGGCGTCGTGCATGCATCCGCCCCACCACCGCCGCCGTCGCCGGACCTTGCGCCGATCATCGTGACCACGGCCACGGCCGTTGCGCCGTCGGCGACGCCCGCGGTCGATCCCGCCGCTTCGCCGGCTGGGGAGCGGTCTTCCTACGCGATGCGCCGGGTGCGCGAGTGGCCGGAGCGCGCGCAGTGGTTGAGCGCCGACCCGTGGCCCGCCGACCGGCTGCCGGGAGCGGGCGCGACCGGCGTCGATGCCCGGCTCGTCACCTTCCGGCACCTGTTCGGCCGGCTGGCGATGCGGCTCGCCGGACAGGTGACCGCGGCCCTCCTCGACCGCGGGTCGTTTGCCATCGCGATCCCCGTCCCCCGTTGACCGACCCCCGGGCGTCGAGCCTCAGGCGTCGAGGAGCCGGCGAGCCGCGATCTCGACCGCCGCGAGGTCCTGTGCCGCGAGGCCCACGCTCTTGAACGCGGTGATCGCCTCGGGATCGCGACCAGCCACCCAGTCGCGACGGATGGTCCCGATTTCCACCAGCCGCGACGCATCGAGCAGGCCGGCGTCGATCGCGGCCAGGATGTCGCCCGCCTCGGCGAGGGCGGCGCGCCGCTCGTCGACCGCCACCACCGTGGCGCGCCCGAAGAGGGCCGGTGGCAGCTCCACCATGTCCGCTCGGTAGGCGCCGATGCCGTTGACGTGCGCGCCCGGCTCCAGCCACGCGGCGTCGAACACCGGCGATGTGGCGGTGGTGACCGCACAGATGACGTCCGCCCCGCGCACGGCGGCCTCGGCGTCGGACATGGCCCGCACCGCGACGGCCGGCTCGAGATCGTCCGCGAGGGTCGCGGCGAAGGCGCTGCGTCGCGACTCGTCGCGGGCGTAGACCCGCACCTCGTCGATCGGCCGTACGGCGCAGACCGCGGTCACCTGCCAGGCGGCCTGAGCTCCGGCGCCGAAGAGCCCGAGCACGTGCGCGTCCGGCCGCGCCAGCAGAAGGGTCGCGACGCCGGACGCGGCGCCCGTGCGCATCGCGGTGACCGTCGCACCGTCGAATGCCGCGCGGGGCTCGCCGGTGGCACCGTCGATCCACAGGACGATGGCATGGATCGTCGGCAGGCCGCGATCGACGTTCCCCGGCATCACGGTGACCACCTTCAGGCTGCTGCCAGCGGCGCCCTCGCGGATGCCCGGCATGACGAGCAGATCGCCGCCCTCGAGGGCGGCGTGCGAACGGAGCGGCGACCGGTCGCGTCCGCCCGCGACGTCCCGATATGCCGCTTCCACCGCGTCGATCAGCTCGCCCATCGGGATCGCCGCGCGGGTCGCGGCGGCATCGAAGATCCGCATCGCCACCGAGTCTAGCGGCCGCTGCTACCGTGGAGGCGGCACGCCGCTTGCGAGAGGAGCACTCATGGCCACGAACATGCGCAACGAAGTCTCGTCCCGCGCCCGCAGCGTCGGGCATGAGATGGGGGCGCTCGGTTGGATCCTGCGAACCGCGATCCTCGCGGCGATCGGCGGGGCGATCTACAGCGAGCTGCGGAAGCCGCGGGCCGAGCGGACCTGGCACGGCCGGGTCGCCGGTATCGTCCCCTATGACTTCCGGCTGCCGCGCCTCAGCGACCTCCAGCGCGCGTACTGGAACCCACGCTCGCCAAAGATCTTCACCGATCGCCCGCTCGGCGTTGGCTGGGCGGTCAACATCCCGACCGCGCTGCGGCGGCTCGGCGTGACCGGCGGCCGCTCGCGAACGAAGGCCTCCGGCTGATTCTGCGCTAGGATCGGCGCCATGCCCTGGCTCCCGATCCTTCTCGCCACCCACATCGCGCTCGCGGTCCTGCTGCTCCTGCCCAGCATCGTGCTGCCGTTCCTCCTGCGCCGTCGCGGCTCACAACCCATGGGCGGCCTCACCCACGCCTTGCTGGCGGCCCAAGGGTCGGGCAGCCTCGTCATCGGCGCCGGGCTTGCGGTGACCGGCGCTGCGCTCATCGCCGTCCTCGGGACCCAGCTCCTGCGGCAGCCGTGGCTGCTCGTCGCGCTGGTCCTGTACGCCGTCAACCTCCTCGTTGCCGGCCTGGTGAGCCGCCCGAACCTGCGACGACTGGCGGGCATCCGCACCGACGAGAATGGCGGCACGTGGGAGCGACGCGCGCGCCAGCAGCGCTGGGTCGCCTACGGGATGGCGGCCGGCACCGGCGTCATCGGCTTTCTGATGATGGCCAAGCCGGGCGCGTAGGGGTGCGGCTAGAAATGCGGCATGGGCAACGGCTTGCCCTGGATCCAGTACAGCGCGAAGACGATGAGGATCACGGCCAGGAGGAAGAATCCGAACCAGCGAAGGACTTCCATGGGGGTACGCTCGGCTCCTCTCGGGCTGGGCGGCATTCCCCCCGAGAGACCGACGCATTCTACTCCGGCAGGCCAGCGCCTCCCGTCGCTTTAGAATTCGAAGCGTGACCCTTCGCCTGTACGACGCCCGGCGCGGCGGGACGTTTCCCTTCGAACCCCGGACGAACGGCCCCGTCGGGCTCTACGTCTGCGGCGTGACGCCCTACGACACCGGCCACCTCGGGCACGCGTTCACGTACCTGAGCTTCGACGTCCTCCACCGGTACCTCCTCTACCTCGGACACGACGTGCGCTATGTCCAGAACCTGACCGATGTCGACGACGACATGCTCCGCAAGGCGCGTGAGACCGGCGAGGCGTACCTCGCGCTCGGCAACCGGCACGTGACGACCTTCCTCACCGAGATGGCCGCCCTGAACTGGCTGCCTCCAAGCGTCTTTCCGCGCGCCACCGAGCACATCTCGCAGATGCTCGCGATGATCGAGGCCCTGCTCCGGCGGGGCCACGCCTACGCCGCCGAGGGCAACGTCTATTTCAGCGTCGACACGTGGCCGGCCTACGGTGAGCTCTCCAGCCTGCCGCGCGATGCGATGCTGCCGATCGCCAACGAGCGGGGCAACCGGCCCGACATGCCGGGCAAGCGCGACCCGCTCGATTTCGTGCTCTGGCAGCGCTCGCTGCCCGACGAGCCGGCCTGGGAGGCGCCGTGGGGCGCCGGACGTCCCGGATGGCATATCGAGTGCTCGGCGATGTCGACCGCGTACCTCGGAAACCGCTTCGCGATCCACGGTGGCGGGGCCGACCTCATCTTCCCGCACCACGAGTCGGAGATCGCACAGGCAGAGGGCGCGACCGGCGAGCGGCCCTTCGTCGCGCACTGGATGCACGCCGGGATGCTCCGCCACGAGGGCGCAAAGATGAGCAAGTCGCTCGGCAACCTGGTGCTCGTCCGGGACCTCCTGCGATCGTACCCGGGCGACGCGATCCGCCATTACCTGGTGGCGCATCACTACCGCCGCGAGATCGACTTCGACGAGACCGACCTCGAGGCGTCGTCCGTCACCACCGCCCGCCTGCGCCGCGCCTGCCGGCGCGCCGAGGAGCTCGAGCCCCTCGCGCCGGCGCTCGCCGACCCCGCGACGCTGCTGCCCGAGGTGGCTGCGCATCACGCTCGCTTCCTGGCCGCCATGGCTGACGACCTCGACACGCCTGCCGCGCTGCCGGAGCTCCACGCCCTCGCCGCGCTGGCGCTCGACGGCGCCGACGCGCGCCTCGTCGCGCAGGCCGGCTGGATGGTGCGCGAGCTCGGGGCGCGGATCATCGGCCTGCGCCTCGCCACGGCGCCGGCCACCGTGTCCGAGGCCGCCAGCGCGGCATGAGCGACGAACGCCCCGACGACCTCGTCCCGGCAAGCGTGCGTCTCGGCAACGTCGTCCCGCCCGAGAATCCGGAGGACTGGACGCGCCCGCTCACCTGGGTGGCGGCGGTCGGGATGCTCGCCGGGCCGTTGGTGACCCTCGCCTGGTTTCTCGTCGGTCCGCCCGACGACGCGATGCACGCCGTGCCCGCCACCTTCGCGGTCGCCGCGGCCCTCGCCGCAGGCGCCGCCGCCACCGGAACGACTCAGATCGGTGGGCTGCGAGCCGGCACCGCGGCGCTCGGCTCCGGCCTGTTCGGCGCGCTCGCGGTGGTGATCCTGGGCGTCGTGATGGCCGGCCAGCGACAGGTGGGCGTCGCATCGCCCACGCTCGGCCACGCCTTCGATGGCGCCGTGGCCGGGCTGGCGGGGGTGCTCGTGGCGGCCCTCCTCGCCGCGGCGGCGGCCCGCGTCCGGGGACGATTCACCCGCGTGCTGCCGGCGCTGGCGGCGGGTGTCGCCGTCGCCCTCCTCGCGGTCCGGACCCTCATGCCCGGCTGAGCTCACCGCTCGGCCGGTGGACCCTCCACCAGCAGGCACGCCGCCTCGTGGCCGGGGTGAGCGACGACGAGCACTGGGTCCACGGTCCGGCAGCGGTCGAAGGCGACCGGGCAGCGCGGGTGGAATCGGCAGCCCGGCGGGATCCGTGCCGGGTCGGGGGCCTCGCCGCGGAGGATGACGGGGCGCCGGCGCAGCGTGGGATCCGGAATCGGGACAACCGAGAGCAGCGCCTTGGTGTACGGGTGCTGCGGATCGGCCAGCACGTCGCGGGTGGCGCCGGTCTCCACGATGCGGCCCAGGTACATGACCGCGATGCGGTCGGCGTACGCGGCCACGGTCGAGAGGTCGTGGGTGATCATGGCGATCGCGATCCCCTGGTCACGGGCCAGGGCCCCGAGCAGGTTGAGGATCTCGGCCCGGATGCTCACATCGAGCATGCTGACCGGCTCATCGGCGACGAGGACGCGGGGGCGCAGCGCGAGCGCCGCCGCGATCGCGACCCGCTGCCGCTGGCCGCCGGAGAGCTCGTACGGGTAGCGGCGCAGGTAGGCATCGACCGGTGTCAGGCCGGCCGCGGTCATGGCTTCCTCGACGCGCAGATGCTCCTCCCCGGCGGCCACGCCATGCACCTGGAGCGGCTCCGCGACGATTTCGTCGACCCGCATCCGGGGATTCAGGCTCTCGTACGGGTCCTGGAAGATGAGCTGCACCGATGCGCGAAGCCGGCGCAGCGCACGCGCCGACATGCGCCCGACCTCGGCACCCTCGACGCGGATCGCGCCCCCGGTCGGCCGCATGAGGCCGAGCAGCAGCCGCGCGGTCGTCGTCTTGCCGCAGCCGGACTCGCCGACGAGCGCCAGCACCTCGCCGGATGCCAGGTCGAAGCTGATGCCGTCGAGGGCGCGGATGGGACGGGGCGGTCGACCGCGCAGCAGATCGACGATCGACCGGTCGCCCGGGAACGTCATCGCGAGGTTCCGGACGGTGATGAGCGGATCGCTCATGCCCGGGTCTCCTCGAGCCGGATGCAGGCGGCCCGGCCGCCACCGGCGAGGGAGAGCTCCGGTGGCCGGCCGGCGCTGCACGCCTCGATCGCCAGGGGGCAGCGAGGCGCGAACGGACAGCCGGGTGGCATGGCATCGATGCGCGGCGGCGACCCCGGAATGCCGCGCAGGGGCCGATCCGGGTGCGCCACGTCCGGGAACGACCCGAGCAGGGCTCGGGTGTACGGGTGGCGTGGCCGGCCATAGAGCGGCACGGCTGCCTGCTCCTCCATCACGCGCCCGCCGTACATGACGACGACGCGGTCGCAGACCTGCGCCACGACGCCGAGGTCGTGGGTGACGAGGATGGTCGCCATCCCGAGGTCCCGACCGATGCCGGCCAGCAGCTCCATGATCTGGGCCTGGATCATGACGTCGAGCGCCGTGGTCGGCTCATCGGCGATCACGAGGTCCGGCTCGCAGGCGAGGGCCAGGGCGATCATCGCGCGCTGGCGCATCCCTCCCGAGTAGGTATGCGGGTACTCGTTCGCGCGTCGAGCGCTGATTCCCACGCGCTCGAGGAGCTCGCCGGCCTGCGCGCGGGCCTTGCGGCGTGGGACCGAGGGCGCGTGCACGGTGATCGCCTCCGCCACCTGGTCGCCGACCGTTCGCACCGGGTTGAGCGCGTTCATCGCCCCCTGGAAGACGATGCTCATCCGCGACCAGCGCACCGCCCGCAGCTCGGCGCCGTCGACGCGCAGCAGGTCCTCGCCATCGAGGAGCACCTCACCACCCACCACGGAACCGCCGGGCGGAAGGAGGCGCAGCAGGGCGAGCGCAGTCGTCGTCTTCCCGCATCCCGACTCCCCGACGAGCCCGAGGGTCTCACCGCGCCCGAGCCGGAAGCTCACGCCGTCGACGGCGCGCAGGGGTCCGGCCGGCGTCTCGAACTCGACCGCGAGGTCCCGGACATCGAGCAGGGTCGCCGGCTCGCGGCTGCGATCGACGAACGGCAGCGGCGCGAGCGGGGTCTCGCGCGTCTCGAGGTGGTGGCGACGCAGGCGGGGGTTGATGGTGTCCTCGAGCGCGGTGCCGAGCAGCGTGGTGCCCAGCACGACCCACACGATGGCGAAGCCGGGCGGCAGCAGCGCCCACCAGGCCCCTGCGCTCACCGCACCGCGATCGAACGCGAAGTTCAGCATCTGGCCCCAGCTGATCTTGAACGGGTCACCGAGACCGATGAACGCGAGCGTCGACTCCTCGAGGATCGCCAGGCTGATGACGAGGACCGTGTTGGCGAGCATGAGCGGCATCACCTGCGGGACGATGTGCCGCCGCAGGATATGAACATCGGACGCCCCAACCGCCCGCGCGCGGGCCACGAAGGCCCGCTCCCGAACGGTGAGGGTCTGGGCGCGCACGATGCGGGCGGTCGTCGTCCAGCCCAGCGCACCGATGACGATGATGATGTTGAGCAGGCTCCGCTCGCGGAGGATGGCGACGATGACGATGAGGAGCGCCAGATCGGGGATCACGAGGAAGAAGTCGGTGAACCGCATGAGGAGCGAGCCGATCCAGCGGCGCGCGTAGCCGGCGACGAGGCCGACGGCGCCGCCGATGACGAGGCTGATGAACGCCGCCGCGAAGCCCACGATGATGCTCACCTGCGCGCCGTAGAGGAGCGAGCTGAAGACGTCCTTGCCACCGTCATCGGTCCCCAGCAGGTGGGCCGCCGACGGCGCCTGGTAGATGTCGGTGATCTTCACGTGCACCGGCGCGTACGGGTCGTACGGCGCCACCAGCGGGGCGAAGATGGCGACCGCGATGCCGAGCAGGAGCATGAGCCCGCCGACCATCCCCATCGGCGAGCGCGCGAGGCGCCGCCACGTGCTGCGGGCGGGCCCGAGCGGGCGCGAGGGCGCGGCGGTGGCCTCGGCGAGCGCGGTCATGCCTCGGACACCCGCGGGTCCAGCCAGCCGTAGACGAGCTCGGCGGCGAGGTTGGCGATGACCACCGCGATCGCCAGCAGGAGGAACGCGCCCTGGAGCACCGGGTAGTCGCGCTGGGCGACGGCGTTCACGGTCAGGGATCCGAGGCCAGGCCACGAGTAGACCGATTCGACCTGGATGGCGCCCGAGACGGTGAATCCCAGGTTGAGCGCGATGAGCGTCACCATCGGGAGCATCGCGTTGCGCAACGCGTGATCGCGGATGATCCGCCACGTCGTGAGGCCCTTCGCGCGCGCGGTGAGGATGTAGTCCTCGGTGAAGACGTCGAGCACGCTGCTGCGCATGATGAGCAGGTACTCGCCGAGCAGGACGAGGGTGAGCGTCAACGTCGGCAGGAAGAGGTGCCTGCCGAGATCGAGGGCCGCGTCCAACGCCGTCGCGTAGTCGGCACCGACCGTCACCCGGCCGGCGGTCGGCAGGCCGAACAGGTTCGCGCCCAGAAACAGGAGCACGATACCGAGGAAGAACGTCGGCAGCGACCACGTGACGAGGCCGAAGGTGAGCGCCCCGACGTCGATCGCCGTGCGCCGCCGCCACGCGGCGACGAGGCCGAGCGCGGTCCCGATGAGGATCGAGAGGACCTGCGACGGCACGATCAGCCACAGGGTGTTGACGAGCGACTCGCCGAGCATCGACGACACACTCCGGTCCCGGAACGCGTAGCTCGTCCCGAGGTCGCCCCGCGCCAGCCCGCCGAGATAGGCGAAGAACTGGGTGTCGAACGGATTGCCGCCGTTCAGATCGAGGAAGACCGGCTTGTCTAGCCCGAATCGCTCGCGCAGGACGGCCGCGGTGGCGGGGTTGAGCCTGGGGTCCCGGACGCCGGCCTTCGCCGGGTCGCCGGGCAGGACGCGGAACAGGAAGAAGTTGAACGTGACGACGACGGCGATCGTGACCGTGGCCCAGGCGATCTTTCCCACCAGGTACCGGCCGCGGCCGCGCATGGTCAGAACGAGGCGTGGCGGCGCATCGCCGCCACGCGCATCGGTCCGAACGTCACCTGGGTCGTCGTTCCGCGCCGGCCTACTGAACGGGACGGATCACGGTGAGCGAGGTCGGATCCTCGAAACCGAGCGACTTCGGACCGTCCAGCCAGCCGATGAAGCGATCGGTCCGGTAGGCCTGCACCGCCTTCTGGTAGAAGGGGATGATGTAGGGCGAGTCGGTCACGAGGATCTGCTGCATCTGGTGGATCTCGTCGACCCGCGCCGCGTGGTCCGTCTGGACGCCCTGCTGCTGGTAGAGGTCGTCGTACGCGGGATTGCAGTAGCCGGACTCCGAGAAGCCGGTCGAGATCTCGCTGCAGATGGCGACGCCGAGCAGGAACGCGGGATCGGGATCCGAGCCCCAGCCCCACATGATCACGTCGTAGTCGAAGGCTGGGCAGCAGACGCTCGTCAGCGTGTCGGGGTCGAGCCCCGTCACGTCGATGTGGACACCGACCTTTGACCACATCTGCTGGATCAGCTCGGCCTCGCGGGCCGCCGTGTCGATGTCGTTCGCGTAGTTGAAGCGGAAGGTCAGGTCGCCGGTGGGGCAGTCCTGCCCGGCCTTGCATTCTCGGATCCCATCTCCGTTCGTGTCCCGGTAGCCGGCCGTGTCGAGCGCCTGGTTCGCGGCGTCGACGTTGTACGCCCAGTCCTGGACATCACCGGCGTACCAGTCGCCGAGCCCGGGCGGCACCATCGACAGGCCCGGTGATCCGAGGCCGACCAGCGCAACGTCGATCAGCTGCTGCTTGTCGGTGGCCTGGGCGAGGGCCTGGCGGACCGCGCGGTCGCGCAGGGCCGGATGGCCGGAGCAGACACCGGTCTCGTCCTTGGCGGTTGTGGCCGGGTCGTCCTTCGGGCAGTTGGCCGGCTCGGTGACGTTGAAGATGATGTCGCGCAGGCTCCCGGACACCGGGTCGCTGATGACGACCTTCACGTTGGCGGCGTTCCTCAGTGTGGGCACTGCCGTGTTCGGGAACTCGGTGAGCATGTCGACGTCGCCGTTCGTGAGGGCGGTGACGCGGGCGTCAGGGTTCGCGATCGTCTGGAAGATCACCCCGTCGACGTTCGGACGGCCGTTCCAGTAGTCGTCGTTGGCGGCGAGGCGCGTGAACTCGCCCTGCTTGTTCTCGATGAGCTTGAATGGGCCGGAGCCGATCATCGCCGCGTTGTCGAAGGCGACCGGGTCCGCCTGCTTCTCCCAGATGTGCTTCGGCAGCACGTAGATGAACGCCATGCGGGACTCGAAGTTGCCGACCGGCTCGCTCGTCGTGATGGTGACCGTCGTCGGGTCGGGGGCAGTGATCGTCTTGAACACGTCGGGGTAGCTCGACAGGTACGGGAAGTCCGTCGTGTCGCGGTAGAGTTCGAGGCTGTACTTGAGGTCGGCGCTCGTGAGCGGCGTCCCGTCGTGGAAGGTCGCGTTGTCGACGAGATGGACGGTCCACGTCAGGCCGTCGTCCGACACGCTCCACTCCTTCGCGAGCTCCGGCTGATAGCTCCCGTCCGGGGCCTGCGTGATCGGCGTGTCGTAGACCAGCTCGTAGAGCGTATACGCCTCGGACAGCAGGCCGTCGCCGGGGTTGAGGGAGTCGGGCGATCCGCCGATCCCGACCCGGACCGTGCCGCCGGTCGCCGTACTCGCCGAGCTGCCCGCACCGAATGAGCCCGATGGGCTGACGCTCGCCGATGGCGTGCATGCCGCCAGGATGAAGAGCGAGACGGCCGCGAGCGGCAACCTGGAGCGGCGGGCGAACATGCGTGGCCTCCGGTGCGTTCGCGCTCCCCCGCGCACCGCAGGGTTCCACGACCGGGCGATGGTGGCACACGCCACGGATTCCGGTCAACGAATCCGGGCCGGCGGCCGAAACCGCCAGCCGGCGACAGTGTCCGCGCCGAAGGCGATGCACCGCCTGTCGGCGCTGATGCATACTCCGGGGCCGATGCCGACCGCAGCCCGCAACGCCACCACGCCGGCGCGCCTCGTGCGGTCCCAGGTCGCGATCGAGTCGTTCCGCATCGCGCCCGACGGCGAGTCGCTGGTGTATGCGCGCCGCATCGTCGTTCGGGATCGCTACCGATCGCATCTCTTCCGCGTTGCCTGGCGCGGCGGCCGGGCGCGCCAGCTGACCCGCGGCGCGGTCCGCGACGGAAGCCCGGCCTATGCGCCCGACGGCCGCTCGATCGCGTTCATCCGCTCGTTTCCCGCCCTCCGCGGCGCTCCGCCGCGAGCCGGCCCCGATGCCGAGGCGCAGGTCTGGATCCTGCCCCTCGACGGCGGTGAGGCGTGGCAGCTGACGCGGCTGCGGCATGGCGTTTCCAGCCTCGCCTGGAGCCCTGACGGCACACGGCTGGCGCTCGTGGGTCCGGCTGACGACCATCCGTTCAGCGTCGGCCCCGAGGTCGATGGCGAGGCGCCGCGCGCGCGACGCATCACCCGCCTCGACTTCCGCGACGATGAATCCGGGCATCTCGGCCGCTCGGCGCACCTGTGGACAATCCGCGTGCGCGCCGGGGCACGGCCGCGACAGCTCACCTCCGGCGCCTTCGATGCGAGCGCGCCCGCCTGGTCGCCCGATGGGTCGCGGATCGCCTTTGCGGCCGACCGCGGGCCGGATCGCAACATCGCACCCCGCAGCCAGCTGTGGAGCGTTCCCGCCGCGGGCGGGGAGGTCGCATCCGTCGCCGCGCTGGCCGGAGACGCCGAGTCGCCTGCCTTCGCGCCGGACGGATCGCTGGTGGCTTTCGTCGGCATCGACGTCGAGGACCCACCGGACGAAGCGCAGGCCGAGCTGTTCATCGCCTCGACCGATGGAAGCGCGGCCCCGCGCTCGCTCACCGCCGGCCTCGATCGGCCAGTCGGCGCGGCCGCCTGGAGCGATCTGCTCCAGGCGGAGGACCGGGCAGGGCCGTTCTGGCTGCCGGACGGGGCGCTCGTGGTCCTGGTCAGCGACGCGGGCCGCAACGTCCCGTACCGCGTGCCGCTCGATGGCCCACCGGAGCCGCTGGTGGCCACCGACCGGGTAGTCGGCGCAGGACTCGACGTGACGCGTGACGGCAGGATCGCCATGAGCGCCGCGGTCGATGCGCGAGCCGGCGAGATCCATGCGGTCGCGCGCGGTCACCTTCGGCAGATCACGCACGATGGATCGGGCTGGCAGTCGCGCTTCCCCATCCCCGCCTGGGAGGAGCGGTGGGTCGAGGGTCCCGGCGGCGCGATCCAGGTCTGGCTGGCATCACCGCGCGGCGCCGGTGCGGCGGCTTTGCCGACGGTGCTCGTCATCCACGGCGGCCCGACCGGCGCCTTCGGCCCGGGTGGAACGCTCGACAGCACGCTCTTCACGGCCCACGGCTACCGGGTCGCGATGCCCAACATCCGCGGCTCGGCATCGTTCGGCAGCGCCTGGATCGCCGCGCTCGGCGGGAGATGGGGCGACCCCGACGCCGCCGACGCGCTCGCCGTGGTGGATGCCCTCGTCGCTGATGGCCTCGCCGATGCGGCGCGCCTGGCCGTGATGGGCCTGAGCTACGGCGGCTTCCTCACCCAGTGGCTCGTGGGTGTCACCGATCGGTTCACAGCCGCAGCCGCCGAGAACGGCGTCGCGAACCAGGTGTCGACGTGGGCAAACTCGTACTTCGGGATCCACTACAACCGCCGAGCGCGGCTCGGCGACCCGCTGACCGAGGAGGGGATGCTCCAGCTGTGGCGCAGGTCCCCACTCGCACATGCCTCCCGTATCACGACCCCGCTGCTCATGCTGCAGGCCGAGGAGGACCGCATCTGTCCCCCCGCCGACAACGAGCAGCTCTTCACTGCCCTGAAGGTCCTCGGCCGCGAGGCCGAGTTCATCCTCTACCCCGAGGAGCACCACGAGATGAAGAACCACGGCCGGCCCGATCGGCGGATCGACCGCATGGAGCGGATGCTCGCGTGGTTCGACCGCCACCTCGGTGCGACGGAGGAGTCGGCCTCGCGGCGGACCCCGGTCAGGAGCGAGCGGACGACTTCCGGGAGAGGCGCTCGGCGAGCCCACCCACGGTGAGCGCCATGCCGAGCGCAATGATCCCGACCGCCGCCACGAGCCGGAAGGCCTCGCCGCCGAATGCGGTCGCAAAGGCGAGGTAGGCGATCACGCCGCCCGCCGCCACACCGGCGCCGATCCACTTGAACGCGGGCGCATCGGCGATCCAGCCCGCGGCGTACATGCCGAGGCCCAGGCCGAAGGGGAAGACGCTCCAGAGGTACGACCACGCGTCCCAGCGATCGGTGAGGCTGGTGTAGAGCAGGGCGCTGCCCATGGCTGCGAGCACGGCGCCGGGAATGACCATCCCGGCCCGCAGGCGCCGATGCTGCTCGCCGAACACCGCCGGCGCGAGGAAGAAGACCGACAGGCCGATCAGCGCCACCGGCCACCACGCCCATAGCTCGGGGCTCACGCCCAGGTCGCCCAGGAAGGCGCGGATCCAGGCCCCGGCCAGGATGAGGACGCCCACCGCCAGCAGCAGGACCCCGGCGAACAGCTCGATCGTGCGACTCATTGGGCGCCGAGTATAGCGACGCCTCGGCGGGAACCTCGCGGCCTCCGAAGGCGTCCGGCCCGCGTCAGGCCCTGGTTGACGAGGAGGTGCACGATCATGCCCATGCGAGTCCTGGCTCCGACCGTGATGACCCGGCCGACGATGGTGGCGGCGGCCGTCATGGTCGTCGGTGCGGCGCTGCTCCTCGCTGCCGCGCTCGTGGAGCTGGCCTCTGGGCAGCCGGGAATGACGATCATGGACGCCTACTGGGTCGGGCGCCTGCCGTGGACTCCGATCGGCGTGGGGATGATGCTCTTCGGAGCCAGCGCCACGGTCGTGGTGGGGCCGATCGCCGCGTGGCTCAACGGCGGCGCCGGCGCGCGCATCGTGGCCACGGCCGCGGTCCTGCCGACCGCGTTCTGGTGGGCCGTCTCGCCGATGGTCGGGTTCGCCGGTAGCTGCTGCGGTCCGCGACCCGCCTACGACCCGATCACGATCGCCTACTCGAGCCCGGAGGGTCCGTTCCTCTTCGTCGTCCTGCCGGCGATCGTGATCACCGCGCTCGTGCTCGTCACATCTCGCCCTCGAACGGCAGCTGCGGCATTCGCAGCGGGCGATCCTTCCGGTAGCCCATCAGGTAGTCGGCCTGCATGAGGGTGTGGATCTGGCTCGTTCCCTCGTAGATGACCGATCCCTTGCTGTTCCGGAGGTAGCGCTCCACGGGGTACTCGTTGCTGTAGCCATAGGCGCCGTGGATCTGGATCGCGTCGAGTGCGGCCGCGACCGCGTGGTCGGTCGCGAACCACTTGGCGAGTGACGTCTCGCGCGTGTTCCGCTCGCCGGCGTTCTTCTTCCAGCCGGCCTTGAAGACGAGCAGCCGCCCCGCCTCGATCCCGGCATACATCTTCGAGATCATCTGCTTCACGAGCTGGTGCTGACCGATCTCCGAGCCGAACGCCTTGCGTTCGTGCGCGTACTTGACCGATGCGTCGAGGCACGCCTGCGCGAGCCCCACGCTCCCGGCCGCCACCGTGTAGCGTCCCTGGTCGATGGCGCTCATCGCGATCGTGAAGCCCTCTCCCTCCTCGCCGACCCGGTTCGCCGCCGGCACCTCGCAGTCGTCGAAGGTGAGGATCCCGGTGTTTCCGGCGCGGACGCCGAGCTTCCCGTGGAGGGACTCCGACGAGAAGCCGGGGAAGGAGCGCTCGACGATGAAGGCGCTGATCCCCTTGTGCCCGGCTCCTCTGTCGACGGTCGCAAAGACGAGGACGTGGTCGGCGGTGTCGGCCAGGCTGATCCAGATCTTGCTGCCGTTGAGGATGTAGCGATCACCATCGCGACGGGCTGTGGTGGTGAGGTTGGCTGCGTCGGACCCGACCCCCGGCTCCGTCAGCCCGAACGTCGCGAGCTTCTCGCCGCGCGCCTGCGGAGCGAGGTATCGCTCCTTCTGCTCC
This sequence comes from Candidatus Limnocylindria bacterium, assembly GCA_038209995.1. GTDB lineage: Bacteria > Chloroflexota > Limnocylindria > QHBO01 > QHBO01 > JAICQM01. The sequence goes on along the minus strand of JBBQXD010000009.1, from coordinate 14,587 downwards.
TCGCTCCCCCATTGCAGCAGGGTGAGCGAGTTCAGGCCCGTGTGAACGCTGAGGATCACGCGGAACGTGGTATCGGCGCGCTCCATCTCCTCGCACAGGAGGGCAAACGCGATGTAGTCCATGCCGGCACCGCCGTAGCGTTCAGGGATCGGCAGGCCGAGGAGACCCTCCGCGCCCATCTTCTCGTAGAGCGAGCGATCGTAGGTCGCGGTGCTGTCGAGCTCGCCGATGCGCGGCAGGATCTCGCGCTCGGCGAAGGCGCGCGCCGTTCGCTGCACCTCGCGCTGCGCATCGGTCAGGGAGAGGTCGATCATGGGTGCTCCAGTGTGGGCGGGCATCACGAACGGACCGATGCGCGCGTCGCGGCAGCATCGGTCCGGCCGGTTGATTCTAGCCCGACCGACGACCCGTCGGGCGAGGACCCGAACTCCGACCGGCGCGTCGGTGATTCGGATTGACGAACCTTCAGCGTGAGGATAGCCTTACTCCGCGTTTCGGGACCCGACAACGGAGGACACCCTTGGACCTCGGCTTCTTCACCGCCGGGCTGCTGACCGGCCTGCGCGAGGGCGTCGAGGCCGCGCTCATCGTGAGCATCGTGCTGGCGTACCTCGGACGCACCGGCAATCGGCGCCAGTTCGGGCGGATCTGGCTCGGCGTCGCGGCGGCTGGGGCGCTGAGCTTCGCGGTCGGGCTCGCCCTGTTCCTCACCATCGGTGGCCTCGGGGAGCCTGCTGAGCAGATCTTCGAGGGCCTCGCGATGACGCTGGCGGCGACCGTCGTGACCTGGATGCTGTTCTGGATGCGCCGCCAGGCCGCCAGCGTGAAGAGCTCGCTCCACGCATCGGTCGAGCGCGCGCTGACCGAGGGCAGCGCCTGGGGCCTTGCCCTCCTCGCCTTCACCGCGGCCATCCGCGAAGGCATCGAGACGTCGCTCTTCCTGCTCGGCCAGACCCAGGCCGCCGCCCAGGCCGAGGGCGGTGCGGCCAGCACGCTCGGCGGCGCGCTCATCGGGCTCCTCGTCGCGGCAGCCCTCGGCTATGGCTTCTACCGCGGCGCGCGGGTCCTCAACCTCCGCCGGTTCTTCGCGTGGACGGGCGTGGCGCTCATTTTCATCGCCGCCGGCCTCCTGAGCCAGGCGGCACACGAGTTCCTCGAGCTGGTCGCGATGAGCGGAGCGACGACCCCGCTGGCGAGCACCGCATTCGACATCAGCTCGGTCCTGCCGCACGAGGGCAACCTGGTCGGCGAGCTGCTGCGCGCGCTGTTCGGCTACACATCGCAGCCGGAGTGGCTGACGCTCGTCGTGTGGGTCGCCTACGTCGCGACGGTGCTCACCATGTTCCTCCGCCCGCCGGCTCCGGCCCCAATCGTCCAGCGACCATCCGAGGATCAGCCCCGACCCGCCTGAGATGGCGCTACGGATCATCGATCGTTGGCAGCCGACCCCACGCAATCACCGGATTTCCCCGCGTGCCCTGCATCCAGACCAGCAGGTCGCCGGCGACCTCGACCCGGAATGCTCCGCCGACCACGCTGTCCGGCGCCAGGCGGAAGACCGGGACCACATCGTCGCGCTTCATGTCGTAGAGGAAGAACTCGGTATCGTCGATCCCCCAGAACGCGACATACCGATTTCCGACGGTCGGGCTCTTGATACCGCCCTGGGGCGCCGTGACGATCGAGCGGGTCAGTCCCGAGGCAAGCGAGTGGTACGTCAGGGTGCCGTAGTTGAAGACATCGTCGGCCTCCTTCCAGACGATGTCGTCGCCGTGGATGGCCGGCTCTGCGGCTCGTCCCGTGGTGTCGAGGCGCACGGCCTTCGCGGCTGGGTTCGACAGGTCGAGGAGCATGGCCTGGAGCTCGGCAGGATGGGTAGCAGAGCTCGCGTCGCCGTGCACATAATCCACCTCGGTGAAGAGCAGCCGGTCGCCGTCGAGGGCCGGATCCCACCACTGGTGGCGGCCGGGATCGTCGGAGAACAGGACTCGCCGCCGCATGTCGGGAAGCGACATCTCGTTGAGCTCCGCGCGCCGTTCGTCGGGCCCGAGCGCGATCCCCTGCCACACGACGTGCCGTTCGTTGATCGCCACGAGCGGATATGGCGACCCGTTGAGCGGCGGCGTGCGATCGAGCTCCACCGGCTCGGCGGCACCCGGTGCCAGGAGCCACAGGATCCACGCGCCGACGCCGAAGCGCGACTCGTTGTGCTCCGCGAACGCGATCCAGCCGTGGCTCGCCGCCACCGGGAGGAGGTCGGAGTCCGAGCGCGGGCTCGCGTAGAGCAGTGACGGCGACGCGCCCGGCGCGGCGCGGTAGAGGTTCGGGCCGTTGAGCGGGTTGAGCAGCGTGGGAGCCGCGCCCGAATACACGATCGCCTCGCCATCGCTGGTGACGTACAGCACGTTCGTCGCACCCGCGATCATCCCATGCTCCACGAGGGTCGCAGGGACCGCTGGCGTGCCGTCGCCACCGGGAGTCGGGGTCGCCTGCGGCGAGCCGGGCGCGGGCGCTGTCGAGCTGACTGGCGAGACGTGAGCCTGGCCGCTGGGCGCCGTCGTCCCGCAGCCCGCGAGGGCCGCGATGACGAGGGCGGCGGCGGCTCGGGCCAGGAGCCCGGGCCGCCGACACACATCACCAGACAATCCATCTCCCCTGCGAATGCACCGCGTTGGTCTTGATGAGCGTCTGGTAGACGGTGAAGCTCGGGTCGTAGAAGCGCCCGGTCGAGCCGCCGAGGCCACCCGACGAGTCGGTGTAGTAGACGAGCGGATTCCGCGTTCCGTCCCAGTTCAGGTAGTAGCCGCGCACGACGATCCAGTGGCCGGTGTTGACCGGCTTGCCCTCTGCCCAGCTGGCGAGGAAGGAGTCGAAGTTGACGTCATGCGGGGCCACCACGGCCGTCAAGGGCATGTTCCAGCCGGTCACGTCGGTGACGATCCTGCTGTGCCAATCGGCGCCGCTGACGATCCGGTACTCGGCGTACGCGAAGCCGGCGGGAAGCCGGCTGCCGGCGTTCATGCCCACGCGTTCGGCGGACGGCGAGGTGCCGCCGTTCGCATCGGTCTTGAGCCACCAGTCGGAGATCTGCTGCTGGGTGAAGATGTTCACCGCGTTGTTGTCGGTGGAGATGCCGCGGGTGAAGTTGATGACCTGCTGCACGGTCGCGGGACCGCAGTAGTTCCACTTGACCTGCTGGCGCGGGTTGATCGCCACGAAGTCGCTGACACAGCTCCCCGAGCCGGTCGCCGCCTCGACGCGCGACCCGGGCGAGCTCGGGCAGGGCGGCCGGTCCGGGGCTGCCGAACCACCGCTCCCGAAGGTCGCCGCGAGCTGGACGGCCAGCCGGTCGCGGACGGCCACCGAGCGCAGCTGGGCGCGGGTCAGCGGCTGGTACGCAACATGGCCGGTCGCCGGTCCCGGCGCGACCTCGGCGGTGGGGTCCGCGGCCAGCGCGGCCGCGGGGACGAGGGTCATGACGAGCGCGAATGCCATAATGAAAAGACGGATGCGAGACATCGCAACCTCCTGTGCGCAGTGATGCGAGTGGACCGATGCATCTGCGTCACAGCGGGCGGCGACAACCTCCACGGCTTGCGTCCTGGCGTCGGCAAGCGCCGACGAGGGCACGCTAGCGCGTGACCGCTTAGCGGCCGCTTATCGGGCCGTTAGGCGGGCCGAGGATGGGATCTACGCGATCCGGATCGCGTAGAAGGTCGCGAGCGCCAGGAGCGCGGCGACCGCGGCGTACACGCCGGCACGGAGCGCCGGGCGAGCCGCGCCGTCCGCGTCGAGTGCGGTGCCGTCAGGGCGCCGGAACATCGTGCGGATCGTCGCCACCTGGCGCGGAGGCAGGAAGAAGCCGAGGAGCAGGCCCACGAGGAGGCCACCGACATGCCCGGTCCAGCTGATCCCCGGGATCGCGAAGGTGAAGACGAGGTTCACCGCCAGCAGCGTTCCGGCCTGGCCGAGGATGGCGCGGGCCTGCGGGGTCGTGGCCACGTGGTGCCGGCGAGGGACGACGAACGCCAGCCCGAAGAGCCCGAAGATGGCGCCCGAGGCGCCTGCGGCGGCCTGGTCGGGCGCAGCGATGAGGGTCAGCACGCTGCCACCCGCGGCGCACAGGAGGTAGATGACCAGATATTCGATGTGGCCGTACATCTCCTCGAGGAGCGGCCCAAACAGGTTGAGCGCCAGCATGTTGAACGCGATGTGCGCGATGCCGAGGTGGACGAAGGCGCTGGTGAAGATCCTCCACCACTCCCCCGCCATGACGTCGGGGCGGTCGATGAGCAGCCGCTCGACGAGCGGCCCGCCATTGCCGAAGATGCCGACCTGGCCGCCACCGGCGAGGACCCAGTCCGCCACGAAGACGACGACGCAGGCGGCGATGATCGCCCACGTGACGACCGGCGCGTAGGTGCCGTAGCGGCCGCGGGCGCGGTTGAACTGGCGGCGCGCGGCAAAGTCATGGCCGGTCTCCTTGAGGAGCCAGGCGATCCGGTTGGCGATTGCCCCCCGCTCGCCTGCCGGCGCACGGCGGTCTGCCTCTCGGTAGGCGGCGATCGCCTCGTCGAGGTTGCCGTCTCGGACGTGCTGCTCGGCGGCGCTGCGCCAGCCGATCCACGCCCCGCCGAAGCTCCGGCTGGCCGCGTCCTGCCACGCGGCGAGCGCGCCCGGCTCGTCATCGGTGCGGTAGCGAGCGGTCGCGATCGCGAGCAGCGCCGGCCCAGCGACCTCGGGATCCGACCCGGTGACGAGGTGCGAGAGGACGCGGATGGCCCCGGCCGGGTCGCCGTCGTCGAGGAGGCGCTGGCCTTCGGCAAGCTGGAGGCGCGCATCGGGATCGGTCATCGGGCGGCCATTATGCCGTCACATACGAACGACCGCCGAGATGGGCACCTCGGCGGTCGTTTGCCGCCCCCTGGCAGGAGCGGAGCGCACCCGGCGTGGGGTCCGGGCGGCATCGAATGGCGCCTACTTCGCGCGGCGCAGGAACTCGAGCACGTCGTCGTAGCGGAAGCGTCGGTCACCGCGCTTGCAGACCCGGAAGAAAGGCAGCTCGCCGCGGTCGCCAAGGCGCTTCACGGTGTTCACGTGCAGGTGGAGCATGTCGGCGACCTCAGAAGCCGTCAGCAGCCTGCCTACCTCGTTACTGATCATCGGTGTACGGTTGTCCTCCACCGGGGCACGCGTAGGGTGACTTGACAGGAGCGCCCCCGACCGGTGTGGTCGATGGGGATCCTGTTCGGATAGTACGGTTGCGGTGCCTTCCGGCTGCCCGGTACGGTCGGGTCAGCCACGGGAGTACTTCCTTCGAGCATATGAGCGTCTACGAACGGCACTGCTTCGTCTGCACGGCAGGCGACTGGTGCGGCACGATCGATGGTGACGGGCTCGGCCTGCATGCCCGGCTCAAGGCGCTCGTGAAAGAGCGCGGGCTCGGGGATCGCGTGCGGATCAATAGGGCGGGCTGCTTCTCCCAGTGCGGCAACGGACCGATGGTGGTGGTCTTCCCCGACGACGTCTGGTACTCCGCCGTCGCCCCTGCCGACGCGGACGAGATCCTCGAGCGCCACCTCGTCGGCGGGGTGCCCGTCGAGCGGCTTCGCTATCGGCCCCCCGAGGGCGGCTCGCACAAGCTCAAGCGCGAGGCCGATGGCCGCCCAATCGGTCGCTCGGCAGCGTGGCCGAGCCCGGGCGGCCACGCGCCCGACGGCGAGGCGCCGTGAGCGAGCGGGTCCCCGACGAAGTCCGCCGCCTGCTCGCCGATCGCAGCGCCGCTCGTTCGGACCGCGACTTCGCACGGGCCGATGCGCTCCGCGACGCGATCCAGGCGCTCGGCTGGGACATCCAGGACGGCGTGTCTGGATCGACCGTACGACCGATGCTGCCACCGGCGTCGGCCGGGACGGGCTACGCGCGCCCTGAGGACCTCGCGAGCCGGATCGCGGAGCCGGCCGAGCTGCCGCTCAGCGTCGTGCTCGTCGTCGATGACCATCCCGCGGACCTCGCCCGCATGCTGCGCGGGCTGGCCGCGCATCCCCCGGCTGGGTCCTGGAGCCTCGGCATCGTGGCGAACGCCCCGGCCGAGCCGATCGATGACCTCGTCGCGGCCGCCAGCCTGCCGATCCAGCCCAGGGTCCTGGCCACTACCGAACGACTCGGCTGGGCGGATGCGGTCAACCTGGGCATGCGCCGCGCGATGGGGGCGATCATCGTCCTCCTCGACACAAGCCTCGAGCCGGCCGGCGACTGGGCCGCCCCGCTCCTCGCCGCCTTCGACGATCCGCGGGTCGGGCTGGCGGGAGGCTGGGGCGTGCGAAGCGCGGACGGGCGCCAGTTCGAGGACGCGGAGCCGGGCGAGGTCGATGCCGTCGAGGGCTACTGCCTGTCCGTCAGGCGCGAGGTGCTCCGTGCCGCGGGCGAGTTCGACCATCGCTTCCGCTGGTACCGGAACGCCGACCTTGACTTCAGCTTCAAGGCGCGCGACGCTGGCTGGCGCGCGGTCCGCACGGCGCCCCTGCCCTTCACCCGCCACGAGCACCGCGGGTACGCCGCCCTCGACCCCGACGAGCGTGCGCGGCTCTCGAAGCGCAACTTCTATCGGTTCCTGAAGCACTGGGGCGACCGGCGTGACCTGCTCCTCGATCCGGAGCCGGCCGGGCACGACCACCATCACGAGCATGACCACCGTGCGTGAAGTCGGGCCGAAGGCGTCGGGGGCGATCCCGCATCGGCTCCATGTCATCGGCTGGCTGCGGCGGCCGGGACGCCTGCTGCTCCCGAACTGGCTGGCGATCACCCTCGGACGCGACATCTGGTCCTGGCGTGCCCTCGACGCGCGCGAGCTGCGCCATGAGCTCGAGCACGTTCGCCAGTGGCGACGCCACGGCATGGCCTTCGCGGCGCGCTACCTGCGCGCCTCGTACCGGTCCTGGCGCGCCGGGACCGGCTGGTACCGGAGCAACCCGTACGAGGTCGCGGCGCGCGGCGCCGAGGAGCGCCGAAGCCCTAGCCGCGGTGGCCCTCGAGGCAGGTCACGCCATCAGGACCGATGACCGCCGCGTGGCGCGTCTCGGGCGGAAGGATGAAGCCCTCGCCGGGCTGCAGCGCGACCTCGGATCCGTCGTCGAACAGGAACGTGATGCTCCCCTCCGCGCACATCAGGAGCTTCGTCGTGCGGTGGTCGTGCGCCGCATACCGCTCGCCCGGGCCGTTCGACCAGGCGCCGGGCGTGACCCCGAGCGCGGCCAGGTGCGCGGCCACGGTGTCGCGGCCGACGCGGGTGCCAGCCGGGAGCCGCAGCGGCTCGAGGCCAGCCCGCGCGGCGCTGCTCACCGCAGGACGAGGTCCATCCGCGAGACGAGCAGGCCGTTCTCGACGTGCGCCGCGGCGGCAAGGTGGTCGACCGGCGCCAGGTTCGGCCGCACGAACATGTCGAACGACGAGGCCGCATCCGCGGGAACCTGGCTCGCCACGGCAGTAACGATACCCGCGAGGTCGATGAACAGCGACGGGGTGGTGGCGCTGCCGCCGACCGCCTGAATCGCCGATGCGAAGCGCGTCGACGCACCGAGCGAGGCGCCCGCGTCGAGGCCGATGACGCGCGCCGCCGATCCCGCGCCGACGGTCATCACGACGCTGTCGGCGGTGACGGCGATCTCGATCACCGGCGTGCCGCCCTGCGCGACGGGTCCGGTGATCCGTGTGACCGGCACGCCGTTGACCTGCTCGCTCGTTACCGAGAGATCAGTGCCTGATGAGGCGGCGACGGTGATGAGGGCGTGGACGAGCCTGTCGACCTGGTCCTTGGCGGCGGCGCGGTCGCTGGTCAGGATGACGACGCCGCCCGAGGGCTGGCCGCCATCCCAGCTCACGAAGAACGCGCTGTCACCGGCCCACGAGAGCAGCTCGTCGAGCGGGAAGCCCGCCGCGGACTGGAAGGCATTCGCCCACTCGCGGACCATCCCGGCGGTGCTGGGATTGGACGCCGTCGACGAGAGCATGGCCTCGATGCCGGCTCTGAAACCCTTCCCGAGCTGGGGAATGGCGCCGTACGCGAGCGCATCGCTCGGGATTCGCCGCGCGAGCGGCTCGGACAGCGCCTGCGGCGCGAAGGTGCCGGTTGGCGCGTCGCTGACCGTGGTCGTGACGAGGCGATCGGCCTCGAGTGAGACCGCCATCACCACGCGGCCGCCCGTGCTCGCGGCCAGGTCGGCGTAGGCCGGGCCGAGCTCGGTGGCGAGCTGATCGAGCAGGGTGCGGGCGTCGACGGCCGCAAACGCCACCCGCTCGGCGGGGAGCGCGCGGGCGAGGCGGGCCACCTCGGCCTCGGCGGCGAGTGATGCGCCGCCGCCATGGGCCGCCAGCGCCACGCTGATCGCGTCGCTGCCGGTGCCGACGAGGACCGCCCCATCGGCGACCGCATACGCCATCTCGGCGTTCGCCATGCCGTGCGACAAGGCACCGCCCTTGCCCAACGACCAGACCGTCACGCCGTCCACCGTCGCCGAGCTGAAGGTGGACCCCTGCTCCGTGGCACGGCCACGCAGCAGATCGGTGAAGGCGGTGGCCGCCGCGCGATCGCGGCTGCCGATGACCGCCACCATCTCAGGGACCGCGTGGCGCATCGACGAGCCGCCGGCGGAGCTCATCTCCGGCCAGCTCGGAAGGACGAACGCGTACGCGCCGGTCAGCCATGGCGCCATGTCGTCGCGGTACGAGACCGGGGCGGACGCCTCTCCGAGCATCCCGTCGACCCAGCCGGCGAAGCCGTCGCCGAGCACGAGATCGGCATCGAGCGCCGGCCAGCGACCGAGCAGCGCCTCCAGGTTCGCGCGCTGGGCACCCGGAAGCGACAGGTCCGCCTCCATGTACATCGCGGCGTCCGCCGGCGCCCAGGTCGCGAGCTGGCCCGGACCGCTGCCGGCGCGGCCGCCGACGACATAAACCCCCACGACGCTCCCCATCGCAACCGTCAGCGCCGCCACGGCGGCGACGAGCGGGCGGGTCCAGCCTGGGCGTGAAACGCGGGCGACGGGCCGCAGCTCGCCGGTCTCGATGATCATTGGTCTGACGCCCCCTCGGTGCGCGGGTCGGAACGTTGGCGGCGGCCCCACCGGCCGCGAACGTGTCGCGAGGATAGGCGCTTCCCCGCCACCCTGCCATCCCCCCGCGACCGAATGCGGTGCGTGCACGCCTAGCGCACCGCCTGGCCCCCGAGCCGCTGCGCGACGTAGACCGGCACCACCGACAGCAGGATGAGGAAGACGGCGCACGCCGTAGGGCACGCCCTTGACGCTGTTGTAGTTCTGCAGCTTCAGGCTGTCGAAGATGTTCGCGTAGTTCGGGATGAGGTCGGTGTTGATCGGTGACACGAGCCCGGCCGCGATGAGGCGGAGGCGCTCCCCCGCTTGGCCTCGTGGCGGTCGCGCTCGCGATCGCCGCCGTCGTGCTGATCTCCCTCGGTTGAGGTTGCTCCCGACGCACGGCCGGCCGCGAGCGCCCTGATAAGTGGCAGCTAAGCGGCCGATAAGGCCCGATCAGGTCTCCTGAGCGGGCTGCCCCGACACCTGGGTCCGGGGCCTTACGGTGGAGGCACAGAGGCACATGAGCTCCTTCCTGCGCCGATGGGCGGGCCGCGTCACCCCGTGGTTCCTCGTCGGCTGCTTCGCAATCACCACCGGCGGCGGCTTCCCGCATTGACAGCGGCCCGGTGCGGCGGCGCTCGCCGGGTATCATGCGGGGACCGATTCCGTCGCCTCGCAGAGCCTCGAGCACCGCCGACCTATGACGTTCGATCGCGTCCCGATCGTCGAGCACGCCCTGGACACCGCGCTCGCCGCGCTTTCCGCGTCGACGCGCCGTCTCGCGCCGCGGGATCCGGTCGCTGCGGGCTCGACGCTGGATGCCGCGACGGCGATCGGCCTCTTCGAGGACCAGGTCCTGAGCCGCGCGCTCGACGTCGCCGCCCGCGAGCTGAAGAAGACGAACCGCAGCTTCTACACCATCGGCTCGGCCGGCCACGAGAACAACGTCGTCCTCGGCGCCCAGCTGCGCATCACCGATCCGGCGTTCCTCCACTACCGGTCCGGCGCGCTCATGATGGCGCGCGCTCGCCAGCTGCCCGGCTCGACCCCCGCCTTCGACACACTGCTCGGGATCGTGGCCTCCGCCGAGGATCCGATCTCCGGCGGGCGCCACAAGGTGTGGGGCAGCCGAGCGCTGTGGGTACCGCCCCAGACCTCGACCATCGCCAGCCACCTCCCGAAGGCGACCGGCCTCGCCTTCAGCCTCGGGCGAGCACGGCGCATGGGCCTGTCGGGCGAGCTGCCGAGCGACGCGATCGTGCTCGCCTCCTTCGGCGACGCGAGCGCGAACCACGCCACCGCCTTGGCGGGCATCAACACCGCCCGCTACGCCGCCCGCATGGGCCTCCCCTGCCCGATCCTCTTCGTCTGCGAGGACAACGGGACCGGCATCAGTGTCCCGACGCCGACCGGATGGATCGCCGAGAGCTTCGGCGCGCTCCCCCATCTCCGCTACCTCCTGGGGGATGGCGAGCTGGACGAGCTGTGGGCCGTCACCGCCGAAGCGGTCCAGCACGTGCGGCGCACGCGCCAGCCCGCGTTCCTCCACCTGCCGACGATCCGCCTCTGGGGCCACGCCGGATCGGACGCCGAGCAGGTGTACCGGAACGTCGCCGAGATCGCGGACATCGAGGCCCGCGACCCGCTCATCCGAAACGCGCGGCGGCTCGTCGAGCTCGGCGTCGCGCGGCGGGAGGAGCTTTGCGCGATCGTCGCCGACACCCGGGACCGCGTGATGCGCGCCGCGGAGGAGGCCACCCGCCGCCCACGGCTGAGCACCACCGCGGAGGTCATCGCGCCCCTCGCTCCCTTCCACCCGGAACGTGTGGCAGCGCGTGCGGCACGCCCCACCCTGACCGATGACGCACGGCGCGAGCTGTTCGGCGGCACGCTGCCCGAAGAGGCCACGACCCCGAACGCGCGGACGCTCGCCGGCTGCATCAACGCCGCCCTCACCGACGAGATGGCCCGACGCCCGGAGCTCCTCCTGTTCGGCGAGGACGTGGGCCGCAAAGGGGGCGTCTACAACCTGACGAACGGCCTCCAGCGGCGCTTCGGACCGGCGCGCGTCTTCGACACGCTGCTCGACGAGACCTCGATCCTCGGCATCGCGCAGGGCGCCGGGCACCTCGGTCTGCTGCCGTTGCCGGAGATCCAGTACCTCGCCTACCTCCACAACGCGCTCGACCAGCTGCGCGGCGAGGCGACGAGCCTCCAGTTCTTCAGCGCTGGCCAGTTCCGCAACCCGATGGTCGTGCGCGTCGCCGGCCTCGCCTACCAGAAGGGCTTCGGCGGCCACTTCCACAACGACAACAGCATCGGGGCGCTGCGCGACATCCCCGGCCTCGTGGTCGCCGTGCCGGCGCGGGGCGATGACGCGGCACGCATGCTCCGCGGCGCCATCGCGATGGCGGAGGAGGATGGGCGCATCGTCGTCTTCCTCGAGCCGATCGCCCTCTACCACGAGAAGGACCTCGAGACCGATGGCGACGGCGGCTGGCTGACGGACTACCTCCCGCCGCCGGCGACGCTGCTTCCCGGCGAGGTGGGCGTGCACGACGCCGATGCGCGCGACCTCCTCATCGTCAGCTACGCGAATGGCATCCGCCTCTCGCTCCAGGCCGCCCGCCGCCTCCGCGGCGAGCATGGGCTGAGGGCCCGGGTCGTCGACCTGCGGTGGCTCAATCCGCTGCCGGTCGAGGCGATCCGGGAGCACGCGGCGGCCTGCCGTGCCGTCCTCGTCGTCGACGAATGCCGTGCCACCGGCGCGGGGATCGCCGACGCGGTGATCGCCGACCTCGTCGAGCATGGGGTGCTGAGCGGCGGGATCGGCTCCGTGCGGGCCGTCGACAGCTTCGTGCCGCTCGGCACCGCGACGAGCGCGGTCCTGGTCGGGACGGATCAGATCGTCGCGGGGGCGATCGCGGTCACCACCCACGCGCGGGCCGGCGAGGCGGTGCGCGCGTGAAGGCCCAGCGCGGCATCCTCGTGCTGCCCGGCCGCGGCGCCTACACCGCGGCGAGCCGCGGGGCGCTGCCGGCGGACCACGACTGGGTCGAGCACGCCGACGTGCTGCGCCGCGCGCTCGGGCTGCCGAGCCTCGCCGAGCTGGACGCCACCGCCTTCGATCCATCGGTCCACCTGCAGCCCATCCACGCGGTGCCCCTCACCTGGCTGGCCGGCATGCTCGACGCCGAGCGCGCCGCGCTCGACCACGGCATCGCCGCGGTCGTCGGCAACGGGATCGGCTTCATCACCGCCCTCACCGCCACCGGCGTCCTCGGCTTCGACGACGGCTTCGCCCTGGTCCAGGAGCTCGGCCGTCTGCAGCAGCGGCCGCTGCCGGGCGGCGGCCGCGGGGGACAGGTCATCTACCCGCGCACCGATGAGGCCTGGCGGCCCGACGAGGCGCTCGCCGCCAGCGTGGCAGCGACGCTCGGAGCTGCGAGCGGCAATGGGCAGGGGACGGTGTACGAGAGCATCGAGCTCGGCGCCTTCGACGTCCTCGGCGGCGATGACGCGGGCGTCGAGCGCCTGCTCCGCCACCTGGCACCCGTCCGCATCGGGGAACGTCGCTATCCGCTGCGCCTCGCCCTCCAGGGCCCCGACCACACCCCGCTGGCCGCGCACCTCGCGGCGGGGGTCGCCGAGCGGATGACCGGCGCCGCCTGGGAGCGGCCACAGGTCACTGTGATCGACGGCATGGGACGCCGCTGGACGCCGTGGTCGACGGACCCGGCGGAGATCGCGATGTACACCCTCGACGTGTTCCTCACCACCCCGTACCGCTTCGCGACCGCCCTGCGCGTCGCCCTGCGCGAGGAGGCGCCCGACCTGCTGGTCCTCGCCGGGCCGGGCTCGACCCTCAGCGCGCTCTGCGGCCAGGCGATCGTCGCCGAGGGCTATCGCGGTATCCGGAGCCGGCCCGAATTCGAGGACGCGCAGCGCCGCGCTCCGATCGTCCTCACCATCCGCCGCTGATCGCACCGCTCGCGATGCCGCCTGCCGTCCTGCTTCGCACGCGTGTCCCGCTCCCCCGCGACGGCTCGCCGGCCGACGCCACCGCGACGATCCCGCTGCAGGTGCCGCTCGACCTGCCACGTACGCTCGCTCCGGTGGCGCATGGCCACGGCGACCAGACGATCCGCATCGGCGCCCGCGAGGCATGGCGCGCCTGGCGCACCTCGAGCGGGCCCGCGACGCTGCGCGTGCACGTCGTGGACGGCAGCGTCGATGTGCGAGCGTGGGGTCCGGGAGCCACGAGCGCGGTGCGAGCCGCAGCCGCGCTCATCGGGATCGAGGACGCGCCGGAGGCATTCGAGCCGAGCAACGCGGTGCTGACGGCGCTGGTGCATCGGTTCCCCGGCCTGCGCCTGCCGCGCTCCGGGGATGTGATGGGAGCGCTGGTGCCAGCGATCCTCGAGCAGAAGGTGACGGGTATCGAGGCGCGGCGAACCTGGCGTGCCCTGCTCCGCGAGCACGGCGAGCCCGCACCCGGTCCAGGGGGCGTTGCGGGCATGCGCGTCCTTCCCGACGCGCCGACCCTCGCCGCCATCCCCTCCTTCACCTGGCACCGGCTGGGGCTCGAGCGGCGCCGGGCGACGCTCATCGGTCGGGTGGGGCGTCTTGCGGATCGCCTGCAGACCCAGGACCCGGAGCGGGTGACGGCCCGCCTCCGCAGCATCCCCGGCATCGGGCCGTGGACGATCGCCGAGGTGGCGCGCGTCGCATGGGGCGATCCCGATGCGGTGAGCGTCGGCGACTACCACCTCCCCTCGCTGGTTGCCTGGGCGCTCGCCGGCGAGGCGCGCGCCGACGACGCTCGCATGCTCGAGCTGCTCGCGCCGTACGCCGGCCAGCGCGGCCGGGTGCAGCGGCTGCTCGAGGTGAGCGGTATCGCCATGCCACGCCACGGGCCGCGCATGACGCCCGGCGATATCCGGGCGATCTAGGTAGGCGAAGGACCGATGCGCATCGAAGCTCAGCGCTGAGGGCCTTGGGGAGCGGCTGCGAACGGTGAATCGTTTCGTTGCCGCTGCACGGGCGCGCGAGGCGAGCGCCGGTGCTCTCCGAGACGGTGACGGCGGGAGCCGCGGGGTAGCTGGACATCGAATCTGCGGGTGCACGCGGTCCGAGTTCGGCACGCCTGATGCATGTCTAACCGATATGTGTTTGACCTGTGGCTGCATGGATGCCCATCTGGAGATGGGCGAGGCCAACATCACCTACGACGACATCAAGAAGGCCGCTGACGAGAACGGCCGCACCGTGGCCGAGACCCTCGACATCGTCGACCGCACGGTCGCGAAGGATCGAGGCGAGCACCGAGAGGAATACGCTTAGGGCCGCGCCATGCGGCCGGCGCGACGCACCGCGCGACCGCCGCCGGTCGACCGATGATGGGGAGTGCGAGATGCAGGTGACGATCCTCGGCGCCACGGGGCGGATCGGCTCCCTGGCGATGACGGAGGCCCTGGCCCGGGGCCACGACCTCG